>NZ_FNPV01000009.1:2736-148557 GCF_900107405.1 Tindallia californiensis | reverse complement strand
CAAAATTTGTCGAGTTTTTGCCCTTTTCACCATCCCTAGGTCCAGGGTCTTACTGATTGGCCAGAAATGGAGGCAAGATTATTAAATTCGAATATGCGGATCACTATGATTCTTAAATTGATAGGAGGCTATGAGGGGTGGGGAAAGAGGTCAGACGACGGAGTAACGAGCATATGCTCCAAACTTTCCTTTGAGGATGAGAAAAAATGAAGGGAAATGAAATTGCAATTTGTCAATGAAGCAATTTCAAGCCATAAAAACATACAAAATTTGTGATTTCATCAGTGAAATCTTGAATTCTGCAGTTAAAAAGCGAAAAAACAGCCCGTCCCTTTTGCAAGAACAGGGAGAGAGGCTGTTTCTTTTTTTCTAAAAACCATAGCGAAATTTATCTTTTTTTCGTCGATGCTAACATTTTTTTAATGTCTCCCAATGTGTGGATCCGCTTCGAAAAATCCAGGTTGAATGTCGTTCCGACATTCTCCATTACCTCATCATAAAAGTCAAACAGGAAGTAGTTTTGTTTCAGCGGCGTACACTCGGTTTTCGCCAGACTTTCCAGTAGACGTCGAATACTGTACTGCCGATCCAACTTTCGTTCCAGTAACCGCGCCATGACCAGCGCCACAAAACACGTTAAAAAATGAGCCTCAATATGATCCTCCCGAGAAACATAAACCGGTCTTGCTTCCAGATCGCTTTTCGTAACCCGGAAAGATTCCTCAATACGCCATAGCCCACGGTACATATCAATAATCTGATCCGGCGACTCCTGATATTCACTGGTGACTAAAGCATAATACCCGTCCAGCATTTCCTCCGCTGCAACCTTTTCCATATTCAACTCCAACTGATGATCCCTTTCCAATACTTCCCCCGTCTTCTTATCAAATTGCAGGTGCTTCACATATCCAGCGGCGCCCTTTGACGTAGCCCGGGAATACCTGCCCGGGTGCTGAATCAGATCCATGGCCTTTGCAACAGCCTTTTCCCGTTCCCGCTTTGCCTTTTTCGCATACTTTTCACTGTAAAAAACCACTTGACGTTCATGCACTGTCGTCTGCACCTTTTTCCCCTGCGTGTTTGTGATCCAAATCTTACGCGGAGATAACCTGGATTTTCGTTTGTACTTATCCCCATACCATTCGTAGCCACTTTGATCTAAAACATACTTCTGAAAGGCCTCGTCCGCCCTGCGAATCGAAAAGCTAAACACATACCCATGCTTCCCGGACAAAGTATACATAATGTTATCCCCGGTGATAATCCCTTTATCTGCTACGACCACCACCTTCCCCAGGCCAAATTCCCGATGAACCCGGGACAGACAGGGACGATACGTTAAAGAATCATTCCAATTACCAGGGAACAATTCATAAGTGATGGGAATCCCCATGGAATCCATAAAAAGCCCCATCTGCACAATCGGATTGGGCCGACGCTCCTTCAAAAACCCCTTTTGTCGGAGCTCCTCCGACGGATCCGATTCAAAATAATAATTCGTCACATCATAATAAACCAACCGTGTATCTCGGCCATAATATTGCTGAATCCGCTCATGAATCCATAATTGTAGCGCCTTTCGATGCTGATGAAAAAAAGAAAGACTCCGGTACACATCATCCAAAGAATAATTCGTCTTTTCAAAAAACCAATGACGGTCCTCGAAAGCCCTCCGTTTAGATCCCGGTCGAAGCAAACGAGAAAACACCAGCAACTTCATCACATCATTCGTATTAAATCCCAGTTTGGTCGTCTTTTGTCGATTGATTAAAAACTGATCAATGCCCAATTCATGATAAAGTTGACTGAGCACCAAATACCCGACATTTTTACGTTGACCCTGACCCTTCTCCAGTACTTCTTCAGGAGAAAATTCCACCACCACAGGCCGTTTCTTTTCCGCCTTTTCCTTTTTTAACTGCGCCACCCGCTCCTCAAACACCGCAATAGGATCCTCATACACCTTTTCCAGTTCATCCAAATACCCGACCTTTTCAATGGTAACCGTACGGGGATGACCACGCTCCTTATCATAATAACCATCCACAATGGATAAATAAACACGACCACTTTTTTGACGTGATTTTTTTAAGTACATGAGCCAACCCCTTTCGACACCAGGATATAGCTCTATTATATCACAATACGCTACATTTCGCTATACAAATAATAATAAAAAACAAAATAAAAAAAGCCTGAAGCAAAGTAGTTATCTTTACTTCAGACCATGGGTTGGCTATGGTGACTGCAAAACTCCGGAGGCAAGATTATTAAATTCGAATATCCAAATCCACTATCGTTCTTAAATTGATAGGAGCAACGGTGAAAAATATGGTACAATATAATCGATGATAAAGATGGGGTATAGGATTATGTTGCGGAAAGAGGATGGTCGGTAAGAAAAGGGGCGACCAACATTACTGATGAAAAAACAAAGGAAATGCCAAAATAAGAACATTATGAAAACAAAAACATCATTATAAAGAAAGAAACAGGTGAGATAATAACGATGAATGAAGAAGTGGTAACGGAAAAGAAAACATCTCGTTGGATGAAAGAACTGATTGAATGGGTTAAAACCATTGCTTTTGCTATGATTCTAGCGTTTCTTATTACACGGGTAATTACTCCGGCTTTCGTGGTTGGTCCATCGATGGAGCCTACCTTTCATGATCGGGATATGGTCATAGCCTTTCGTTTAGCCTATTGGAAGGATTTGCCAAAGCAGGATGATATTATTCTTTTTCAGTCAAGTTTAGCGGATGATCGGATCCTTATTAAGAGGGTTATTGCTCGGGAAGGGGACGAACTCCTGATTAATGGAAGCCAGCTCTTTGTAAATGGAGAAGAAATTGATGAGTCTTACATTTTGGAAGAAGACTTTTATGGTAACACGAATATAACGATTCCAGATGGATCCGTTTTTGTTATGGGTGACAACCGTAATCGAAGTTTAGACAGTCGAAACGAAGAAATAGGTCTGATTGATCAGGAAGAAGTTATTGGAAGGGTTGTTTTTCGCATTTTTCCCTTTAATCAGATTGGAACGATATAACCTGTCTACCATAAGTTCTGGAAAAATGCCTGCGAGATGATAGCTGTCATATACGGAAACGATTAAGGAAGGGACCAATAGAAAGGATCCGATGCCATGTTAATCAAAACCTTGGTGGAAAACACTTGTGTCTCAGAAGATTTTCGGGGAGAACACGGACTTTCCTTATACATTGAATCGGGAAATCACCGTCTTTTATTTGATTTGGGAGATAGTGAACTTTATTCCGAAAATGCAGAAAAAATGGGAGTGGATATTAGCAAAATAGATACGGTGATTATTTCTCATGCTCATTATGATCATGGAGGCGGATTGAAGCATTTCTTAGGACAGAACCAGCAGGCAACGGTGTATATCAGCGCTTATGGCTTTGATAATTACTATGCCAGAAAGACGAAGGATGAAGCTGTTTTTATCGGATTGGATAAAAGTATCGAGGATCATCCTCAGGTTAGATTGACAAAAGAGCATGAAATACTTAGCGACCGGCTGGAAATATTTTCTGGCGTGACAGGGAGAAAGTTTTTTCCAAAGGGGAATTCTGTGTTATTGAGGGAAAGAAATGGATTTATGGTCCCGGATGAATTTTTGCACGAACAAAATCTGGTGATCAGAGAAAAAGGGAAACATGTTTTACTGGCTGGTTGTGCGCATAACGGCATTGTTAATATTGTTGATCAGTATCTAAGTCGCTATGGCAATTTTCCGGATATGGTGATAGGAGGATTGCACTTAAAAAATCATTCCACTGGAGAAGAAGAAAAACCGGAAACAGTGCGTCGCTTGGGAGAAGCTCTGCTAAGAACCAATGCCCTTTACTATACAGGTCATTGTACCGGAGTCGGTTCTTTCCAGATTCTAAAGGAAGTAATGGGTGATAAAATTCGTTACCTGGCAACAGGCTCAGTGATAGAAGGATAAAGTGTGTTCCTTTAACCAGTACAAGCATAAGATCCGTAGGGAAGCGGGTCTTTTTTTGTTTCACGTGAAACGAAAGAGAACATGGTAAAATATTCATATTCTCTGTTTTTTGTGGATTTTAATTCCAAGCTGGTGTAAAAAATGATAGAATAGACAAGAACGCTTAAGCGGCGGTTTTTATTTCAACAAGAAGGGGATATCCAAAGCTTAAGCCATAAGCGTTATACTCTTATCTGAAGAAAATGAACAAAGCGCACGGCGTTGTTGTTCCAATAGGGAGGCGTTGTAATGGGCATTTCCATAGCGATTTTTAATCAAAAAGGAGGCGTGGGGAAAACAACCACCAATGTAAATCTTAGCGCTACATTGGCTTCTAAAGGCAAAAAGATTTGCGTGGTCGATATTGATCCTCAGGGAAACTCCACCAGTGGCTTTGGTGTTGATAAAAAGAGCCTGGAATATACCGTTTACGACGTACTGATTAATGAAATGGACATTCGGGAAGTCATTATTCCCACGGAGTACGAAAACCTTGACTTACTGCCTTCCAGCACACAGTTGGCAGGAGCTGAGGTGGAACTGACGGGAATGAAAAGGCGTGAAGTAGTGCTAAGAAACGCCCTGCAGACAATCCAAGATGATTATGATTATATTTTTGTTGACTGTCCACCTTCTTTGGGTCTTTTGACGATTAATTCGCTGGCGGCCGTCGATAGAATTTTAATACCCATCCAATGTGAATACTATGCCTTGGAAGGCGTTAGTCAGCTGATGAACACCTACCAAATGGTAAAGAAAAACCTGAATCCCAACTTGTCGATTCAGGGTGTTGTTCTGATGATGTTTGATGGAAGAACGAATCTATCTATCCAGGTAGTAGAGGAAGTAAAAAAAGTATTTCGAGGAAAGGTCTACGTCACGATGATCCCTAGAAATATACGGCTGGCAGAAGCGCCCAGTCATGGTCAGCCAGTAATATACTATGATCCGAGATCTCGGGGAGCGGAAGCCTTTATGGAGCTGGCGGAGGAATTTATTGATTTAGAGGAGGGCGAATGGTAATGGCAGGACAGACAAAAAAAAGAGGTTTAGGGAAAGGGTTGGAAGCACTTATCCCACATTGGCAGGACGTTGAACAGGAGAGCACTTCTGTTGAAAAAGACCAGATCCGGATGATTCTTCGGGAAGCAGTGTTTCCTAACGAAAATCAGCCAAGAAAAGTCTTTGATCCGGAAGCACTTCAAGATTTAGCCCACTCCCTCCGACAGCATGGCATGATACAACCTATTCTGGTAGCGAAAAAACAAAAAGGCTATATGATTATTGTAGGGGAACGCCGATGGCGGGCCGCTCAGGAAATTGGAATGGAAAAAATTCCCTGCATTGTAAAGGAATACTCGGAAAGAGAATTATATGAAGTGGCATTGATTGAAAATTTGCAGCGGGAAAACCTATCCGTTATTGAAGAAGCTAACGCTTACCAATACCTAATGGAAGAATACAAGCTAAACCACACCAGCTTGGGAGAAGCCTTGGGGAAAAGCCGGTCTTATGTGGCCAACACCTTGAGATTATTACAATTACATCCTCCTGTCCGCCAGATGGTTAAGGACGGTCAGTTAAGTGGAAGCCAAGGAAGAGCATTACTAGGCATTTCAGATCCGGAACTTCAGGAAGAACTGGCTCATCGGATCAAGGATGGGAAATTAAATGTTCGTCAGGTGGAAGAATTGGTTCGACAGGAGAACAAAAAACAAAAAGCAAAGCCAAAAAGCAAAACAAAACAAAAGGACCCGGAAGTATTAGCCGTTGAATCACGATTAAGAGATTACTTCAGCACGAAAGTAAGCATTTCCAATAGTGGTAAAAAAGGGAAAATAGAAATAGAATATTACAATCAGGAAGACTTAAATCGAATCCTGGAAATGCTCAATGCCACCGAATAGTTCGTATCCCTTGCAGGATAAAACGCTCAAAGGATGAATTGTCAACGAGTCATCAAAATAGATCCAAGTATTGAAATAGGTAAAGAAAAGAGTGAGGTAAATGGTCTATTTAGACAACGCAGCTACCAGCTACCCTAAACCGAAAACAGTCATAGAAGCCGTCCTTCGGCAGATGGAAAGCGTCGGAGGAAATCCTGGACGCTCCGAGCATCAGGGAGGATTGGCGGCGAGTCGGGTCATGTATGAAACGCGGCATAAATTGGCCACGTTGTTGGGTGTAACAGATCCCTTAAGAATTATTTTTACCAGCAATGCAACGGATTCTCTTAATCTGGCCATTAAAGGAATATTAAAACCGGGTGATCATGTGATGACGACTTCAATGGAACATAATTCTGTCCTGAGGCCGCTAGAAGCATTGAAAGAGTCTGGCGTAGAAGTAAAGATTCTGGAGGCAGACGCAAAAGGCATGGTGCAGGCAAAAGACTTTGAAGAAGCACTACAACCTAACACCAAAATGCTGATCGTAACCCACTGCTCCAATGTAACGGGCACGATCCAGCCCGTAGAGTCCATTATTGCTTTGGCAAGGCATAAAGGAATTTTATCCTTGGTGGATGCATCTCAGTCCACGGGAAGTATTGATTACAGCATTCATCAGATGGACCCGGATTTATTGGCAGCGCCGGGGCATAAAGCCTTATTAGGTCCTCAGGGAACGGGTTTTTTATACCTTAAAGAAGGGGTTTTGCTGCAAGAAATGAAGCAAGGCGGTACCGGCAGTCAGTCAGAAAACCTTTATCAACCGATGACTGTTCCGGATCGTTATGAAAGTGGCACGCAAAATGCCCATGGATTGGCAGGACTTCAGGCTGGGGTGGATTTTTTATTGAGAGAAACAGTTTCGGCGGTTCAGGAGAAAGAGCGGAACCATATCCAGCGTTTAAAAGAAGGCCTTTCGGTCATCAAAGGAGTAAGGCTTTACGGACCGGAGGATGTCCGGCAACAAGGAGCGGTACAACTATTTACCCTCCGGGATCTGGATCAGACCCAATTAAATTATTTACTGGATCAGTTGTACGGCATTTCAGCAAGAGCCGGTCTACACTGCGCACCGTTGGCTCATAAGACCGTCGGAACTTATCCGGCAGGAGCCATTCGCTTTAGCCCGGGTTACTTTACAACGAAAGAAGAGATAGATCAAGCCCTGGCGGCAGTACAACAGCTAGCCTTGGATTTCTGAAATAAATTTGGACTTCTGAAATAAGTAAGGGGAAAATAAGGAAAGAGGCAAAGGAGAAAGGATCGATGATAAACTGGAATCAAATGATTGGCCATCAAGTAGAGATGTATCTGGGAGTAAGCCTTGTTGCTATTCTGATACTTTCGATGATAGTGATCCTACTATGGATTAATTTGATAGCCTTCAAAAAAAAGTTTAAGCAGTTAATGAAAGGGGCAGAAGGGCAAAACATTGAAACCATCATGTTGGACCAGCAAAAGGCAATGGAAGCTCATCACAAAACAGCAGAAGAAAATCAAGGCAGAATGGAAGCCATTGAAGAACAGTTGAAGGATTGTGTTCAACGAGTGGGTATTGTCCGCTTTAATGCCTTTGACGATATTGGCAGCAGCCTTAGTTATTCTATTGCAATTCTGGACGATCGCATGAACGGGGTAGTGTTAACTGGCATTCATGGTCGGTATGAATCCAGTAGTTACGCCAAGGAAGTAAAGCGTGGTGTTTCAGAACAGCACCTTTCGGTTGAAGAAGTGGAGGCGATCCGTATTGCCAGAGAAAAGCATCAACGGCAAGAGGCTCAGGCGTGAAAGCCTACCATGTCATTGTGAATCCCAATGCCGGTAATGGAAAAGGCCTTTCTGTACAAAAAAAGGTGCAGAAATACCTGGAAAGCCGAGGGATAGAAGCTCATTTCTATTTTACGGAAAAAGCCGGTGATGCCAGAGAGATGGCAAAAAGCCTGGCGCCAGAAACCGTTAAGGTGTTGGGTATGATCGGTGGAGATGGAACTTATAACGAAGTCTTAAACGGCATGACACCGGGAGCGTATCCACTGGCCGTAATACCGGCAGGTACCGGTAATGATTTTTGTCGGATGCTGACCATTGATAATTGGAAAAAAGCAACCGAAACCATGATCGAAGGCAAATGCAGCATGGTGGATTATGGGGAAGTGAACCAACACCGGTTTTTAAACATTTATAGCACCGGTTTAGATGCCGCCATCGCCAACCAGGCAAACCTTTGGAAAGGCCGATACCCTGGCGCTTTAGTTTATACGGCGGCTTTGATTCGGCAGGTACGAAGGATGAAGCGGTATTCCTATGAGGTAATCTGGGATCATGGAGAATACAAAGGAGAAGGCGTTTTGGTGGCCATAGGCAACGGTGCCTACTATGGTGGTGGCATGAAAATATGCCCCAGAGCCAGCCTGTACGACGGAAAACTGGATGTCTGTCTTCTGAAGCCCTTAAGCCCATGGAAATTATTGCTGTTGTTCCCTAGTGTATTTCTGGGAAAGCATGTATCCTTTCAGGAAATCATTTATGTACAGACAAAACAGGTAAGGCTAAAGGTGAAGGAAAAGGTTTGTGCCATGAACATGGATGGAGAAATTTATGAAGCCGTCCAGTTGGATGTTAACCTGGTAATGGGCAAACTAGCCTTCATGATACCGAAAGACTAAAAAAACCGGGAGGTTTTTTTTTGAAAGTAAAAAGAAAGTTTCGGAAAAGACTCTTTGGATTTATGTTGATTGTTTTTGTGATGCTGTTATTAAGCAGTCCCTGGACCATTCGATACTTACAGCGTCATATCTTGGCTGGCGATCAGGAAATGTTTTTATATCGGGAAGTGGCCATTCCTTACAGCGGAAATTGGGAAATCCTTTCTTTTTCTGAAGGGATTATGTTGTTAAGAAATGCAGAAATCCGCTACTTCCATGGAGAGAGCCAATACGACTGGACTCTGGGGACTGAAAACATGGATCATGTAGCGGCACAAAACAAAGAGCGGGTATCGATCCTGGAAAAATCACCCCGCTATCTGTTATCCATGAATGAAGAAGGACATATGCTTTATCAGCAGGCTGTGAATCGACCAATTCAGTGGATGATTAGTGATCAGGATCATCATCTTCTAGCACAACATCCAGAAGAAGATGGGCTGGTGGCTTTTTCTGTGTTCGATCCTCAGGGGCGGGTGATGGGAAGCATGATTTTGCCTGACGCCCATCTGCTGTCAAGCTCCCTGGACTCATCAAGAGACCGTGTGCTTCTAAGTTTTCTGGAAGTCGGGACAGATGGCTATGAATCCGTGCTGACCATGTACGACCTTCATGGGGTATTGGTTTCTTCTTGGTCCTTTCCCCGGCAACTTATTTTTGGGCTGGCGCAAGAAGGCCGCAATTTATCGATTTTGATGGATGACCAACTACAGGTAATGACAAAAGAAAGAGAAGTGGTGGCGGAACAACCGATCGACCCATTTTACCTAAAAAGCCATAATGGAGAAGCTTGGATTCTGGTTCATCGGCAAGAAGAAGAAATGCAGAGTCGGCTACGATACCTTTCCGCTGATGGAAAAGACAGTCGGGAAAAAGAAATAGCCATGAATATTTCAGGCATGGATGTCAACGCTTCATCGATTTTAGTATATAATGCAAGAGAGCTGAAGGTGTTTAATAATCGATTAGATCTCATCGCAGAACATCAGCTTTCCAGAGACATCGAAAAAGGCTTTGTTCTGGAAAATAACTTGATTGTGTTGCAAACCAGAGGAGAATTATTGTTCTATGAAATGAGGTAATGAAGATGAATTGGATAGATATCATGATGATCGCCATTTTGGGCTGGAATCTTTTTCGGGGATATGCTCGAGGATTAATCCTTACCATCGCCAGCTTAGTCAGTTATATGGTTGGGTATTGGAGTGCCAGTCAATATAGTCATCTGGTGACAGAGAGATGGATCAACTCTCCTTTTCTGATCGGCTCTATCCGGGAATGGGTTTATGGATACTTAAAAGCTCGTTGGGAAAGACCGGAAGTAAACCATTTGGCCGAAGAAAATATACAAGCATTATGGCAGCAATTACCGGTACCATCGGTGGTGCTGGACTGGATACCGGATTATACGGAATTCAATGGACTGGAAAGTGCGATGGAACTGGCGGATGATTGGGTGTTGGCCCAGGCAACAGAAGCCCTACTCCATTTTTTGATTTCCTGCTTCTCCTTTCTGCTGGTTTTTATCGTTGTCAAGCAGCTGGTTTATTTAGCCGGTCTGCTGATCAACGGATTTTTCAAACTCCCGGTGTTAAACATGGCAAATCGAATGGCTGGTTTGGCTGCCGGATTGATTCGAGGGCTGATCCTTATATGGGTCATTACGATTTTACTGACTCCCTTTGCAGCGGCTAATGCCCAGGGGGCTGTGGCCGAAGCCCTGCGACAATCAGCGCTGTTACCCTGGTTAAACAATTTAATGCCAAGCGTTTTCGGAAGTCCGGAAAGCTTTGCTCAGGTTCAAATCAATGAAGGTGGTGAAATACTGTGAGTTACAAAGCGCTTTACCGTAAGTGGAGACCAGAAGTTTTTGAAGAAGTGATGGGACAAGCCTATATTGTTCAAACACTAAAAAACCAGATTGCAGCCGATTCAATTTCGCATGCCTACCTTTTTTCTGGTATTCGAGGCACGGGTAAAACGTCAACGGCAAAGATCTTTGCCCGGGCCATTAATTGTTTGGATCCTTATGATGGAAACCCCTGTAACGTATGCGAAGTTTGCCGGGGCATTCTTTCAGACCAGGTGATGGACGTTCTGGAGATTGATGCCGCATCAAACAACGGAGTAGATCATATTCGTGAAATTCGTGAAAGTGTGAAATACCCGCCGGTAAAAGGCAAGTACAAAGTTTATATCATCGACGAGGTGCATATGCTGAGTTCCGGAGCTTTTAATGCATTACTGAAAACCCTAGAAGAACCGCCACCGCATGTGGTCTTTATTTTAGCCACAACGGAATTGCATAAAATTCCACCCACGGTGTTATCCCGATGCTTACGGTTTAATTTCAAACCACTTTCAATGGAAGAAATAAAAAAACGTTTGGAGATTATCTGTCGTTCTTTAGACATGGATTGTGATGACGGCGCGCTTACCACCGTAGCTATTAACGGTGAAGGAGCCCTGCGGGATGCCCTCAGTATTTTAGATCAATGCATTGCCTATCATCCGGGACAACTGAGTTATGAGCATGTGATTGAAGTGCTGGGAAGCATTAACGAAGATCTGCTTTTTCAGATGACGGACCATATTGCTCACCAGAAACCGCTAAAAGTAGCCGAACTACTCCAGCAACTATATCTGGAAGGAAAAGATATGAAACAACTGCTGACAGAGCTGATGAAACACTTTCGGTGGCTAATGATGGCTTCCCTTAACGCAAAAATAGAAGGGTGGGAAGCCATGCCGGAAACCAAAAGAGAAAAGCTGGTTCAGCAAGCTGCTGCCTTTGAAACCAGGGGTATTACAGAAATGATTCGAAAAATGGCCGACATAGAATTTTCAATGAAAAAGTCAGCTCAACCTTATATACTGCTGGAAAGCGGCATGATTGCCTTAGCCTCCCCGGCTCCTAAAGCAGCACCATCGGCACCCTCTGCCCAGGTTGCCCCCCCTCCTGAGACGGTTCAACCTGTTCAAAAGCCTAAAGGTGAAGCCAAGCCTTCTCCGAAAAAAAAGCCGGCCGCGGCACCATCGCTTGCACCAACGCAACAGCCTTCCCCTACCAAAGGGAGCTCCGAGGATCTATTGGAATTGGTACGGCAACAATGGCCGGAGGTGTTGGAACAGATTAGATTGGATAAAAAGGCATCCATCCAGGCGATGGCAAGAGAAGGGAAAATAATCGCCATTGAAGGAGAAGTTGCCGTTTTAGGCTTTGATCAGGAGCACAGCTTTCATTGTAATAAATTGGATCGGGAAGATATTAAATCCTATTTGTCCCGTTTATTAAAGGACAAAACAGGCAAATCCTTGCGGATCAAACTGCAGTTGCTAGAAGACAATAAACAATCAGCTCGGCAGCAACAGGAACAGACCATCGAAAAATTAAAGGAAGCAGTGCCGGAAAACATCCTGGAAATCGTGGAAGAAGAGTAAGAGGGATTACTAGATTTTGTCAATATGGTATAATGGAAAATACAAATAATGAAATCAATAAAAGGAGTGACCGATAGAAATGAGTAAACGAAAATTTGGCGGTGCAGGCGGCGGTATGCCGAACATGAACGCAATGATGAAACAGGCACAACAAATGCAAAAGAAAATGGCTGAACTGCAGGAAGAGTTGGAAACCCGTGAATTTGAGGCAACTGTTGGTGGCGGAGCCGTTAATGTGACGGTTACCGGTAAAAAGGAAGTAAAATCAATCAATATTAAACCGGAAGCCGTAGATGAAGACGATGTGGAAATGTTGGAAGATCTGATTATGGCCGCGGTGAACGAAGCCCTTCGTACTGCAGACGAAACGGTAAGCCGGGAAATGGGAAAACTGACCGGCGGCATGGGAATGCCACCAGGTTTGTAAAACAAAGCATCCTGGAAGTAAAAAAAGAGAAGCGGGGAGAAATAAATGCAGGAGTTTACAACGCCGATTGCTGGTTTAATAGAAGCCTTCAGCAAACTGCCGGGCATTGGTCGTAAAACGGCACAGCGCCTGGCTTTTCACGTCATCAGTATGGATGGCAAAGAGGTAACACAATTGGCAAAAGCGATTATAGAAGCAAAGAAGAACATTCGATACTGTGCCCATTGCGCTAATTTTACCGATACAGAAACCTGCTCTCTATGTAACAATCCCAAAAGAGATGCGACAACCATCTGTGTGGTGGAGGATCCCAGAGATGTGGTGGCGATGGAAAAAACCAGAGAATATAAAGGCTTGTATCACGTCCTACATGGAGCCATTTCACCTTTGGACGGAATAGGCCCGGAGGATATAAAAGTAAAAGAACTGGTGGAACGGGTGGGTGCTGAACCAGTGGAAGAAATTATTTTAGCCACCAACCCCACCATCGAAGGGGAAGCCACGGCAATGTACCTGGCTCGGCTTTTTAAGCCCATGGGAATTAAAGTAACACGCATTGGTTACGGAATTCCGGTGGGCGGCGATCTGGAATATGTGGATGAAGTGACGCTTTTAAAAGCCATGGAGGGTCGAAAAACGCTATGAAAATTGGATTACGAACGATTAAAACCAGTATTGCCGTTACGATTGGTCTTTTTGCTGTAGCGGTGCTAAATCTGGAAAGTCCCTTTTTTGTTACCATTGCCGCCCTGATAGGGATGCAAGCGACCATTTCTGATTCTTGGGTAGTCGGCCGGAACCGAATGCTGGGAACTGCCGTTGGAGCCCTTTTTGGAATGCTGCTGGCAATTTGGCTACCGCCGCATCCTATTTTAGCCGGGATCGCTATTTTGTTGCTGATCCGGTTGATGATTCTGATTAAAACGCCCGAAGCTGTTGTTATTAGTTGTATTGTTTTTGTAGCCGTTTTTATGGAAGCTGGAGATGGCGCAGTAGAATATGCCTTAAGCCGTCTTTTTGATACAGGGCTGGGGATTGGCATTGCATTGGTAGTCAATTACTTTTTTATGCCACCTACCTACGACCAGCAAGTACTGGCAGAAATTCGAAAAGAAGCTCCGGCCATCATCAAAAGCCAGAACCAGATGTTAGGGGTACTGATGCGCCGGAAAAGCATTTCGGTAGATGAATTACAAGAGGAATTAGATCGTATTGAAGAAGGGCAGGAAGAAATTAAAAAACTGGTTGAATTGCAGGAAAAAGAAGAAAAAATCAAGGTGCATGGAGAAATGAGCATGAAAGAAGTCATGCTGGTATACAAACTAATTTCTGAAATGCATCAGCATTTACAAAACCTGATGGGCATTGTGGAAAAAGGGGTTTCCCTTAGCATTATGCAACCAATGGAGAAAGAGCTGGTGTCGGTCTATGAAGAATTAACCGACGTAGAAAAAGACCTGGAAAAGGGAGACGATGCCCTTAGTCAGCGATTGGAAGAAATTGAAGCACGTGCCAATGCAATCAAAAGAAAGATAAAAAATCAGGAAACTGCTGTCCCTTTATCTGTGGAAGAAACCGTGAAATTACTGGTAGTTCTTTACAATGTAGAAGAAATTCTGTCCAAGAGCAGCATTATTTTTAGCTACTCTACGGAGAAAAGGCAATAAAAAGCAGTATCCTTCAATTAGGGAGCGAATTTTGTGGAACAAAGAGATCGACAGAAAGCCATGATAGAAGCCGCCATGATAGCTACGTTAACAACCATTTTTGTGTTGGGAACCGTCTATATTCCCGTCCTGTCTATCTTAATGGTACTGATTCCAGTACCATTTCTGGTATTGGCCGCCCGCCGGTCTACCCGATACGCTTTTTTTTCTTTATTGGTGACCGTCTTGCTTATTGGAGTATTGACAGGCATTCTTTACAGCCTACTTATTTTTGTTATCTTTGGACCTTTGGCCATTGTGATGGGAGCCTGGATTCGGAAAGAAAAGCATCCTCATGAAATTATTTTTGCCGGCGCTTTTGCGTCAGCAGCGGCTACCTTTCTGCTTATCTATCTGATAGGTTTAGCGACAGGCATCCAACTAACACTGGAACTGGGCCAAATGTTTGAAAACCTGTTTCAACAACAAATAGATTCTTTACAACAGTTAAGCATTGATCCGGCAACAGCGGAAGAAATGATTCAATATGTGTTGCTGATCATTCCAGGACTTATTATGGTGCAGGCTCTTTTTGGCGCTTTTATCAACTATTACCTGACGGTTGCCGTACTTCGGCGAAGCCATAGCTATCAGCAGGAATTGCCAGAATTCAGCCGGTTCAAACTTCCGGGTCATGTGGTGATGGGATCTTTTTTGGTATTGATGCTTTCCTGGCTTACCAGTTATGCAGACTGGCTCCATACAGAAGGCATGGTGGCCAATACCGTCTTGCTGATTGTGATGGTGTTTTTTATGCAAGGCTTATCCGTGATCAGCTTCTGGATCAAACGGACACGAGTGCCTAAATGGCTTCGAATTGTTGTCCTATTGTCCTTAGTCATTATTAGTCCGATCATCACAGTGATTGCCATGCTGGGCCTGTTAGAATCGATGATAAATTTTCGAAAAATCTCATCTTCTAAATAAGCTTCCTTAGGAAAACAGGTTAAAGAAACCAGCTTGCGGGTAAAAGTAAACAATGGCTATTCATGATCAATAGCAATTCAGCAGGGAGCGTCGCTTATGAAGAAAAAAAACCGATTACTTCAAATACTGACTCCAGATACCCGGATCTATATGATTATTATCACCGTCCTGATTCTGCTGATCGGATATTACAACCGATCAATAGGAGTGGTAGGTGTTTTTTTGCTGGCCTATCTCCTGTACTATAACCTTAAGATTAGCAATATGAAAAAAAAGGAATGGGCTGAATATATTGAACGGCTGTCTTCGGATATCGATTCGGCCACCAAACAGTCCATCTTAAACATGCCCATTCCACTGACCATGGTGGATATTGACGGAACCATTACCTGGTATAATCAAAAGTTTTCGGGGATTGTCCAATCCACGGATTTGTTGGAGCGAAACATTCATGATCTGGTAAAAAACTTTGATTTGCGGGCAATGATGCGAAAAGACACTCCGGAGTTTTGGCATGCCGCCGTTGATAAACGATCTTTTAAAGTCCTCTTTAATGTGGTGAAAGAAGAAAAAAGGCAGGGCGAAGATTACCGGATCCTGTTATACTGGATTGAATACACCCTTTATGAAAACTTAAAGCGAAGGTACAACCAGGAAAAACTGGTGGTAGCCCTGGCACAGGTAGATAATTATGATGAAGTAATGAAAAGTACGGATGATGCGAACCGCCCCAGAGTTTCAGCCGATATTGATCATCGGATGCAGGTATGGGCTTCTCAGCTAAAAGGATTGGCAAGAAAGTACGAACAGGATAAATACATTCTTATCTTTGAACATCAGTATCTGGAAAGCCAGGAAACCAAACGGTTTGAAATACTGGATGATGTCAGAGACATTCAACTGGGGAATTCCATTCCTCCTACCTTAAGCATTGGCGTGGGCACTATGGGAAAAGATTATCAGGAATGCATGGCCTATGCCAATACAGCAAAAGATTTATGCCTGGGTCGTGGTGGTGATCAGGTAGCGGTGAAAAAGAATGACGATATCAAATTTTATGGCGGCAAAAGCAAAGCTGTTGAAAAAAGGACAAAGGTAAAAGCCCGCGTGATTGCTTATGGCCTGCGTCAGCTAATGGATCAGGCAGAAGTTGTCCTGGTAATGGGGCATAAAAATTCGGATTTGGACGCTTTAGGAGCAGCGCTGGGCATTTATCGGGCGGCCAGAAACCGGAAAAAGACAGCACATATTGTGTTAAAAGAAAGCAATCCGTCCATCGAAGTGCTATACCAGCGAATGATGAAAATCCCCGAGTATCAAAAAGCTATGATTGACGGTCAGGAAGCACAAAAGATACAAGGAAGCAAAAACACCTTGGTAGTGGTGGTGGATACTCATCGCCCCATTTATACAGAATGTCCGGAGCTGTTAAAAGAAGGAAGCAAAATTGTGTTGATCGATCATCATCGGCGCAGCACAGATTTTATCGAAAACCCAATTCTGACCTACCATGAAACCTATGCTTCCTCTACCAGTGAAATGGTAACAGAAATCATTCATTATATGGAAGAAAAACTTCATTTAGAAAGCCTGGAAGCAGAAGCGCTGATGGCAGGAATTGCCCTGGACACCAAAAACTTTACCTTCAAAACCGGAGTCAGAACTTTTGAGGCGGCCTCCTACCTTAGACGGGCCGGTGCCGACACTACCTTAGTACGGCAAATGTTCCAGGACGATTTGCAATCGATTGTTTCTCGAGCAGAAGTAGTCAAAAAAGCAGAGATTATTTTAGATAAAATCGCCATTGCCATCAGTGAGGATGTGTCTGAAAGGGCGAATCTGGTGGCGGCACAGGCGGCAGATATTATGCTGAATATACGGGGAGCTAAGGCATCCTTTGTCTTAGGCAATGATCCCAACGGTCAAATCTTTATCAGCGGTCGCTCTTTGGGAGATGTGAATGTGCAGGTCATTTTAGAAAAACTGGGTGGCGGTGGTCATATGACCGTGGCCGGAGCTCAGCTGGAAAATATTGAGATTGAAGAAGCAAAAACAAAACTGGTTCAAGCCATTACAGAAGTTTTGGAAGAAGAAGAGGAGGAAGATGAAGGATGAAAGTAATTTTACAGCAGGATGTTAAAGGACTAGGCAAAAAAGGGGAAATTGTTAATGCGAGTGATGGGTATGCCCGTAACTTTTTAATTCCTAAAAAAATGGCTATTTATGCCAATGATGGCAATGTTCATACCGTAGAACAACAAAAAAAAGCCCAGGAAAAACGAAAAGCAGAAGAACGGCAAGCGGCAGAAGAGCTAAAAGAACGCATCGAAAAAGTAACGGTAACTATGAAGACCAAAGCCGGAGAAGGTGGTCGCTTGTTTGGATCGGTAACCAACAAAGAAATTGCAGAAGCCTTACAAAAACAGCATAAAATCAAAATAGATAAACGCAAAATTAACCTTTCAGATCCTATTAAAAATTTAGGGGATACGGTGGTGGAAGTAAAGGTATATCCTAATGTCAGTGCCAGTATGAACGTAAAGGTACAAGCTGAGTAAACGAAGACAGGAGAGGTGGCTTGATGGAAGATTTTAGGGAAATGATGCAGGTACCGCCTCATAGCGTAGAAGCAGAACAATCGGTACTGGGAGCCATGTTGCTGGATCGGGAAGCTGTTTTTGTCTCACTGGAAATGTTGTTGCCGGAGGATTTCTATAAAGAAGCCCATCGAGAGCTTTTTGAAGCTTCCGCGAATATCTTTCAGCGAGACGAACCGGTGGATATGCTGACCCTTACGGAAGAATTAAAAAAAAGAGAAACCTTAGCGGCGATTGGTGGTATTCCTTATATCACCAGCCTTACAACGTCAGTACCCTTAACCATCAATGTGGAATACTATGCCAAAATAGTAGAAGAAAAAGCGGTATTGAGAAGGCTTATCAGCTCTTCCAGAGAAATTGCGGAGCAGGGATACCGGCCAGACGTTAACGTACAGGAACTACTGGAGCAGGCGCAGAAAAATATTTATGATATTACACAAAAACAATATCGGCAAGGATTTACCAGCATTCAGGAAGTGGTCAGTGAAGCTTTTGACGAAATTGAAGCCCGCTATGAAAACAAGCAAGCTGTCACCGGACTTAGTACCGGATTTTTAGACATTGACAACAAACTTAACGGCCTTCATGCTTCCGACTTAATTCTGGTAGCGGCACGTCCGGCCATGGGTAAGTCAGCCTTTGCTCTGAACCTTGCTCAGAACGCTGCCTTAAAATCCGATGCGGCTGTGGCTATTTTTAGCTTGGAAATGTCGAAGGAACAATTGATTCTACGAATGTTGGCAGCTGAATCGATGGTAGATCTGGGAAAAATCCAGAGTGGTCAGCTCAACGACGAAGAATGGGGTCGCATTGCTCAGGCCATGGTTCCATTATCGGCAGCGAAGATCTTTTTTGATGATTCTGCCGGCATTTCGGTGACACAGATGCGTTCAAAGGCCCGGCGACTAAAAATGGAAAAGGGGCTGGATCTGGTTCTCATTGACTATTTGCAGCTAATGCAGGGAGATGGACGCACTGAAAACCGGCAGCAGGAAATATCGGCCATCTCCAGAAATCTTAAGATTATGGCAAAAGAACTGGATTGTCCGGTCATTGCTTTGTCCCAGCTTTCACGTGCTCCTGAGCAACGGGCGGATCATAAACCGATTCTTTCGGATTTAAGAGAATCCGGTGCGATCGAGCAGGATGCCGACGTGGTAATCTTCCTCTACCGGGAAGCCTATTACGATGAAGAAAGCGAACAACAAAACCTGGCCGAAATTATTATGGCAAAACATCGGCACGGAGAAACTGGAACCGTTGAAATGGTTTGGCTAGGACAGTTTCAAAAATTTGTGGACGCTTCAAAATATATGTAAGAAATCAGATGCTGGTTGTCAGTAAAAGCGTTCCATGGTACAATAATTCTGATAGATTTTGTATGGATTTAGGGCGACTTTTCGTCTAAGGAGGGATAGAATGTCAAAAGTAAATGAAAGCATGACAATTATGGATGTCTTAAACATGGATCCGGGAGTGGCGCCTATCTTTATGAAACATGGCCTTGCCTGCCTGGGATGCCCTGGTGCTACCATGGAAAGCATTGCTGATGCCGGTCAGGTTCATGGCATTGATGTATCCAAGCTAGTATCTGAACTGAACGAATATTTGGAAAAAGCTGAAGCGTAGATAGTGTTGGTCAAGCCCGTCGTAAGGCGGGCTTTGCTAATGGCGATAATGAAGACGCTTCCATTGACGCTTTTTCAGGCATGTGGTACGATAAACCTAGCCTTAACACCATAAAAGAGGTAAGAAGGAATAAGGAGTGAGTAAAGAAGATGTCATCTACAGCGATTATTGGCGCTCAATGGGGCGATGAGGGAAAAGGGAAGCTGATTGACTATCTGGCAGGTCATGCCGATGTGGTTGTAAGAGCTCAGGGAGGGAACAATGCGGGACATACCGTTGTCGTAGGTGATAAGAAATACACCTTTCACCTGATGCCTTCAGGAGTGCTTTATGAAGGAACTCTTAACATTATTGGCAACGGGGTAGCCTTTGATCCGGAAGGATTTTTACAGGAAGTAGAAACCCTTAAAAATCAGAATGTGGACATTAGCACCATTCGCATTGATGAACGAGCTCATATGATCTTTCCTTATCATAAAAAAATCGATGAACTGGAAGAAGAAGCTCGTAAAGATCAGGAAATTGGAACCACAAGACGAGGAATAGGTCCTTGCTACATGGATAAAATACAGCGATCCGGTATCCGGGTTGGCGATTTATTGAATATCGAAAGATTAGAAACCTTGATTTATCAACAGGTAGAAAAAAAGAATGAACTACTGAAAAAGATCTATCATTCAGAAGGTTTTGATCCTCATAAAGTATTTGAAACCTATTGTCAGTATAGTGCTCACTTAAAAGAATACATAACGGATACCACGGTATTGCTTTATGATGCACTGAAAAACAATAAAAAAGTCTTGTTTGAAGGGGCACAGGGAACATTGCTGGATGTGGATTTAGGCACCTACCCCTACGTTACTTCTTCTCATCCTACCTCTGCTGGTTTCTGCATCGGCTCAGGTATCGGCCCTAATGCCCTGGATGAAATTCTTGGCGTTGTCAAAGCCTATAGTACCCGAGTGGGAAAGGGACCCTTCCCGACAGAACAGGATAACGACATTGGCGAAGCCATTCGTGAAAAAGGCCATGAGTTTGGAAGCACCACCGGCAGACCGAGAAGGTGTGGCTGGCTGGACGGTGTCATCATGAAATACGCTGTTCGGGTGAATGGTTTGACAGGTATTACTTTGATGCTGATGGATGTTTTAGATCAGTTTGATGAAATTCAAATTTGTACAGCCTATGAAATAGAAGGCGAAGAAACCCAAGATTTTCCTGCCAATCTTGAAAAATTGGCACAGTGTCGTCCTGTCTACCGTAAGTTAAAAGGGTGGAAAACAGATATTACAGGGATCCAAGAGTACGAGGATCTGCCTCAGGAGGCAAAAGCCTATGTAGAGGCAGTGGAAGAAATAACCGGTGTTCCGGTAAAAATGATTTCTGTCGGTCCGGATCGTGACCAGACCATTGTAAGAGAAGTAATGATATAAGAAAAATCAAAGGATGAAACATAAAACCTTTCATAAGAGACCAACCTAAAAAAGGCCCATGGGCCTTTTTTTATTTCGGTTGCCAACGCAAATCGTTGCCAAAGAATTTAATAAAATCATAGTAGGCAAATAAACGGGAACAGATCCGATCGTCATATCGAAGCATTAATTCCTTCGGGGTTAAATTAGTAGAGATCAAGGTACGGGTACCTTCCAGATGACGGGTGTTAACCAGTTGGAAAAGCTGGCTATTGGTAAAACTATTGGTTAACTCCGTACCCAAGTCATCTAATATCAAAAGGTCACAGGTGGAAAGTAACCGTATGGTCTGAGGATCTTGTTTTTCCTGGAACTGATGCTTTTCCAGGAGGGAAATGAGCTGATAGGCAGTTTGATAAATCACGATTTTTCCCCGATCTAGTAAGCCTTTGGCAATACAGTTAGCCATAAAGGTTTTTCCCAGGCCTGTAGCTCCATAAAACAATAAATTGGGTTTATCAAGGTTCGTCGTTGCATCAAAGTTAAAAACAAAGCCTTCGCAACGTTGCAAAATATGCATCATATTTTCTCGGGGAGAACTTTTTTCCTCCGGAAAAGCTTTATCAGAAAACAGATCCAACCGGAAATTTCGAAAGTTTTCTTTTTCCAAAATACCGGACAAGTTGGACATGGCATAGGCACGGTTAATCAGTTCTTGTTGATAGCAATGGCAATGTTTTCCGCTTTCCAAAATGCCTCGGTCCTGACAGTCAGAGCAGTCATATTCCGGTTGTAAATCCTGCTCGCTTAACCCAAGCTCTTGGAGCAAGGTTTGCTTTCTTTCCTTTAATTGGTTCATCTCTGATTGCAAGCGTGATAAAACCTGTTGTTGAGACTTGCCAGCCAATAAAGCACGACTGACAGAAAGGCCCAGTCGGGTAATCTGTCCATTGATTTCTTCCAGCTCCGGTACAGAATCATAAATAGCGTTTCGTTTTTCTTCTTGTTTTCGATGAGCCCGAAGTCGTTTTTTTTCATAATTCATCTTAATGTCTCGGATCATGGTAGAGCGCTTCATTCAGAATCCTCCCTGGTTTTTTGATATCGTTTCCGTCCCAGAAGAATTTCTTCCAGATCTTCATTGGAATAGTCCTTTCCCCGGCTGTCTGACAAATGAAACTGGGTCTTTTTAGGTTCTTTTGGAGCCGTTTTACGGGAAGTAGCTTTAAGGGCTTCATGAGCTTCCAAAGACTTGATATCCTTAATACCCTCCTGATACCATCGACTTAAAATGCCATGAATGTATTTAATGCTGGGGCGGGATGTCTGGATGGTATAGCTACAAGCTTTTAAGATCATTTCCATATTGAAATGGTATTGATCCAGCCACTGATCCATTAGTTTGGCTTCTGCCTGAGTAGGCATCCGGTTAAAGAAACCTAGCTCACGAAATACCTGATCATACATTCGGTACCGGTCTCCCTGACGATCCAAATGCTGGGCTAAGGCTTTGGGATCTCTCAGTCCCTGATCCTGCCAGTTCCGAATAATACCACCCACATACCGGACACTACGGACTTCACGCTGTTCAACCGCATAGAGAAAAGCTTGGCGGACAACTTCTGGCTCGATATTATAATGCTGAATCCATTGAATAACTTCCATATGTTCATTTGGTACCAAAGGACGCTGCATAATTTTATTCAGCTCTGAAAACAGATCTCTTAAAGCCGGGTCACGGGTTGCGGCGATGACATCGGTGGGAGATGCAGCATAAACAGGTTCCGGTTCTTCTGGTGGATCGTAGGGAACTGCTGAAGATCCGGAAGGTTTTTTTTCTGCATAATGGAGTTCTTCCAGATGAAGTTGTTTTAAAGAAGTAAAAACAACATCAAAGGAAGAAGAAGCAGGTCCGGATTCTCGATCCGCTGAAACGCCGGAGCCTGGATGCCATTTCTTTTGAATGACATTCCTTTCTTCCCAATAGTCCCAGGCGGCTAAGACTTCTTTCACACTCATATTCAAATTATTGGCCAGATTTTGATGAGAAAACTTTTTAGCTTCTTCGCCTAATTGGGCATACCGGTATCCTAGCAGGTATACTTTTACATAATCACCGGGAGCTGTTGGCATATAAAGGTCCAGATAAATGTTTTCAACAGAGGTGTCCCCTAAATCAACAGGTAGATTTTCTATATAAAAAGCCATTTGCTTTCACCGTCCTTTGTTTCTTCTCTTTCCTTTGAAAACCTATCGGATCACAGAAAAAAATAGGTTTTTTCCTATAGTTCTATTATAACATAGTGGAAAAAGAGAAAAATGGGTGAGAGAACAAGATTTTTTGAAAAGGGGGGCAGAAATAGAAAGGTTGAAATTTCAACGTTAAAACGGTGCGAACATGCGTTCCGTATTGATTTATAGGTCTTTAGTGGGATATAATGTGAAACGGTAAGTTGACAAAAAGATAGGACCTCCATTGGCTGAAAGAGTGCCATAGATGATCAGCATTTGGTAGCATCCAGATTCACTGGGAGGGGATAAAACAATGAAAGATCAGCAGCCAGGTAAGATTGATACGGCTCAGTTATACCAAAAAGCAAAAACTTTTTTATATAAATATGGTCAGAAAACAGCATTACAGACAAAAGAAACAGCTGTCAATGTGAAAAGAAATGTGGGAGAAATAAAACAGGAAATAAAGCCATGGGCGGCAAAGCTTCAACAGAAAACCATGGCACTAAAAGAAAAGACACTTATCTATTGGCAGTCTCGAAATAAGGAACAAAAACAAAAAATAATGGCAATGGGTGCGGCAACCGTGGTGATGATAACTTCTGTAGTAGCTTATCATCAGTATCAGGAATCACTGAGAGCTTATGAGATATATATGGAAGGCGATTTGATCGGAACTGTCCGACAAGAGGAAGAGCTGAAAGAAGCCATTGATGCATTACAACAGGAAATGCGTCGGTTGTATGATATGAAAGCCTACATACCGGAAGATCAGGAATGGGTGGAAGTAAAAGCAAGAGATCGGGAGTTAAGCTCCCAAGAGGCTTTGGTCAGTGGGATTAAATCCCAGTTAGGACAACAGGTACAGGCGATTGAAATCCAAGTGGAGGGAGAAGCCTTGGTTACGTTGCGTACCAAAGAGGACGCCAACAAACTACTGGCAAAAATCCAGGAACCTTATCTGAAGGATGATATTGAATATTTGGAAGTGGATTTTTTAGAGGCCGTTGAGGTTGTGGAAAAACCGGCTCAACTATCGGAAATCCGCCGGTTGGAAGATGCATTACAGTTTATACGCACCGGAACGGATGAAGAAAAAGTCTACACGGTAGAACCGGGCGACAGCAGTTGGGTGATCGCTCAGCGTAACGAAATGACCGTTGATGAAATTGCCGAAGCAAATCCGGAGATTAACGTGGAATTACTGAGTATTGGTCAGGAAATCAACCTTATTGTTCCCAAACCATATCTGACAGTGACCAGTCGTTATTATGTGGAACAAACAGAAGAAATTCCATTTGAAACGGAAGATGTAGAAACCGATTCGATGTATGAAGGTGACCGCCGTATTACGGTACAGGGGCAAGAAGGTAAACGGGATATTCAAGCTTATATCACCGAAAAAAATGGCAAGGTTGCCGATCGGGAAATCATAGAAGAAAAGATTCATGCAGAACCGGTTACAAGGGTGGTAGCGGTCGGAACAAAAGAAAGACCGGCTACTATGGCGACAGGTACCTTTATTAACCCGACCACCGGTCGATTGACATCACCCTTCGGTATGCGTGGAGGAAGAAGGCATACAGGGATCGATATTGCGAACTCTACCGGAACACCGATTAAAGCGGCAGATGCGGGAAGAGTGTCTCATGCCGGATCTAGAGGCGCCTATGGGCGATTGGTTATTATTGACCATGAAAATGGGTATCAAACTTATTACGCTCATATGGACCGTATCTCTGTTTCCAGTGGCGAGCGGGTGCATAAAGATCAGTTGATTGGCACGGTAGGTAATACGGGTAGAAGCACAGGTCCACATCTTCATTTTGAAGTTCGCAAAAATGGAACCCCCGTTAACCCTATGGGATATGTTCGGTATTAAAAGATAAAAAGAGAGTTTCGGATGGTTTTCCGAAACTCTCTTTTTTCATGGCTGCTTTCCATACGCAGTGCTTTCTGGTATGATAAGAAAAAGATCGTCCATCAGATAAACCTTGTTAGGAAGTAAAGGCTGTTACTAAGTAGATTCTGTTACTAAGCAGATTTGTTTATCAAGTAGATTCTTTTATTGAAAGGAAGAGAAAAGATGAAAACCACCGTATTAATAGTGGAAGATGAAAAGAAAATATCCGATATTGTTAAGTTTAATCTGGAGAAAGACGGATACCATACAGAAGTTGCCTACGATGGCGAGGAAGCTCTGGAAAAAGTGGCACAGGCAAAACCGGATCTTATCTTACTGGATCTGATGTTGCCTAAACTCGATGGTTTTCAGGTATGTCGGAAATTGCGGGAACATCACACCATGCCCATTATTATGCTGACGGCTAAGGAAGAAGAAGTGGACAAAGTGCTGGGTCTGGAAATGGGAGCCGATGATTATATTACAAAACCCTTTGGGATGCGCGAACTGCTTGCCAGAGTAAAAGCCAATTTACGGCGAAGTGTCGGGACAGAAAGTGGTAGTGGTAGCAATCGGATTGAAGCCGGCCATCTAAGCATCGATTTATCCAAGTATGAAGTGAAAAAAGACAGCACGGTTCTGGAACTAACCATTCGTGAGTTTGAACTGCTGCGCTTTCTGGCCGTACAGCCAGATCAGGTATTTACCAGAGAACAACTCTTGAAAGAAGTGTGGGGATATGAATATTACGGAGATATTCGAACCGTAGATGTAACCGTTCGACGTCTTCGGGAGAAAGTGGAAGACGACGCTGGAAGTCCACAGTTTATTATGACCAAACGAGGCGTTGGATACTATTTCAGGAGGCCTTAGTATGTTCAAAAGCATTCGCATCAAGATGATAACCATCTACTTTTTACTCATTTTTATCGCCATGGTAATTGTGGGTGTTTTTATTATACAACAATTTGAAAGCTATCATCTGGGCGTGGAACGAAACAATATCATGCAGGTTTCCAATAGTGTCGCAGCTACCCTTCAAAACATGGACTGGGAAGAACAGCAGGATGAAGCCCAGGAAACCATTGGTTTGTATGAACGGGTAGGGATGGAAATCTACATTGTGGAAAAAGACAGCAATTTTAAGATTGTAGCCAGTACAAATCCGGCACATCGAAATAAAAACGCTACTCATATTCTGGAACCAGAGCTGATCCTGGGAGCCTTTAACGGAGAAGAAATGGAAAAAGATATGGTGAGTAGCGGGCAACAAAGCGTTCGTTCTAAGAATATGGCCTTTCCTCTTTATGATGAAGCCAGTCGTATTTCAGGTGTGATCTATGTCCGGCGGGATTTAGGCGATATTTATCAAACCCTTTATCAGTCACGTATTATTCTGGTTCAGTCTACCGTAGTGGCGTTGATGGTAACCATTGTTTTAGGCTATTTTATTGCCGCCAGTATTACCGGACCGATTCGGGATGTTACTTCCAAAGCATCCAAAATGGCCAGTGGTGATTTTAATCAGGTGGTGGAAGTAAAATCCAACGATGAAATCGGTCAGTTGGCCAGCATGTTTAATTACCTTACGGCAAGACTTAAAACATCTCTGCAGGAAATTTCTAACGAAAAACAAAAATTAGATGCCATTCTGACCTATATGGCGGATGGGGTAGTAGCCACCTCTATGGAAGGGAATTTGGTGCATATTAACCCCAGAGCTCTTTCTATGCTGTCGCTGGATCGGAAACAAAGCCAGCAGATGGTGTTTGACGAAATTTTTCATGCGTCCAGCCCAGCGCTCTGTCTCAAAGATTTTCAGGGAGATCCCAGCGGATGGAGTGGAAGCGAAATTTTGGCCATGAGAGACGGGAGAAAAATAAGAGCCAGCTATGCCCCTTATCGTAATGAAGAAGAAGAAATGGAAGGATTGATCTTCTTATTGCAGGATATAACAGAACATGAAAAACTGGAAACGATCCGTAAAGAGTTTGTTGCCAATGTTTCTCACGAACTGAAAACACCTCTTACTACCATTAAAAGCTATACAGAAACCATGCTGGAGGGCGGTGTGGATGATCCGGAAATGCAACAACAGTTTTTAAGCGTTATTGACAGCGAAGCCGACCGTATGGCCCGGCTAGTAAGGGATTTATTACAATTGTCTAATATGGACTTTCAACAAACTAAGTGGGAACAGCAACCAATTCATTTGTCTGAGTTGACCCAAAAAACTCTGACCACCATGGAGCATACCATAAAATCCAAGAATCAACAGTTGGTGTATCAGCCACCGGAAGAAATGATCCTGACCAATGGAGATGAAGACGCTATTGAACAGGTAATTTTGAATATCCTTAGTAATGCGATTAAATACACGCCGGAAGAAGGCGAAATCCGGGTATATTTACAAAAAGAAAATGAATCCGCTGCATTGACCATTCAGGACAACGGCATTGGTATTCCCAGTCAGGACTTACCCAGAGTCTTTGAACGGTTTTACCGGGTCGACAAAGCTCGATCGCGGGAGCAGGGAGGAACCGGTTTGGGACTCTCTATTGCCCAGCAGATTATGGAAGCTCATGGTGGAACCCTTCATTTATACAGCCGTGAAGACAAGGGAACACGAGTGATTATGCGGTTTCCTCTAAGAGGAAAGGACGTAGAAACAATCCTGGAAACAGGCCTAGAAACAGGCCTAGAAACAGATGGAAAAGGTGTCATCCTATCTTAACTGGGCTGTAATACTCCTGTAATATTTTTTTTGTATAATGGTTTTAAGAAATAATGTGGAGGAGTTCCTATGAAAAAATTATTAGTGACCGGTTTATTGGCACTGTTATTGATAAGTATACAAACAACTTCTGTTTTTGCTACGGAAGACGATCTTCTTCCAGAGAACCAACCTAATCTGGAGGAAGAAGCTGAGCTGGAAGAAGATATTATTGAAGTAGTTCAACCGCTTCGAGATGTCACCACCAGTCGGCGAAATCCAATGATTTCTTTTAAAGCGCCGGAAGGAAGTCTTGTGACACTGGAAGTTTATCATAACGCTAGTTTACTGGAAGAAGAAGAAAACTACCTACCCTTGTACGAGCCAATGGAGTTTGAAATTGGCGCATTACAACGGGGATGGGTTGATGGGGTTGAGCTGAAAAAAGGAAAAAACAAACTGATTTTTTCCGGAAGCCTGAAGGAAGAAGCTTTACCAACCGTAGAACGGATTATCACCGTAAAAGATCGAGAAGAAATGAAAGAAGAAGTAACACGGGATGTGCGTGAATCCAGTACAACGGATATTATGAAACGACTAATAAACATGGGGCGCTAACCCGGATGGAGTGACCCGTTATGAACAAAGAAAAACTGAAAAGCCTGTTGCTGGTATTTCTGATTATCACCAGCATCATGCTGACCCAGCGAGTCTGGTTCCGTTCGCCTCTGGAGTTATTACAAACAGAGGCTTCTTATTTTGAAGTAAGCGAAGAGCTTTTGGAAGAAACTCGAAGAGCTGTGTTGCAACCAGACCGTTTAGTGCTAGGTTTTGGCGGAGGCGTCAATAACTCACACCATACTCATATCGATCATCGGAATTTGCCCCCTTACTGGGAAGCCGGCAAAAAACTTTTGGCTCATTTTTTTACTCAGGAACTAGACGTTCAAGTGGTGCCTGAGGAAACTTATTTCCAGGCCTTTTCTGCCAGAAATCTGGAGTTCCATTTTGGTCAGGGAATGCCGGCTTCTTTACCAGCGGCTATGTTTGGATCCATGGATAATGACATTACCCAAAACCTTCATTCAATCCAAAAAATACTGATTCCTGCGAGAGAACAACAGACAATCTATCTGATGGATGCGGAAGGTACCTACTACCAGTTAACCTTGGAAGACATGCCGGAGGAAATCCCTTGGCCGGATTTTGTGACAATGCTGGAAGAAAAATCCTTCAGTTCCTATGTGAAATACTATCCTTTATTCACTTATGTGGAAAACGATGTGTTGCTACCCCTTAGCTATGAAAAAAATGTACCACGGATTTTTGTGGAAAGCACGATGGACACCGGCAATGAAAGTAGGCTTCATGAAAAAGTAAGAAGTTTTTTTGACGAAAACTTTGATTTTGTAAAAATGATCCGGGAAACTACCGGGAGCCATATCTATATGTACGGCTATGGACAGCAGGAGGTTCGAGTTTCAAAAACTGGCCGCTTGGAATATACGGCCGAGACAGGAAATGAATCCGGAACCAATTTGAACAGAGCTTTCAACATAGCCCTGGAATTTATCCTTCGAAATGAAGGCTTTCCAGAAGGCGCTTATTTACAGGAAGTTACTCCTATTGAAGAAAATGGTAACCGAGGGTTTCGGTTTGCTTTTGGCTATCACATCCAAGGATTTTCTGTGGAACAAAAACGACAAAACCTTTCAAGCCCCATCATCATAGAAGTCTTTGGAGATTCGGTGAGCCGGTACCGGGCGATGACACGGCAGGTGATGGGAATGCCGGAAGTAAGGCCGGAAGGTGGCATTATTTCACCGCATCGGCTGATCGAAGATCATTTTAATGCCCTGCTGGAAGATTTGGAAAACCGAATCGTCTTGGAAAAGGATGAAACTGGGGAAGAGGAAGAAAGAGGACAAGAAAATACTATCAGTGGCGATGAGCTGCTTCGTCGAATTGAAGACGTGGTATTGGTTTACTGGGACAGAAAAGACACGCACCGTCGGCAGATGCTAATTCCCGCATGGCGAATGACGATTGATGGAGAAAAATATTATTTTGACGCCCACGAAGGAATCTGGTTAAATCGGGAACCATAACAGGATGCTAACCTTCGCAGGCTAAAACCTTATATCTCCGGAGGGGATAGCATGGATTGGACAAAAGCAAAGAACATACTGATTGCGGCGTTCCTGATTACCAACATCTTTTTATTGAGCGTGCTTTACGGTGGAAACCAGCCAGAAGAATCCGCCGGCATCAGTGATCAATACGCCACACAAACCATCGAATTTCTACAGGAACAACAGATCGAATTAAGAACGGCACTGCCTATGTTTGCCCCTTCGCTAAACTCGGTTACAGTAGAGTATCGGTTTTTTCCTTTGCAGGAAACAGCCTATCAATTTCTGGGAGAAGATGCCTTGCGGGTAGATCTCCATACCTACGAAAATCACAAAGGCCGTGTTACGGTTTTAGAAGAAAAAATACTAATTTATGAAAATAAAGAAAAGGGACGGATGTTGACCAATTTTGACGAAGAAAAACTGATGGAGATGGGAGAAACATTTCTGCAAACCCACCATCTGGATCCAGAAGGATTACGGCTAGAACAAATTTATTTTGGCATGGAACCAGAGTATCAGGATGAACCCCTGCATAAACTAGTGTATCAACAAACCTATCAAAATCGATTTATTGGAGAAAGCTTTGTGCATATCTATATCGGTCAAAGAGGAATCGTAGCCGTGGAAGCCTTATTGCTGGAAAACATGCGAAGTATCGGAGACGGAACCACCCACACCATGATTTCAGCTCCGGAAGCACTGCTCAGAACCGTACACCAAATTCAGCAACACCACTCGGCAGATACGCCGGCTATTATTACAGACATTCTGCCGGGCTATTATTTCCCCTTACATCAAAAACCAATCGCCGAAGGGGATCCGGTAGAGTCTGGTACGGCCGTACCTGCATGGAAAATTGTATTAAAAGATGGAAAAACATTTTATCAGGAAGCATTCTAAGAAAATTTTCGAGAAACTTCGAGAGTGCTTCTGAAAAAAATTTGTTAAAAAGAAAAAAGGATGAAAAATCGGTCAAAAGACAGGGTATACCAGTAAACGCTAGAAAAGAGAAGCAAGTGAAAAAAAGCGCATCAAAAAACACGATCAAAAAGGTCGTGTTTTTTGTGTGGAAAAATCGTCAGAAAGATTGTAAAATATAAAGAAAACTTGACAAGTAAGGCAAAATAGCATAAAGTCAACATGATAGTTTTTAAAGGTGAAAGACGACTGAGAAACACTGTCATTAAACCTGTACATCCGTGGTTTTTTTATATTCGGAAGAAGCCAGGTGTGTTCAGGAAGAAGCCGTTTTTTGTAAAAACATCCAAATACAAGCAAGATTCTATTACTAAGGGTGGTGAATAACTGGCATTTATGTCAGGTACTATATGGAAAAGGAAAAACTAGTCATTCAAGGTGGCGTAAGATTAAAAGGTCAGGTAGATATCAGCGGATTTAAGAATGCAGCCGTAGCCATTATACCGGCAACAGTAGCCGCCGGTGGACCATGCGTTATTGATAATTTGCCAGGCATTAGCGATATCACTATTCTCACACAAATTCTGGAAGACATGGGAGCAAAAGTAGAGCGAAACGGACAAGATCCGGACAACGGCTCACATTCCGTTAACATTGACACCACCGGCATGACAGAATGCTATGCCGATCATGATATGGCAAAAAATTTAAGAGCATCTTATTACTTACTAGGAGCTGCCTTAGGACGTTTCAAAAGAGCCAAGGTAGCCTATCCAGGTGGCTGTGACATTGGTGTTCGGCCGATTGACCAACATATCAAAGGATTTGAAGCCTTAGGAGCAAAAGTGGCCATTGAACATGGCATTATTTCTGTAGAAGCAGAAAGGCTGATCGGAACAGAAATATACCTGGACGTTGTTAGTGTAGGTGCGACGATTAATATTATGTTGGCGGCTATTCGGGCTGAGGGAAGAACCGTTATCGAAAACGCTGCCAAAGAACCACATATTGTTGATGTTGCTAACTTCCTTAATGGCATGGGTGCTGATGTGCGAGGTGCAGGAACGGATGTTATTAAGATCAATGGGGTTCCGGAAGTGGGCGGATGCCATCACACGGTTATTCCGGATCAGATAGAAGCAGGAACCTATATGATTGCCGCCGCCGCTACTGGTGGAGATGTAGTAATCAATAAAGTAATTCCAAAACACCTGGAGTCTGTTATTGCCAAACTCCGGGAAATGGGCGTGCAAATAACCGAAGAAGATGAATCTCTATGTGTACGGGTAGACGCTTCCAAGGGTCTGAAAAATGTTAGCATTAAAACCCTGGTATATCCAGGATTTCCTACAGATTTACAACAGCCTATGAGTTCCCTGTTAACCGTTGCTAAAGGTATTGGCATTGTAACAGAAACCATTTTTGAAGGAAGGTTCAAACATGTGGAACAACTGAAAAAAATGGGCGCTAATATAAAAGTAGAAGGTCGAATGGCTGTTATTGAAGGTGTCGATCGATTAATGGGCGCCACGGTTACAGCAACAGATCTGCGAGCAGCGGCTTCCTTAGTGATTGCCGGACTAATGGCAGAAGGAGAAACAGAAGTAGAAAACATTTTCTATATTGATCGAGGTTATGATCTATTTGATGAAAAAATGACCCGACTTGGTGCAAAAGTGCATCGTGTGAAAGCATAAATTTTTTCCTGGAGGCGATATCATGCCAGCAACCTTCTGCACGTTGGCCAGTGGCAGCAGTGGAAACTGTCATGTCTTGTCCGACGGTAATCAGCAGCTGCTCATCGATGCAGGGCTAAGCGGAAAACAGATTCAAAGCCGACTTCAGAAAGCAGGAATGCAACCAGAGAACCTTTCTGGTATCCTGGTAAGTCATGAGCATTCAGATCATATTAAAGGCGCGGGCATTCTTTCGCGCCGTTTTCAGTTACCCATTTATGCCAATGAAAAGACCTGGATTGCCATGGAAGAAAAAATCGGACCTGTCAAGCCGGAGCACCGAAAAATCTTCGACAGCCAGAAAGCTTTTGCCATTGGAGATATTTCCGTAACACCCTACCGTTTATCCCATGACGCCGCCGATCCCGTCGGCTTTGCTTTGGAAGGTCATCAGTTCAAAATATGCCTGGCAACGGACTTAGGACATGTTCCAGAATCTCTTTATGAGGTAGCGTGCAATTCAGACCTTCTGGTAATGGAATCCAATCACGACGTGGACATGCTAAACGTAGGCAGTTACCCCTATTATCTGAAACGACGGGTCTTATCAGACCAGGGGCATTTATCTAACGAAAGTGCTGGACAGGCGGTGGTAGAAATGATTCGCCGCAATGTCAAATCAATTTTGTTAGCCCATTTAAGTCGGGAAAACAACTTTCCTGAGTTGGCCTATTCTACCGTAACCGGTATTATGGCAGAAAAAGGAATGAAAGCAGGGAAAGACGTAAACCTTAGCCTTTCAACCAGAGAAGAGATAAGTTGTTTGTATGCATACTAATAAACAAGTAAACTTCATCCCTGTAATGAGCTGGAGGTGAACTTATGGACGAATTCAAAAGAGAAGAAGAAAGAGAAACAGAAGAAACAGAAAAAATAGAAGAAATGAAAGAAGAAAGAGCAGAAGAAAGAACAGAAGAAAGTGACTCAGAGCAATATCAAACAGAGGAAATAGCAAGAGAGCCAGAAGCTTCGGAACCGTTGGAAAAACCAGCAGAAACAAAGCCGATAGAACAACCAAGAAAAAAAGCCTCTGGTCTTGGCAGGTTATTTCTCTTATTGATCCTAGCGGCCTTAGTAGGCAGCAGCATTACCTTTGCGCTGATATATCAATATCTGCCAGAAATCATGACCCATCGAGGCTTGTTAGAGAGCCCGGACACCAGACAATCCGTCGTAATCGAACCTTCTGATGATATTAGCGTCTATACAGCCGTAGCCCAGAAAGCCATGCCCTCCGTAGTTGGCATTACAACAGTTCAGGTGCAGCAAGACCGGTTTTTTGGAACCCGGCGTTCCGAAGGTTTGGGGACTGGCGTTATTGTAGATGAAAGAGGATATATTCTAACCAACTCCCATGTCATAGGAGATGGAAGAGCAGAACAATTAGCTGTTATTCTTCATGATGGAAGTCAAGAACCAGCCGAAGTTTTATGGTATGAGCAGTCCATGGATCTGGCTGTTATTAAGGTTGAAAGTGAGACAAACCTGCAACCGGCTGAACTGGGCGATAGCGATCAGCTAGAAGTAGGTGAGATAGCCGTTGCTATTGGAAATCCTCTGGGACTGAATTTTGAACGAACCCTGACCCAAGGAGTTATTAGCGGGCTAAATCGTAGCATACAGCTTGGGCAGGGCATTGCCATTGATAATTTGATCCAGACCGATGCTTCGATTAACCCGGGTAATAGCGGTGGACCACTTCTCAATGCACAGGGACAAGTGATCGGTATTAATACAGCAAAAGTGCAAACCGGTGAGGGACTTGGCTTTGCCATCCCGATCAATACTTCCAAGCCAATCGTAGATCAGTTTATAGAAAGAGGCGAATTTAGTCGTGTCTATCTGGGGATCCGAGGATATAACGTCAGCGATTTTGAAGGTGCTACCGGAATCACCCTAAGCGCCGAAAGTGGTGTATACATTGTAGAGGTAGTAGCCGGTTCCGTTGCTGAAAAAGCAGATCTCCGACCAGGTGACGTGATCGTAGCCATTGGAGAGGAAGAAATAGAAACCATGGGAGATTTGATTCGAGCCCTCTATAAATACCGACCCGGTTGTGAAACAACCGTAAAGTATATTCGAAACGAGCAAGAACAACGCACGGATATTATCTTCCTAGATTAAACCGTAACCAGTCACTTTTCAAGCCTCGCCTTATAGCGGGGCTTTTTTTCAAATCAAGAGTCCCACCATAGGAGAAATGAAAATGAACATAACACTGATAAGCGTAGGAAAAATAAAAGAAAAATACCTGACCCAAGCCATTCAGGAATATAGCAAACGTCTAAGCCGATACTGTAAATTAACCCATATGGAAGTAGCCGATGAAAAAGCACCAGAAAACCTGAGTGCAGCAGAAGAAGAACAAATCAAAGCCAAAGAAGGCCAGCGAATCCTGCAAAAGATATCAGAACAACATTACCTGATTGTTCTGGATCTGGGTGGCGATATGCTTTCTTCAGAAGGATTTGCTCAAAAAATAGATAAGCTGGCCCTTACGGGTAAGAGTCAGCTAGCTTTTGTGATTGGCGGATCTCTGGGGCTTTCCTCAGAAGTATTGACAAGAGCCGATGAAAAATTATCCTTCTCTAAAATGACCTTCCCCCATCAGCTAATGAAAGTTATTTTATTAGAGCAGATTTACAGAGGCTTTCGAATTAATCGAAATGAACCCTACCACAAATAGTGGGGTCAGGCTTGAATAATTCACTTATTGCGGATAGCGTTATGTCGGCAAAACAGATGGCTTAAAAATTCATTGTCATTCAGAATAACATTGAAACCACGAATCTATTATCCTGCTAGCACTCCCGGAAATAGCCGTGATAGTGTAAAAAGAAAAAAGAACCCAAGGATGGCAGAAACATTCATGAGAGCATAGAAAAATTTTGTGAAAATGAAAAAGTTGCAATAAAAGATAGAAACAGCAGAAGAAATAGCACCAGCAGAAAGGACAGACGCCAGATGGCTACTAAAGAACATTCATGGAAACATAGAATCAGACAAATTATCTATCAAACCGATACACCGGCAGGATATCTTTTTGATGTATTACTGATCCTGTCGATTCTTATTAATAGCTTGCTGATTATCCTCGAAAGTGTTGAAGGTATCCGAATGGTTCATGGTCAAAAAATGATAAACCTGCAGTATATTTTTGTTGCCATTTTTACAATAGAATATGGCTTGCGAGTGTATACAGTAGAAAACCGACGTGCTTATGTCATGAGTTTTTTTGGTATCATCGATTTTTTGGCAATTCTTCCCTTTTATCTTGCCTTTGTGATGCCTGTAGCTCGATTGTTTCCTGTGCTGAGAACTCTACGGTTGTTAAGGCTGTTTAGTGTGTTCAAAATGGTTCGTTATGTTGACGAAGCAGGTGTGTTGTTAAAGGCCTTGAGGGCTAGTCGGCCGAAAATCATCATTTTCCTGTCTACGATCTTACTGATCATAGTGATCATGGGAGCGTTAATGTATACCATTGAAGGGCCGGAAAATGGTTTTGTAGATATTCCTGAATCAATGTATTGGGCGGTTGTTACCGTTTCGACAGTGGGATATGGAGATATATCTCCTCAGACAGAGTTGGGGAAATTGCTTGCAAGCGTTTTGATGATTACAGGCTATGGCATCATTGCCGTTCCTACTGGCATTATTACCAGCGAAATGAGTCGAGTTTCCCGAGAAGCAGAAAAACAAGAGAATCTTCCGCTGGCCAGATGTCCTCAGTGTGGTCAAGGAAAACATATGAAAGAAGCAATGTATTGCTATGCTTGTGGAGTAAACTTTCATAAAAAGAATTTTTAGCGTGGGGCCTTTGTAATGAAAATGATGAAGGTGAAAAAACAGGAAACTTCATTAAAGTCACCATAAGGAGCGAGAATATGAATAAAAAAGATGTGATTGACCATATCACCGACGAAAGAACCGATCTAGATACGATGGTAAACCTAATCATTGAGCATGAAAGCTGTAAAGAGGAAGTAATCCATCAGTTACTAAATAACAAGGAAATACAAGTGTACTATACCTGCTATGAAATCGTAACAAAAGCAAGCGAAGAACGACCAGACCTGTTTTATCCTTACTGGGATGAGTTCGCATCACTTTTGAATCACAGCAACTCTTATCACCGGAATATCGGGTTAACCATGATTGCCAACATGACAAAGATAGATGAAAAGGATTTATTTGCAACCATCTATGATCGCTATATGGAACATTTTAACGATCCTAAATTCATGACCGCTCAGTGCTTTGTTCAAAACCTTAAAAAAATCATTCGATTCAAAAAGCAGGATACGGAACGAATCGTGAAAGCATTGATAAACATAGATCAAGCATGTGATTATCCAGAAAAACAAAAGGAATTACTCAAAAGCGATGTGATTGAAGTACTGAAAGAGGCTTATGAAGTATCGGAAGATGAAGAAAAACAAATAATAGCATCCTTTATCGCAGCTCAGATTAACAGTCCCAGCCCGAAAACAGCAAAGATAGCAAAGCAGTATTGTGCTATTGATCAGGTGGCATTTTTTATAGTAGAAGCCATCGTAGAAGCTATTATAGATAACGTAGGACCTTGATTCAGAACAGAAAAAAAGTCAATGGCAGATGCACTTTACAAGAAGAAGGTGGCGTGTAGGATGAAAAGCGTAAAAATCATTCCGGTTATAGAAGAGAAAGAGGTGGTAGAAGCATGAAAAAACTGACATTAGACCGCCTGAAATTATATATCTGGTTTCATGCTCAGTACAAAAAGGTTAGAAGCCTACTTTATGTTATGGCTGTGATTACCATCGCCATTCCCGTATTCATGATTTTAATCGATGAAGGAGTAACCTTTAGCCCTTTAATGGGAAATATAATCATCAACGTTTCTAGTGGCTGCTTTATCTTAGGAAAACTGATTACCCTATACGATAAGTGGTACGAAGAGCAGCCTGTTTCCTTTCATGTAGCTTTTATATTAGGTACGCTTCTTGTTGTATTGAAAAGAGGATAATCCCTTTATGAACAAATAGAAGGAGCGTTTATCAGAAGTAAATCAATAAGCATAATCAATAAAACTAATCAATAAAATTAATTAATCGCTTGCTGTCGAAGATACTCCTGCTTATGCAAAAGGTCCTTTTGAAGCATATGCTCATAATTGTTGCATCGGCAGGCCAGGAGTTCATGAATAACAGGCACTTCTGGTTGGGCATGTTTCAAGTATTTTATCTGCTCCTTAAGATCAAGCTCACTGGACCAAAGCGGTAAATGGTCCTTTTTTGTATCCTCAAAATTCCCAAACCCATGAAGATGGCCAATCAGCACTTTATCAAGAAAGAAACGGTCCGGTAACAGAGAAGTCTCTCCATTGCGGGCATCATGTACCATATCCCAACAAATACCAAAACGAGGAGTATCGAAGTCATAGACCAGAGAGACCAAATCCTTTCGTTTACTTCCCCATTGTTCCGAAGATCGATGAAGCGTTTCTATTGCTAAAGCAAAGGGCATACGAAATTGTTCAAAAAGGTTCAAGGCAAAGTCGCAAAAATATCGGGTAGCCTCCCGGGCATGAAATGCGTGATCAGAGCGATGGGCTGCTCCGTGGAAGGTAATAATAGGATGATAGTCTACCGAACTGCTTTCATGCAACTGAAGAAGTTGATAAAAAAAAGCTTCGTAATGCTTCTTGATGGCATCATCTTCAAACCATCGTTCAATAGCGAATTCATTTCCAGGGATAAAATTGGGTACATGGTAATGAAAAACCATACGGTGAGCCGAAAAAGATTTCAAAAAATCCTGATATAATGCAAAAGGCAGTAGGGTTTTATGGACAGAAACTTCAAAACCGTGGATATCAGAAGTAATCATCCATTCCTTAAAAGCTTCGTGAGAAAGAGTTTGGAAGATTTTTTCCTCAAGGGTAATAAAATCAAACATAGGAGCAGGACCGCCTTTCAAAAGTTTTTTAGGTGGGACTAACCATCGGACAAAAGATAGAAACATTGATAAGTTGACGCTAAGCAATGTCAAAAGGTATAATCGTGGCATTGAGCCGGTGGAAATAATCCAAAATGGCTAGGAATCAGATCCTATTCAATGATACAATAATGAATGCAAAGATGCTACTCTGAAAACAACAAGAACCAAACAACAAGCAACAGAAAAACAAAAAAAGCAATAGAAACAATAAGGAACAGAAAGATAATAAAGGCTAGAAATACAATAAGGATTAGAAATACAATAAAAAAGAGAAATGAAATAATAGGAATAGAAATAGGAAGAAACAGGCAAAGCAGAAATAGACAAGAAGAAACACATGACAAGAAGCGGGGAGGAGATCATTTGATTTTAATGATAGACAATTACGATTCCTTCGTATACAACCTGGTGCAATATTTAATGCAACTGGGAAAGGAAGTTCGTGTTGTTCGAAATGATGACATTACGATTGAAGAAATAAAAGGGATGAACCCAGAAGTTATTGTCATTTCACCAGGTCCTTGCACTCCCGACGAGGCAGGAATCAGCAAAGCCATTGTGGAAGAGTTAAAAGGCAAATACCTGATTTTGGGAATTTGTCTGGGGCATCAGACCATCGGACAGGTTTTTGGTGGCAAGGTGATTCAGGCTTTAGAGCCGATCCATGGCAAAGTGTATCCTGTAACCCATGACGGAAAAGGTGTGTTTAAGGGGTTGAAAAACCCTCTTAATGTCACACGATACCATTCGTTGATTGTAGAAAAAGAAAGCCTGCCCGAAGACCTGGTGGTTACCGCCAGTACGGAAGATGGCCAAATTATGGGGTTAAGGCACAAAAAATATCGACTGGAAAGCGTTCAGTTTCATCCAGAAGCAATCCTTACGGAACAGGGATTGGAATTACTAGATAATTTTATCCGATGACAACGTCAAGAACAGGTAGGTGAAAAAATGATAGTAAGAGAAATCGAAACCACGTTGGATAGCTTCCAGCTCTTCGCCGCCTTTAAGGAAGAAGCCTATCCATACTTCTTAGACAGCGGAATGAACAAAGGCGGATTAGGGAAATACTCTTTTATTGGAAGTAACCCCTTTAGAATTTTTAAGGCTAAAAACGAAACATTAATGTGGATTGAAAAAGACCAATGCAAAGAAGGCTTGGGAAACCCCTTTGAAGCATTAAAAGAACTGTACCACCAATATCATCAACCCTATAAAAGTTTTTTACCCTTTATCGGAGGCATGGTAGGGTTTTTTGGATATGATTTATGCCACCATATTGAAAAATTCCATCGTACTACGCTGGACGATGTGAAGATACCGGATCTTTACTTAGGCTTTTATGATGGCGGTCTGGTCATCGATCATGAAGAAAACAAAGTATATATAACTGATGCCGGCGTTCGTGAAGGAGGGGAAGAAAGGGTTGAATGGCTGCAGGAAACTATTCATGCCTTTGAAAAAAAACCTAAACCAATAGAAACAAGCTATCATCCGGAGCCAGCAACCTTTGAACAAAACCTTACAAAAGAGCAGTATCAAAAAGCCATTCAGGATGTCAAAGCCTATATCCGAGCAGGTGATATTTACCAAGCTAATATGACCCGCCGGTTTCAGACTAAGCTCCGAGATCACCCGATAGAACTGTATAAAAAACTACGGGACATTAATCCGGCTCCTTTTGCCAGTTATATCGATTTTGGAGAAGGTCATATTCTTTCTTCCTCGCCGGAACGCTTTATCAGCCTGCGGGACGGAATCATCGAAACTAGGCCCATCAAAGGAACCTGCCCGAGAGGAAAAACCGAAGAGGAAGATCAAGCCAACTACGAAGCCTTATCCCGGTCTGAAAAAGATCGTTCCGAACTACTTATGATTGTTGATTTGGAAAGGAATGATCTCAGTAAAATTGCGAAGGTAGGGACGGTAAAAGTACCAGAGCTTTTTGTCATCGAAAAATACGCCACCGTATTTCATCTGGTAGCTACCGTTAGAGCCGAACTGGAAGAAAGAACCGATCCTATCGACTGTCTAAAGGCAACGTTTCCCGGCGGTTCCATTACCGGAGCACCCAAAATCAGAGCCATGGAAATCATTGATGAATTAGAACCGACACAACGCAACCTGTACACAGGCTCTATTGGCTATATCGGGTTTAACGGAGACATGGATCTAAACATTGTGATTCGAACCATTGTATGCAAAGACAACAAGGCCTATTTCCAAGTTGGTGGCGGTATTGTGTGGGATTCAGATCCAGAAGGGGAATACCAGGAATCTATGGACAAGGCCAAAGCCTTAATGGAAGCCTTACGCCACTAGAAAGCCAGGAGGCCCATAGGCGATAACTACAACCTATAACCTACAGGCTGAAACCCATCACCTGGAGCTTACAGATGCTCAACCAAAGAGACAGATCGATCATGGAAGGAATATACCAATACGACCTATCTCTAAATAGCCATAAACCGTCAAACTCCTATATACCGTAGAGAAAGGAATTTTTATGTTTGTCTATAACTCTAAACTATTGCTGGAAGAAACCCTGACCTTATCGCCTCATTCTTCTTCTTTAGGCTACGGTCTATCTCTCTTTGAAACCATTAAACTTAACAAGGGAAAACCCGAGTTTTTATCGGCTCATTTAGAGCGGATTAACCATTCCCTAACCGTTTTTGGTTCAGAGAAAAAACTAACGATCACCACGGTGCAAAAAGATATTCAAAAGCTCCTAAACGCGGCAAAAGTAGAAGAGGGTGCTATTAAGCTGATGGTAATAGATTTAGGCGAAGGAGACCATGTACTACTGACCTATCGTCCACAAAAATACAAGTCGGCCCTCTACCATCAAGGATTTTCTCTGGGCTTTTCAGAAGCCGTGAACGACGAAAAAAATCAATTCACCTACCACAAAACGGCTAATTACGGCAGTAAAATGATAGAATTTCGGGGTGGAAAAGAGAAAGGTTATGATGACGTCTTATTCCTCAACACCAAAGGATGGATCACCGAAGGTGCTGTTACCAATATTTTTTTCCTCAAAGACGACAGCGTTTATACGCCTTCGCTGGAATCTGGATTGCTCCCAGGAATTATGAGACAGATGGTAAAAGAAGTGTTGCTAAACATGGGAAAAAAAGTAGTAGAGACTCCCATTGAAAAAAATTTTTACCGTCATTGTCAATCCGCATGGGTGACAAACTCTTTAATGGGTGCTATGCCGGTAAGGCGGATTGAAGAAATGGATTATACGGTAACAGAAAACCATCTTACCACAGCGATTAATGCACAACTGACGGACTTAATTCAAAGCAGGGTATAAGCAGGATTTTGCGGTATCCGTCACTGGGTAAAGGTGATCCTCATTGGATAAATATGGAAAGGTAGGTTTGAGAATGCATACCGTCGTGAAAGAAGTAGTCGAAAACCTTATTCGCTTACATCCTGAGAGTCTGGTGGGAGCCATCGGAAAAAAATCCTATGAAGCTTTTGAAAAAAATAGCCACCCTTTAGGAGATGTGGATCTGCTGGTCATAGATGAACACTACCAGATTTTCGAAAGAGAAGTGGTTCAGTATGAAAATCTGGAACTGGACATTTCCTATATCTCGGAAGACCTGCTTCATCAAGAGGTTGCGGCCGGTTCTGTGATCTGGACAGACGTTGTGAAACGGTTTGAAAAAATATATGAAGGAAAGGACAATACTTTTCTTCGAATCCTTGCATTACAGCAGGCAGGAAGGGAAAATAAACCGGAATTAACAGCGGAAGAAATTAATTTTATTCGCTTTGATCTAAAGCACAACCTCCAATATTTATCTCAGCAAAAACATGACCAGCCACAAAGCTATTACCTAAAAAACAGCTATTTAGCCGCATTGATCGAAGCCTACTTTCAATTAACAGAACCAGTAATTCCCAAACGAAAAAAACAATTAAGCATATTAAAAGAGAAAGAACCAGCACTCTACAAAATGATAGAAGATTTTTATGAAAAAGATTCAAAACAGTCATACGAAATACTTGAGAAAATGACAGACCATGTACTTCGTCATGTGGGAGGTCCATTGCTAACCTTTGAAAAAGGTGTGTATCCCATTGATCGGTAAAGAAATACAGGGAAAAATGGTGAGGATAAGCAAGAGAAAAGGTGAATATACGAAGGTAGGATCTATAAAGTATAAAAACATAGGATCAATAAACCATAAAACATAAACAGCATCGGTTAAGAGTAAGAGGGCAAGATGAATCCGTGGAAGGGGATATAAGGATGGATAAAAAACGAATCGAAAATGCGGTAAGAGAAATTCTACATGCTATTGGCGAAGATCCAGATCGAGAAGGGCTATTAGGAACACCGGATCGAATTGCACGAATGTACGAAGAAATATTTTCAGGAATGAATGAAGACCCCCAAAAACATTTGGAGGTGTTTTTTCAAGAAGAAAAACATGAAGAACTGGTCATTGTAAAAGACATTGCATTCTACTCCGTTTGCGAACATCACTTAGTACCCTTTTTTGGAGTGGCTCACGTAGGCTACATTCCTAAAAACGGAAAACTGACCGGCTTAAGCAAACTGGCAAGAGTAGTAGATACCATCGCCAAAAGACCACAATTACAAGAACGGTTAACCTCAACCATTGCGGATACGATTCAGGAAAAATTGGAACCTTACGGAGTGATTGTCGTCGTAGAAGCGGAACATATGTGCATGACCATGCGAGGAATTAAAAAGCCAGGCTCTAAAACCGTTTCCTCCGCCGTAAGAGGGATCTTCAAACATGACGCAAAATCTAGAGCAGAAGCAATTACATTGATTGAATTTGGCCGATAAACAGAGGGGAAAAAGGAGGTTGTGAGAGACGGTATGACAAAGAGGACAACAAAGCAAGAGAAAACAGAAACAATCCATAAGTCAAAGCCACAGAAACCCCTCGATCCACTGGAACTGAGAGGGTATTCGCTGCCTCTTGGGAAGCGGACATTGATTATGGGAATCTTAAATGTCACACCCGATTCCTTTTCTGATGGCGGACAGTTTACAGAAGTGGAAAAAGCCTTGTTCCATGGAAAAAAAATGGTAGAAGAAGGTGCGGATATCATTGATATAGGGGGAGAGTCTACCAGACCAGGTGCCATAAAAGTGGAAGAGGAAGAAGAACTTAAACGGGTCATGCCCATGGTAAAAGCGTTGGTAGAAGCCTTAGAAGTTCCCATCTCTGTCGATACCTACAAGGCACCAGTGGCAAAGGCAGCCTTAGAAGCCGGCGTTCATATGATCAATGATGTATGGGGCCTTCAGCGGGATAAGGAAATGGCATCGGTGGTAGCTTCCTTTGGCGTTCCGGTATGCATCATGCACAATCAGGAAGGCACGGAATATAAAGAAGACATTCTTTCCAGTATTAAAAAGTTTTTTGAAAAGTCCCTTACCATGGCTCGAGAAGCAGGTATCGACGACAAAAACATTCTGCTGGATCCGGGCATAGGCTTTGGAAAAACACCAGAACAAAACATTTATGTCATGGGTAGGTTGCAGGAACTTCAGGAATTTGGTTATCCAGTGCTGTTGGGAACGTCCAGAAAATCCATGATAGGAAAAATACTGGACCTGGCACCGGAGCAAAGAATGGAAGGTACGCTAGCTACCAATGTGATTGGCGTTTATCAAGGAGTAGAAATCATTAGAGTTCATGATATTAAAGAAAACCTGAGAGGAATAAAGGTGGCGGATGCCATCCTAAGAGGAGTCGAACATGGATAAAATCATTATGCACCATCTATCATTTTATGGATATCATGGCGTCCTGGAAGAGGAAAAAAGGCTGGGACAAAAATTTATCCTAGACATAGAACTATGGGCAGACCTTGCACTGGCCGGCACTACAGATCATGTAGACAATACCGTTAGTTATGCAGATGTTTATGAGGATGTAAAAGAACTGGCAGAAAATCAACGGTTTCATTTGATTGAAGCCCTGGCAGAACATATCAGTCACCGTATTTTGGAGAAATATGGAAAGATCAAAAAAGTCATGGTGCGGGTAAAAAAACCAGAAGCACCCGTAAAAGGCATTTTTGACTATTTTGGTGTGGAGATTGAGAGAAGCCGAGATGAATAGAACCTATCTAAGTTTAGGGAGTAATATAGGAGATCGGAGAGGACATCTAAGAGATGCTTGTCAGATGATTCAACAACATCCCCAAACAATTGCCTGCCAGAAATCATCCCTTTACGAAACCGATCCAGTAGGCTATCTGGATCAGGATACATTTCTTAACATGGCCGTGGAGCTGGACACCACCTTAGAAGCCTATGGATTGCTGGCTTTCTGCCATGAAATCGAAGCAACACTTAAAAGAAAGCGAGTGATTCGGTGGGGCCCACGAAGCATCGATGTGGATATCTTGTTATTTAATGATCAGAAAAGTAGTGAAAAGGAGTTAATACTTCCCCATCCTCGCATGAAAGAACGGGGATTCGTCATCCTTCCTCTGTACGAACTAAATCCATTACTTATGATTGATGGAGAACCTATCGAAACCCTGTATCATCATTTAAAGACAGAAGGCATTCGAAAACTGGATCAGGGAATAGACTAAGCCCCCTCCTTTTTGAAAGAGGAACATGCAAAAAAGAGGAAAAAAACAAAGAAAATCAAATAGCATCATAGCAGGGGAGCCGAAAGGCTGAGAAATGAAAATATTCGTTGACCCTCGCACCTGACGTGGATAATCCCACCGTAGGAAGCTATGTAATGATAACGAAAGTATCCATCGATGATATTGATCGTTTTTTCAACACAAGCTTCCTCCGTTATGGGGAAGTTTTTTTTATTGAAAAAATGAATACCAAGAGAACAGTAAAAACAACAGCAACAATGAAAAACAATATAAGAGGAGTGAAAAAAATGAATTACAGTACACAAATGGACGCAGCGAAAAAAGGTATTGTGACAAAAGAAATGGAAGTGGTGGCTAAAAAAGAGGGGATTCATGTGGAAGAATTGAAAAAAAGAGTCGCCGAAGGGACGGTAGTGATTCCGGCTAACAAACATCACCACAGCTTGGATCCAGAAGGCATTGGCTTAGGCATGCGAACAAAAATAAATGTCAATCTGGGGATTTCAAAAGATTGCTATGACATAGAAGCAGAAATGGTCAAAGTAAAAAAAGCTCTTGAAATGAAAACAGAAGCCATTATGGATTTGAGCTCTTTTGGAAAAACAGAAGCATTTCGACAAAGATTGGTAGAAATCTCCCCCGCCCTGGTAGGCACCGTGCCCATTTATGATGCTGTAGGGTTTTATGACAAAGAACTGCAAGCTATTACGGCAGACGAATTTCTTCGTGTGGTTGAAAAACATGGGGAAGACGGTGCGGATTTTGTAACAGTTCACGCGGGTATCAACAGAGAAGCTGTTGACGTGTTTAAGCGCAATAAAAGACTGACGAATATTGTTTCGCGGGGTGGTTCTCTACTGTACGGATGGATGGAATTAACCGGCAACGAAAATCCTTTTTATGAGCATTATGATCGACTGCTGGATATTTGCGAAAAACATGACATAACCTTAAGCCTAGGAGATGCCTGCAGACCGGGAAGTATCCATGATGCTACGGATGCATCGCAAGTCAAAGAACTGATGGTACTGGGAGAGTTAACACTTCGAGCCTGGGAACGAAATGTTCAAGTCATTATTGAAGGACCAGGCCATATGGCAATGAACGAAATAGAAGCAAATGTTTTATTAGAGAAAAAGCTATGCCATGGAGCTCCTTTTTATGTACTGGGTCCCATCGTTACCGATATAGCGCCAGGATACGACCATATCACCAGCGCTATTGGCGGTGCTATGGCAGCTGGCAGCGGTGCGGATTTCTTATGCTATGTGACACCGGCAGAACATTTAAGGCTTCCCAGTCTGGATGATATGAAAGAAGGGATCATTGCCGCTAAAATTGCCGCCCATGCAGGTGATATTGCGAAACAGATTCCTGGCTCCAGCGAAATCGATCATAAAATGAGCAAAGCAAGGCAAGAGCTGGATTGGAAAAAAATGTTTGAGTTAGCTATTGAACCAGAAAAACCAAAAGAATATCGTGAAACATCGATGCCAGCCCATGAAGATAGCTGTACCATGTGTGGCAAAATGTGCTCTATGCGCAATATGAACAAGATAATGGAAGGGAAAAACATCAACATTCTTCGGGAAGATGAGTAAGAAAACAAAAAGAAAATTAAATGATAATGATTATCGTTATGAGAGGTGGGTATATAATGAATAAGCTTAATTAGAGACGAAAGAAGGAGGTAACAACAATGAAACACACTTTACCAAATCTGCAATACCCATATGATGCTTTGGAGCCCCATATCGATAAAGAAACCATGGAAATTCATCACACGAAGCATCATCAAGCCTATGTGACTAAATTGAACCAAGCTCTTGAAAATCAAGATGCTTTTGAGGAAAAAGAATTGGAAGCATTAATGACATCACTGGAAGAATTGCCCCAAGAAGTATACTGGGCGGTAAGAAACAATGGCGGCGGTCATTACAACCATCGTTTATTCTGGAAAATCCTGTCACCTCAAGGTGGAGGAAAACCAACAGGAAAATTATTAGAAGCCATTGAGAAAACCTTTGGTAGCTTTGAAGCTTTTCAGGAAAGCTTTAATAACGCAGCAACCACTCGTTTTGGTAGCGGTTGGGCTTGGTTGATTCTTAACAAAAACCAAGAACTGGAGGTAACCTCTACCCCCAACCAAGATAACCCCTTAATGGACGGGAATAAAATACTGTTAGGTCTTGATGTGTGGGAACATGCCTATTACCTTAAATATCAAAACAAAAGACCAGACTATATTCATGCATGGTGGAATGTGGTGAATTGGGATTATGTTAGCCAGCGGTATGAGAGCTTTCAGTAACAAGAAGCTTGTAGAAGAACCTATCCAAAGCGGGTAGGTTCTTTTTATAGATTTGCCGATGCAAAGCGTCTTTATTTATGGCGTTGAATCACATACCAGGAAGACCGTGAGTTGACGGTCTTTTTTTATTGGATCGAATTTGTGCCATGAAAAACGGAGAAATCGCTACCTTTGGAACCGTGGAAGAGGTAATGAAGCCAACCCTGCTGACTGATATTTTTGAAACAAAAATCGATATTATGAAGGGACCATGTGGTCCAGTGGCCGTTTACTAGACTACCTCTTTCGGGTAGGTCGATCGGAAGTGAATTTACTTCAGCTATACCATAAGAAATGCTGGTTTCCAATCAAGGAAACCAGCATTTTTTATGGTATAGGAAATAGCATGAGTGCCCTTTAGGGTGTTTGAACTTAATTCTTCATTCTCAATTCTCAATGACAGTAGGCGCCAAACATTTTAGTCTAACTGGATAATATATGATTAGCTTATGATGGAGTTGAAATGTTACTAAAAGCTAAAGATTCAGTTGGAAAGTTACAATAGAATCTGATTGAAAACCTTCTAAATACTTATATCGAGATGGATGCACTCTAGAATGATCACAGAATCATCACAAAATACAAGAAAAAGTATTGAATTAACAGATAATATCATATATAATGAAAAAATGAAACCGAGGTTCACTATATGAAACAAAAGAGAGGTGGTGATAGGTGTGATCCCTAAAGTAGATACCTTATCCCGAATCTGTGAAGTAGGAATAGTGGCAGTGGTACGAGCAAAAAACAGTCAATCAGCGGAAAAAATTGCCCGTGCATGCATAGATGGTGGCATTTCAGCTATTGAAATCACTTTTACAGTGCCGGGAGCCGAGAAAGCTATCAATGAGTTGAAGCAGAAATTCAGCCCCAAAGAGTTAATCATTGGTGCAGGAACTGTCCTTGACAGTGAAACAGCACGGATTGCCATTCTTGCCGGAGCTGAGTATGTCGTAAGTCCTGGTTTTGATCTGGCAACAGCAAAACTATGCAATCGTTATCAAATTCCGTATATGCCCGGTTGTATGACATTGACAGAGATGATCCAAGCGGTGGAGGCTGGTGCAGATGTCATAAAAGTTTTTCCTGGAAGTGCTTTTGGCCCGGACTATATTAAGGCAATTAAAGGGCCTTTGCCTCAAGTGCCTCTGATGCCAACAGGTGGCGTTAGCCTGGAAAATGTGGATGAATGGATTCGTAATGGATGTGTAGCTGTGGGTGTTGGCAGTGAGTTAACAGGTGGTGCCAAATCCGGTGACTATGAAAAAATAACTCAGACAGCCCTTCGGTTTACAGAAAAAATTAAAGAAGCAAGAAATGAAAAAGTGGATGGAGGAGAGTAAGGATGAAAAAAGTAGTGACATTAGGTGAAATCATGCTTCGTCTTTCAACACATGGATTTCAGAGATTTGTTCAGTCTGAAAACGTTGATGTTTGTTATGGCGGCGGCGAGGCAAACGTTTGCGTATCCTTAGCCAATTACGGATTAGAAGCTCGTTTCGTAACAAAGGTACCTAAACATGAAATTGGTCAAAGTGCTGTTAATGCATTGCGTCGTTTTGGTGTCGATACTAATTTTATTGCTCGTGGTGGTGAGCGACTAGGCATCTATTTTCTAGAGAGTGGCGCTTCTCAACGTGCTTCCAAAGTAATCTATGACCGTGCTCACTCGGCTATTGCAGAAGCCGATCCATCCGATTTTGATTGGCAACAGATTTTTAAAGGAGTAGATTGGTTTCACTTTACTGGCATTACGCCAGCTCTTGGAAGCAAAGCTACGGATATTACCATGGAAGCTTGTCAAAAAGCCAAGGAAATGGGCGTGACCGTATCTGTGGACTTGAACTATCGCAAAAAACTCTGGACACCTGAAGAAGCGGAGAATGTGATGTCCCAGTTAATGAAATATGTGGATGTATGCATTGGCAATGAAGAGGATGCCGAGAAGGTTTTTGGTATCAAAGCCGGCGGAACAGATGTGGAGTCGGGTCAGATTGATCACGCAGCATATGAAAAAGTTGCCAACCAGTTGATCGAAAGATTTGGTTTCAAATATGTGGCTTCTACATTGAGAGAAAGCTACTCCGCATCAGATAACGGCTGGTCTGCAATGCTATGTGATGGAAACAAATCATACCTGTCACGCAAATATGATGTACGGATTGTAGACCGGGTCGGCGGAGGAGACTCTTTTGCTGGCGGATTGATCTACGGATTGCTGACGGAGAAACCATTACAAGAGGCGTTAGAGTTTGCTGTGGCCGCTTCCGCAATGAAGCATACAGTGCCTGGAGATTTTAATCTGGTGAATCTTGACGAAGTGGAAACACTAGTAAAAGGTGACGGTTCAGGAAGAGTACAACGTTAAAAGCTTTGAATATGCCAGGTAATGTTTTATACTTTAAATGATGCTTAAGCATTTGCGAATGAAACCGTCGATTTTATATGAAAATTGCCAAGGGCATACAGAGTTTACTCGAACGATAAAGAATATAAAGCAAATGGAAGCTTGAAATAAAGAGGGAAGGAGGATGAAGAATGATTACAAATATACTTTTAGGCGTAGCAGGGGTAGTTTTTTCGATGATAGCATATACGCAATTAGAGAGTTTACCTGCACAGTCAGCTATGTTTCCAAGAATGACTATTATAGGAATGGGCGCTGCGGGATTATTATTAATAATAGATACTTTGTGGAAATATCGAAAAGGGAGCTTTAAGAGTGAAACTACCCTTACAAAAGAAACGCTAATTTTTCAAATTCTAATTCCGGCAGCAATGCTCTTTGTGACATATTTCATGCTTAGAGCAGTAGGATTTTATATATCATCCTTCTTTTTAGTAGTTGTAGTGTTTCTTTATCAAACGTACCGGGCTGGTGGTGTCTATCCTCGAAGAAGACAAATAGTAAAAAGTCTGGGGGTGGGTGGTCTTATTACAGGTACAATGTACGTGATTTTTACGTTGTTACTAAGGCTTCCTGTACCAAATGGAAGTTTGTTTTGATATACCTTAGTATGAAAAAATAAAAAATGTAAGGAGGAAATGCAGATGAAAAAGAAAGTAGTTTTACTGATGGTGATAGCCCTTGTAGTATCTTTATTTACGATAGGGTGTAATGAAAATGGAGGAGATGAAGGTGCTTATCCGAGTGGCAACATAGAGATCATTGTTCCTTATAGCGCTGGTGGTGGAGGCGATACGGTTGCAAGGATTTTAGCTGATGCTTTAGGCAGTGAGCTGGATATTCAAGTGAATGTTATTAACCGTGAAGGTGCAGGAGGAGAACTGGGAATTGCTGAAATTGCAGCAAGTGATGCAGATGGATATACCTTGGGTGTGTTTGGGTACCCTGACAACTTTGTGTTAGAGAACACAAGAGACACGGATTTTAGTTTTGATGATTTAGAATACCTGGCAGCCTTTGATGATATGCCTATGGGGATTTTTGCAGGTCCAGGTAGTGAGTTTAATACCATTGAAGATGTGATTGCCTATGGGGAAGATAATCCAGGGACTATTACTATTGGTGAATCAGGGGCATTGGGGCTTCTGCATGTATTGGCCTTCTCGGAGCACCTGGGAATCGAAACCACTCCTGTTAATTTTGAGGGTGGAGGAGAATTAATGAATGCAATTCTTGGAGCTCATGTTGACCTGGCATCTACTTCCTCTATGAGTCATGATCCCATTAAGGATGGTGGTGGACACCCCATTGGTTTTGCAGCAGCAGAGAGAATGGACATGTTTCCAGATGTACCAACCTTTAAGGAGTTAGGTTATAATCTTGAAATGGGAGTATCTAGAGTGCTAGTAGTTCCGACAGGGGTTCCGGAAGAGGTGAAGCTAGTATTAACAGAAGCTTTGGATACCATCGGAAATGATCCTGAATTAAAAGAACGATTTGAAAACGCAGCACTTCCTTACAGATATTTAGATTATGATTCCGTGAACGAAGTACTTCAACGATCGAATCAAACCTTATTACCTGTTATTGAGAGCAATCAGCAACGTTTTGAATAAAAGATCAAACCATTGAACTGAATTTAATGGAAGGTAGTGTGTGGGGAGAGAGATCTTCTTTCCCCTTTTTTTCTTAAAGGAGTAAGGCGTCGGTACTTTATTTTATGGAGGAGGCTTTATATGGATTCGCTACAGATTTTACTAGGAATCCTATCACCCAGCGTTTTATTGGTGATTTTTGTAGGTGTACTCATTGGCATTATAGTGGGTGCAATACCAGGTCTAAATGGTGCAATTGGAATATCTTTGCTCCTTCCAATTACATTTACCTTAGAGCCGCAAATTGGTCTTTTGCTCCTGGGAGGAATCTACATGGGCGGAATGTATGGTGGGTCGATTACGGCCATACTTCTCAATGTTCCTGGAGATGTGGTTGCTGCACCGGCAGCGATGGAAGGGTACCCCTTAACAAAACAGGGCCGCTCGAAGGAAGCCCTTTATTACTCCATTTTTTCAAGTATGTTCGGGGGGGTTATAGGAGTTTTGATTTTAATCTTCTTTACACCACCTCTTGCACGGTTTGCACTGCAATTTGGCCCCGCTGAAATGTTTTTTATTGCGCTGAGCGGACTAGTTGTTATAGGTGCTCTTGGCGGGAATATTTATAAATCTCTTTTCGCCGTTTTTTTTGGGTTGTTTATCAGTACCATTGGTGTTGATGCCATTACAGCATCTCAGCGGTTCACCATGGGTAATATAAATTTGCGCTCCGGAATTTCCGTTGTTCCTGTGGTATTAGGGTTATTTTGTCTAGCTGAGATGTTTTTAAATATAGGGAAAAAATCCAATGAAGTGGTTACCTATAAAGAGCAGGATATAAAGAGAATAACGGTCATTAAAGATATAGTAAGGCATAAAATGCTTGTCATCAAAGGATCTTTGATCGGAACCTTCGTTGGTCTTTTACCTGGTGTTGGAACGACTTTGGCGGTTTTTTTATCTTATGGAGAAGCAAAACGGGTATCCCAAAAACCTGAAGAATTTGAAAATGGAAACGTAGAGGGGATTATTGCTGCAGAATCCGCGAACAATGCTACCGTGGGAAGTACAATGGTACCCTTGTTGGCTCTGGGTGTTCCCGGAAGTCCTACGACAGCCATTATAGCAGGAGCACTTATTATTCACGGAATCATCCTAGGACCAAGTTTGTTTGTCCAGCGTCCAGATGTGGCATATACATTTATTTTCGGTATGATGATGACAGTGGTTGCGATGACGATTATTGGCGCTTTTGGAATCAAATATTTTGCCTATATACTAAAAATTAAAATGGAATACATTGTACCAACGGTCTTAGTGTTCACTCTTTTCGGTGCATATAGCCTTCGAAATAATGTGTTTGATGTTTTAATCGCACTCGTTCTTGGGGTGATAGGAGCAATTTTCAAAAAAACAGGGGTTCCTTTGGCTCCGATTATTATTGGAGTGGTTCTTGGAGGATTGATTGAGACAAATCTGGTGCGATCCATGACGATTGCTGAAGCGAGGCAAATCTCATTAATTCAGTACATGTTGACTAACCCATTAGCAATTGGTTTGTTGGCATTGGTTTGTGTGATTTTTTATGTTGTTATTAAAATGCGAGTTAAAACGAAATCAGTATCATAAGGAGAAGAGGCTAATGCTAAAGAGTCAGGAAATGAGAGAAAAAGCACCAGAAATGGATTCTCTCCGAATGGGTATGGGTTGGTCGAAAGAAGAATTGGAAAAACCGCAGATTATCATTGAGAGCACTTACGGTCAAAGTCATCCAGGAAGTGTTCATTTAGATCAACTGGTTGAGGAAGCTTACCAAGGCATCTGTGAAAAGGGTGGAAAACCAGCCAGGTATTTTGCTACGGATATTTGTGACGGCCAAGCCCAAGGACATGATGGAATGAATTATTCGCTGGCATCGAGAGAGTATATTACTAATTTGATCGAAATTCATATGGGAGCAACTCCTTTTGATGCGGGTGTCTTTATTGCAAGCTGTGATAAAGGGATGCCTGCTCACCTTCAGGCTATTGCACGAATGAAAATTCCTTCTATTGTCTTAACTGGTGGAGTAATGGAAGCAGGTCCCGGAATGCTAACTCTGGAGCAGATTGGAACCTATAGTGCAAAATATCAACGCAAGGAAATTACCCAAGAAGAATTTACTCACTTTAAGCATAATGCTTGCCCCTCCTGTGGAGCCTGTTCTTTTATGGGAACGGCAGGAACGATGCAGGTAATGGCAGAAGCATTGGGCATGGCACTGCCAGGGACGGCGTTTATGCCAGCTACATCGAAGGATTTGAAAAAACATGCTCGGACAGTGGGGAAACAAACCCTTGCCCTTATTGATGCTAACCTTACAGCGGATAAAATTTTGACAGAAAAAGCTTTTGAAAATGCAATCATGGTTCATGCTGCAGTAGCGGGATCATCCAATACGTTACTCCATCTTCCAGCTATCGCCCGAGAACTAGATTTGAGCCTTAAACCGGAAACATTCGATGAGATTCATCGTAAAATCCCGTATATCCTTAATGTGCGTCCTAGTGGAGAGTTTCCTGGTGAATATTTCTGGTATGCAGGAGGCGTTCCTGGTGTTATGGAAGAAATTAAAGAATTTCTTCATTTAGATGTGATAACGGTTACGGGAAAATCTCTTGGCGAAAACTTAGAAGAACTGAAAAATGGTCACTATTATGAAGGATGTTATCAACTACTGGAAGAAAAAGGCTTTGAGAAAGAAGATATTATTAAAACTAAGATCAATCCTATTAGAAAAGAAGGAGCCATCGGTATTCTAAAAGGAAATCTGGCGCCAGAAGGAGCTGTGGTTAAGCATTCTGCGATTCCAGAGGAAATGATGGAAGCAACCTTAGTGGCACGTCCTTTTGACAGCGAGGAAGAAGCTATTGAAGCTGTTTTATCAAAGAAAATAAAGCCAGGAGACGGAGTTTGTATACGTTATGAAGGACCAAAAGGTTCTGGAATGCCTGAAATGTTCTACACGACGGAGGCCATAGCTTCCGATCCTGAATTAGCGGCTACAACCGCATTGATAACAGACGGAAGATTTTCTGGTGCCACAAGAGGACCGGCTATAGGCCATGTTTCTCCGGAAGCTTGTGAAGGAGGCCCCATAGCTCTTGTAGAAGAAGGGGATCTTATTGAGGTGAATATTCCCAAAAGACAATTGAATATTATTGGAATTAAAGAAAGGCTTTTAGAGAAAGAAGAAATAGAGAAAATTATTCAGGAACGAAAAACACGTTGGATTAAACCAAGGCCCAAATACACGAAAGGTGCGTTGGGTGTCTATACAAAATTAGCTGTTTCCCCTATGAAAGGTGGATATATGGAATAAAGATATGTCGTTTCAGTACCTACCTTCTAAAATGTGCCCTCTTTTTTTTTTTTTAACATAAAACCCCTTGTCTCTTGTTTAGGATAAGGGGCTTTACATTAGTATTTTGTTGCATCATATCTCTCTGGAAAAGGTACTATGCTAAACCGTATTGATCTTGATAAAGGATACTAATGCCTGGAACGAATGATTGAGATTGACAAAAAGTGCTAAACTGCCGTAAAATTCAAGTATAAGGGTTTCTTTACACATACTTAACGCATATACTACAAATGTCTTATTCAATGGAGGAGTGCTCAATATGAAAGACTCAATCAATACGGTTCAATCGGTAGATAGAACCATCGCAATCATGGAACTACTGTCGACTCATCAGGATGGTTTGGGATTAACCGAAGTCAGTCAGTTGATCGGTCTTCATAAAAGCACCGTTCATCGCTTACTATTGACGCTGATCCATCATGGATACGTCAGTCAAAGTCAGCATAATCAGCGTTATCATTTAAGCATTAAAATGTTTGAAATTGGAAGCCGTATCATCGATCGTATGGAACTATTAAAAGTGGCAAGACCTTATATTGAAGCGATTCGAGATGTTACTAACGAAGTAGTTCATTTGGTCATTCCAGACGGTACGGACATGGTTTATATTGACAAGGTGGAGTCGAACAATAATATCCGCATGCATTCACGCATTGGCGCACGCAGCCCGCTGTACAGTACTTCAGCAGGAAAGGCAATGATGGCGTACTGGCCGGAGCCAAAAGTGCGGGAAATATGGGAGGCCAGTGAGATTATTCAACGCACCCCTAATACCGTAGTCGTTTATGATGAATTGTTAAAGGTGCTGGAGAAGGTTCGGGAAGCTGGATATGCTTTAGATGAAGAAGAAAATGAGTTCGGAATTCGATGTATCGGGGCTCCCGTTTTTAACTATCGTAATGATGTGATCGGAGCCGTTAGTATATCCGGTCCTACTATTCGTGTCACCTGCGAAGTGATCGATGCCTTTAAAGAACATTTATTGAAATATACCCGTTTGATTTCAAATGAAATGGGATATCGAAATTGAAGAATCTTTCTAATGAAAATCCCCGCCAATAACCTTTGATGCGGGGATTTAACGATGAAACACAAAGAGGGTGAAAACATGTTGGAAAAATACGGTTTTATGAAACAGTTTGTCGATATGATGTCGGAAGGATTTATCTTTATTGATGACCAAGGAATCATTCAATTCTACAATAAAAAAGCCAAAGAGATTTTTGGGTTAACAGAAGATGATGGTATTGGGCATCCGGCAGGTCAGCTCGAAAAGGGAGATATTGTTATCCTGGGAATTACCGGCGTTCGAAAAGACGACGGCGGCATGGAGCGGGAAGATTTCGAAAAAATTGGGATAAAGAATGACCAGATTGACCCAAAAGTTGCTCTCCTAGGAATGGGAAGCTATGATGATACTTCGGAAGGAATATGCAAAATTCAAAAGGGGAACTATGATCATTTAGAATTGAAACAGAAGTTTCTTGGCCATTGGATCGAAATCAAAATCGACCAGGTGAAAAAAGTCGTCTGGATCCGAGTGGATGAAAAAAGCTTTCCATTACCGTTTAAAAAAGACATTGCCCACATGGTATGCCTTTGCAAAAAAACAGGAAAAGTGAAATTTTATCAAACCAGAGGCTATACAGCAAAGGGAGAAAGCGTGAAAGAACTACTGATGAAAACTCCCTACAGAGCCAAACGAGTAGGAAGCGGTTTTGATGTTGTTGGAAAGAGCATTTTTGATATCCATCAGGATGATAATCAGATGATAAAAAGCTTTGTCCACGTAGCAAAAGGTGGCAGTGAGCGTTATATTGATCAACTGACGGAAATCAACGGATACACCACCCTATGCACCATAAACCCCTTAAATGATCAGACTGGAAGAGTAGGAGCCGTGCTGAAAGTGGAAGACGTTTCAGAAGTAAAGCAAATCATGGGGGAACGGGATGAAGCCTTATCAAAATTAACCCAGGCACAGAAACAATTACAACAAGAACAGGGAATAGAAGGATTCAAAAATATACATGGAAGCAGTGATGCCATCACCCATGTGAAAAAATTGGCATATAAAGCTTCCCAGTCTGCTTCGACGGTTTTAATGACAGGAGAAAGCGGCACAGGTAAAACCATTCTGGCAAAAGAAATTCATGATGCCGGGATCTATGCAGCGGAACCTTTTGTACAGGTGAATTGCGGCGGTATTCCCGAATCATTAATAGAAAGTGAATTGTTTGGATATGAGGAAGGAGCCTTTACCGGTGCTAAGAAACAAGGAAAACAGGGAATGTTTACTTTGGCAAAAGCTGGAACTGTATTTTTAGATGAGATTGGCGAACTTCCACTGATGTTACAGTCAAAGCTACTGGAAGTCCTGCAAAGCAAAAGCTTTTATCCTGTTGGCGGCAACAAGAAAATCCATTTTTCTGGAAGGGTGATCGTGGCAACCAATCGAAACCTGGAAAATGAAATCAGCAAGGGAAAGTTCAGAGAAGATCTTTTTTACCGTATTAACGTATTTCCCATCGATATTCCGCCTCTAAGAGAAAGAAAAGAAGATATTTATGCCATTGTAAACCATCTTTTACCTAAATTAAGAAAAAGAGTGGGATGCGAGGCTGAAACCATATCGCCGGAAGCAATGAGGAAAATGATAGCCTATGACTGGCCGGGGAATGTAAGAGAACTAGAGAATACGCTGGAACATTCCTTGCATTTTATGGATGGAAAAACCCTATTTTCCAAACACTTAATGATGGAGACCAAAAGAACCTCAAATACCAGAATTTTTGATCCGACAAAATCGAATGCTATCGATTTCAACTTGAAAAAAGCTGTCCAGGAGGCGGAAAAAACAGCCATTCAACAGGCTTTGAAAATAACGAATAACCAACATAAAGAAGCCTGGGAGTTATTAGGAATCAAAAAAACCGCTTTTTACGATAAATTGAAAAAATATAACCTCTAACAAAAGCGCTACTAAAACGCTAAAAAAATGCTACTAAATAGCTGACAAGACCGTTAAGAAACACTTCCATCCATTTGTCTATAGAACTTCCGATTTTTCATAGAACCTCAAAGATACCACCTATATTTTGAAGAAAATCATTTAGGAGTTCGCATAAACGGAATTAAGTTCGAAAAAACGAACCATAGACGAAGCTTTTACAATAAAAGCTCACAGTGAAAACAGCCTTTGGTGCGTTCGTGAAAACGAACGAAACGAGGGCTGTTTATATTCTTAAGGATTTGATGAACCTTCGGAGCCTTCTGAACCTCCTGCAAAAAGCCAAAGCAAATAAAAAACCGGCAACCGATGCTAATTGGCATGGTTATTGCTTTTCAAAGAGGTACTAATTGAAGCTAGAAGGAGGAACAAAAGAATATGGGAACAAATTATTGCTTTGCTGGTTATGATACAGTTGAACTGGCGAAAACCTATGGAACACCGCTTTATGTACTTTCAGAAAAAATGATTCGGGAAAAGTGCCGAAACATTCAAGAAAACTTTTTAATGAAATATGATAAATCCTTTGCCGCTTACGCCAGTAAAGCCTTTCTCACCCAAGCCATCTGTAAAATCATAGAAGAAGAAGGATTAGGCCTGGACGTGGTTTCTGGTGGAGAACTCTATACAGCAATTGCAGCTAAATTTCCGATGGAAAGAGTGATTTTTCACGGAAGCAATAAATCTCGAGAAGAGCTGGAAATGGCCGTAAAACATGATGTTGGACGAATTATTGTAGATAATGAGTACGAACTAGAGATGTTGGCGGCTATCGCTGAAAGCATGGATTCTCATGCCAATATTTTGTTTCGCCTATCTCCTGGAATTGAAGGAGACACCCATAAATACATTCAAACAGGTCAAAAGGATTCGAAATTTGGTCTGCCCCTCAACAAGAAAGAGTTGCATAGGATCGTAAAAAAAACCATGGCAAATAGGCGGCTGACATTACTCGGCTTTCATTTTCATTTGGGTTCACAGCTCTTTGAAAACAATATTTACCTGGCAGCCGTTCAAATAGTCATCAATCTTATAAAAGTATTGAAAATCGAACTGGGATATAGCACAGAAGAATTAAATGTAGGCGGTGGATTTGGAATTAAGTATACCGCTGAGGAAGAACAGACCCATGAAATAGGTTTTTACACAGATGAAATTATGAAAGAAGTAAGCCGTCAATTTGAAAAAGAATCATGGAGCCAGCCAAGCATTATCATTGAGCCGGGAAGATGGATCATCGGAGAAGCTGGAATCACTTTATATACCATTGGATCGATCAAAGAGATTGAAGGCATTCGAAAATACGCCAGTGTGGATGGTGGGATGCCTGATAATCCAAGACCAGCACTTTATCAAGCCAGGTATGATGGGGTTATTGCGAATAAATGGCAGGAAAAAACAGATCAAGTCACCACCATTGCAGGAAAATGTTGTGAAAGTGGGGATATCTTAATATGGGATTTACCTACGCCAGAATTGGAAAGTGGCGACGTCCTTGTGATGAAAAATACGGGAGCCTATAATTATTCGATGGCCAGTCATTATAATAAAACCCCAAAAGCAGCGGTGGTGCTTTTGAGTGATGAAGGAAGTTATGTTATTGTAGAGAGGGAAACCTATCAAGATTTAATTCGCATGGAACGCCTTCCCGACTATTTAATAAAGAAGGATGTGTAGCTTCCAGCGGAATTTTCGATAGAGTTTCCGACCAAAGCCATGAAATCAGACCTTGTTTCCCGAAGTTCCATCGGATCATCCTGCAATGGGGGCTATTATTATGAACATGGCAGCCAATAGGCTAGGCCTTGGGAATGCGGCGACTCCTTTAGGATTAAAAGCAATGCAGGAACTACAGACCTTAAACCCTAAAAAAGATACAGCAATCAATGCAATGTGTACCTTTTAGCCGTTTATTTCGATTCTGTATCCATCTTAAGGGAATCCTTTTACATAACTGTTTAAGACAGTCCGCAAGGACGTATGGTTTTGGACAGAATACGATAGCATTCACATAGCTGAACAGTAAGAGAAGAAAAACAGAATTTGAAAATATTGTGAATAAAATCACTGGATAAAAGAGGAGAAAGTCATCAGACGGCGAAGCAATTAGAATAGTGTTTATTAGTTAAGACGTTTGTGAAAATGAAACAGATCAAGGGAATGGTGGTTGACCGTTGCGATCTGCCAAAGAGCTATGCCGTTAATGAATACAAGTTTTTTTAGGGAAACCCACAAGGGTACTGAAAGACCATGATATCCTAGATATAGGTGGTCGTTGTATTAGCGTTCAACATGCACCTAGTCATTCACCGGGACATATGAGTTTCTGAGAAAAGGATTCAGATTATCTTTTCACTGGAGATTTAATTTATAAAGACACGTTATTTGCTTATGATACATCAACCGATCCAGAAGCGTATCTTGTCTCACTTGAACGGATATCGGCACTACCGGTACAACGTGTATTTCCAGCACATCATTTCCTGGATATTCATTATGATCGGTCATTGTCAAGAAAGAAGCCAAGCAAGATCTCTACTGGTATATCGACCAATTTTATAACCGGAAACGACGGCATCAAGCCCTTGGAAACCTTGGAATTTCAGACTTTATTGCAAGTAAACAGCCTATGGTTGCATAAAAAACAAAGCAATTCTTAGAAAATCGTAGAAAAACTAACTTATTTGTGTCCCATTTATCGAAAAAAGGTCAGTGCTCACTATACTTTAGTTGGAAGGCTATGACAACTATCCTAACACAGGGGGAAGTGGAATAAGCCTTCTTTTCCTTCTCTTTACAACATTTGGGTCTGGTTCATAAAGAGAAGGAAGGTAGCGCCAAGGGAATCGGCGGCTTTTCGGCACATCATCATTCGTCCAAGAAATATTTCAAAGTACTCAATTTTAGGTGCAATAGCGGTGTCGATGGTAAGGTATAAGGTGACGGTTTTCTTCGTGGCATCTACGATCAGTTCTGATTTTTCCACCGCATAGTTAACCCGGTCGTGAATATCAAAAGTGATAGGATCCTGATTTCGAACGCGGCTACGGCGCACATCACTTTTATCAGCAATAGCCAAAGCGGCAGACAAGGGACTGATGATCTGACCATTCCCTTCATCATGATTCCCGATGGAGGAGATGATCTGGCTGATTTCTTTCGGATCCATTCCTAAGCGGGTCAGGAGGGTGAAAGCTATGATAGCGCTGGATTGAGCATGCCCTTCCCGATTAACCACATTGCCGATATCGTGAAGGTAAGCCGCTATTTTAACCAGTTCTGCTTCCCGGTCACTATAGCCAAAAGCCGATATGATTTCACTGGCCCAGTTAGCAACAATACGGCCATGGACAAAAGCATGCTCCGTGTACCCCATAGCTTCCAGCACCTGATCGCCAGCGGTCATGTAAGCGGTCACTTCTTCATTTTGCTTGATAGTATCAAAGCTAATAGTTGTATGATTCATTAGTTACCTCCCTATTTCATGTTGGATTTTCTTTTTTCATCAATGGATACGCAAAACGTTCATGTTGCATACAACAATATAAAAACACAAAGAAGAGACGACTCAGTTTAGATAGAAGTAGAGGCTTCTCGAAGCTTAGCAAAATGTTTGGATAAGTAAAGACTGCTTACTTTCATCCAAAACCAGGATAAGGCCAATGCTCCTATGGCAAGAAAAGAACTTATTCCAAAATGCCAATGCAGCTTGTATCCCCCAAAAATAAAGATTCCAAAATGAAGGATTCCAGGTAGGAATACAATGACTATCCGAAACACTCCAATAAATCGAAAACCAAGAAGATACCCTAAAAGTCCAAGGACGGTAGCTAGCAGATTAAGTGGTAAAAGCATCAAAAGAAAAGAAGGTAATACATAGACGACGGCATCAAGGCTCTCAATTCCTTTGAAAAAGACAATCGTAAAAATCACTGCCGTTAAGGCGACTAAATGGTAAATCATTCCTTCCAACGCTGATAATATGCTTACGCCGAAAAGTTTCTGAAACCAAGACCCGGGAAGCTGGCAGACAAGGGAGTGAAAGACGCTGATGGATGGTTTGCTAGCACCCAGACCATTGAGAAGCGCCGGAAGCAAAAAAATGGTTACGGGTATCGTGAGAAAAACATACAAGAGACCACCGATGATTCCTAAAACAAAAGCAGAAATCCCCCCAAGCTTAAGCTCCGAAGACTTTAATCGTTCTAAGGTAACTAATTCTTTCCAAATCAAAGCGGTTACAATACCGGGAGTCCATGAACGATTTGCGATCCAGCTCTTTTTGGGGGCTCCGAAAAACTGAAGCATCACTTCATCGGGATCTTTTATTTTGCTGGATTGATCCATCATTTGCTTTGCTTTATATATTTCGCTGGTGATTTCTTCCCTCGTATATTCCAGTCTCCAAAAGGCTAAAGCGAAGGTCAGGAATGTCAAACATCCTGTAGCAAACAAAACAGGCCATAAAGAAGATTCTGCTGGCTGAAATACATCAACAATCAATAGATAAAAACCTTTTAGAGGCCACCAGTTCTGAGGATGTATCAAATTCAAGAAAATCGGAAAATTGGCTCCGCTCTCGATAAAGCCAATAATCAACAGCATTAAAAGAAATCCCCATAGATAAACTTTATCGAGAGAAAAGCGGCGCATCATACGATGCAATAGGAGAGAGACAGCCGCCACCCAAATCCCTAACAGCAAATAACCTATCCATGCAAAGAAATAGCCAGAAGGAAGAAATGATCTTCCTAAGCTGGATACCATAAAATACACCAAATATAGTTTCACGACAGCCTGGATAAAAAATTGCTTCACTAAATAATAAAGAATTAGTCCTCGAGTAGATATCGGAAGGCTTAAGAGCAAAGAGGGACTATAGCCTGGAAGCTTTACAGGAAATTTGGTGCTGGCCATCAAAAGATGTATGATGAAGGTTCCCAGGATCATGCCGCCGATGATGTGTTCGCTGTATCCTATTGAAGTTTCTGAAAATTCAGGGGTTTCACCACCTGGAATACTAAAAAACATCAACCCGAATAAAACAAATCCTAATAAGATCAAACCACTTTGGAATTTATACTTTCGATAGTGTCTAATCTTATTAGTAAGGGTTTTCCACTCCAGAAAAAGGAAAGCGTTAAGAGTTCCCAAACCTTGTCACCTCCAGAAAAAAATCCTCTAGGGTTTCAAAACCCTTTTGCCTGGTTTCATTAAGAATAGCGCTCATCTTCTGATCTCTCAATAAAACGCCATGCTTCATGATCAAAACTCTATCACAAATTGATTGAATGGTGTTTAGGTTGTGACTTGATACCAGAACAATTCGGTTCGGACTCTTTAACCTCTGAATGCGATGCTGTAGTTCTCGGCTGGATAAAGGATCTAGACCAGAAAACGGCTCATCCATTAGTAAAACAGAGGGTTTTCGCAGTAAAGAAATAGCGATCATCACCTTTTGTTTCATACCCTTTGAAAGTTCTCCCGCTAAGGAATTCTTTTTATCCGTCAGTTGAAAAGCCTCCAGATATTCCTGTGCTTCCTGCTCCCAGTGATTGATCTTATAGGCTAAGGAAATAAACTTAAAATGCTCCCATACACTTAACACGGGGAATAAATCAGGAAACTCTGGCACGTAGGCAACAGCACCTAAAGAAACATTCTCTCCGTTAAGTCGTATGTTCCCCTGATGCGGTTCAAGAAACCCTGCTACTATCTTGAACAAAGTAGACTTCCCGGCACCATTGGGCCCTACTAAGCCAATGATCTCATGGTCTTCCCATCGGCTGGTAAAATGATCAATAGCTAATAGATCTCCATATTCTTTTGACAGTTTTTCAATCTCCAGATACATTGCTTCACCTCTCTTGTGTTTATATGTTTTGAGGGATCAATAGATTTTTTTCTTCGGCTTTTGTCCAGTACAGCCTACCATTGGTACTTTTAAACAAGGAATTTATCAATAGGATTTTGGCGAATGGCGAAAGAAGCAACTAATAATTTTCTATTTTATCACTACATCCACCTTCTTGCCCAATAAAAATCCCATATAAGCCTAATCTATAAGTCCTATTTATCTTCCCTTGTTGCAAGGAATATTTTTTATGAAGTATACTTAAAAGGGACATATTATTAAATTTGTTTCCGGGAAGGGTGTTGTTGAGATCCATGACATCTTAAGGTATGCTTCAATAAAGAGATTTGACAGGGAGGAAAAGCGATGTGGGTAAGAAGCCAAGATAAAAAGAAAATAGGGAACTATGCTGGGTTTTCAGTAACGAGTAATTGGGGAAGCAAAAAAAAGGGCGCTATTGTGGGTACTATTCCTAATAGTAGTTTTTGGGGCAATGAGACCGAGGAGCTGGGATTATACGATACAAAGGAAGTAGCGTTAGAAGAGTTGGAGAAAATTCAATCAGCGATAATGAATGGTGAAAAAGTATATGAAATGAACTAGTGAACCAGTAAAAAAGCTTCCTAATCCGACTTGCGTTAGATTAGGAAGCTTTTACAAGGTAGTGTTATTATTTGTCTAAATCGCTAGATTCATAGCTTTCGAGACTCTTGATAACGATAGCGCTTAATCCAAGTAAAGCAATTAGATTTGGAATAACCATTAATCCATTAAACAGGTCGGCAAGTTCCCAAACATCCTCTACCTCAACCAAAGTACCAAGAACAATACATATTAAAACGATTACCTGATACGCACGAATTGCTTTTTGTCCAAAAAGGTATTTGATATTTCCTTCTCCAAAATAGTACCAGGCAATAATGGTGGACAAGGCAAAGAAAAAGAGAGAAATAGCAATAAAGTATTCACCATACCCGACCAAACCGATAGCGAAACTTTGTTGAGTTAACTGAATTCCTACCAGGCCAGTTTCATACGTTCCAGTAATAATTATGATTAAGGCGGTAAAAGTACAAACCACCAACGTATCAATAATAACACCCATAATAGCGACAAAACCCTGCTGAGAAGGGTGAGCTACCTTAGCGATGGCGTGGGAATGAGGTGTGGAACCCATTCCAGCTTCATTTGAAAAAAGGCCTCGCGCAATACCATACCTCATAGCTTCTTTGACAGTTACACCAACTACTCCGCCAGTGGCAGCCATCGGATTAAAAGCACTTTGAATAATTAACTGAAAAGCAGGAATAACTTCACCAAGATTTCTAAAAATAATGACTAAGCATCCAAGAATATAAATTCCGGCCATGATTGGTACAATGGTAACGGCGAAAGAGGCGATTCGTGAAATTCCACCCATTACAATGGCGCCAACCACAATAGCCGTTATGATTCCCAGTACAATATGAGGAATACCAAAAGCCGCATTCATGGAATCTGATACGGAATTAGACTGAACCATATTTCCAATAAAGCCTAAGGCAATGATAATAGAAACTGCAAAAAAACCAGCTAAAGCCGGACTACCAAGACCATGTTTTATATAATAAGCAGGTCCTCCTACCTTTTGACCATCTACTCGCTGATTATAAGTTTGACCAAGGATTGCTTCAGCAAAAATAGTTCCAGCGCCAAAAAAACCACTCAACCACATCCAGAAAACAGCTCCGGGGCCGCCGGCGGCAATGGCTGTTCCAACGCCGGCCAGGTTCCCTGTACCAACCTGAGCCGCAATGGCGGTTGCTAAAGCTTGAAAAGAAGACATTCCATGCTCATCTGCCTTTTCACTCTTTTTAAACACATCTCCAAATGTCTTCTTGAAAACCAACTTAATTTTACGAACCTGAACAAAACGCAAGCGAAATGTAAACCAAATGCCAGTACCAAGCAAAAGTGCCAACATGGGAGGACCCCACAACAAGCTATTGAGATACTCGACTACTTCAAAAAGACCTTTCATCTGCAAAAACCTCCTTGTGAATTGAATAAATGAATGCAATGATAAAAAAGTATAGATAATATCTATAAGAAGAATCATACTACCTTGTTAAGCAATTAACAAGACACAAGTGGAAAGTAGGCAATTATTTTGCAAGAATACCTGCAAAAGGCAAAAAAGTTGAGTTGCAAGACAAGATGATCTTTTCAGAAAAGTAGAAATAAAGCTGAGGGGTCATCAGATAAAAAAAGACAACGATAGATGGATATGGCAATTATCAATAAAAGGATCTTAAATCATACTAAATGAAGGCAGGCGATGGATCAATGCGAAGATGGGAGATACCACTTCATGTTTGTAATGATGGATGCATAGGAGGATGTGTATGGAATGAAATTGAGGAAAAAGTGAAGGGAATCTTGCGATATTGAGAGCCTGGGATAGGTATTCTCTAAGGTATTATAAGAAATCGTATAGAAAGATGTATATACTGTTCAGAAGGTGGTTTTACAAGAGAAAACTACGACGGCTAAAAGAAGGACTGGGATCTGTTAATTGGGATCTGTTAGTATGGAAAGAGGATATCAGTAGAAAAATGTTTTTAGGAAGGAGAGATTTCTGTGAAAGATGAGTGGTTGGATAGCTACTGCCTGTCTAAAAAAGGGGCCGAAAAAGACTTTAAAGTAGAATGGGATGCAACAAGATACCTTATAGGAGGGAAAATGTTTGCTATGCAAGGTGGTGATAAAGAGAAAAAGCCGATAATTACATTAAAATGTGAACCAGCCTTTGGGCAACAGTTACGAAGGGAATATCACCATATTGTTGCAGGGTATTATATGAATAAGGAGCACTGGAATTCAGTGTATTTAGAAGGTGATGTACCGAAAGATATCTTAAAACAAATGATCGATATGTCCTATGAATTGGTCTTAAACTCTTTAAGCAAAAAGAAGCAGAAAGAACTTGAATAATGGGATACTCCTTTCATCATCGAAGAAGATAAAAGTAACAAGTAACTATTGATCAAAAAAATGATTGAAATGATTGAAAAGGAAAGCGAAAGAGCTGTTAGAATTATTAAAAACCGTTGTATGGGAAACTGGTTCCTTGCAATGGTTTTTTGAGTAGGATGTTTATTGGTAATGCATGAACCTTATTGATAAAGAAAGGAAGAAAAAGATGAAAGGTGCTATTTTTGATTTAGATGGAACCTTACTAGATTCCATGCCTATATGGGAGAAAGCTGGCGAACTGTTTTTAGCTGGTATTGGAAAAAAAGCAGAACCTAATCTGTCAACAATGCTATTTTCTATGAGCATGAAGGAAGGCGCTGTCTTCTTAAAGGAAAGATATGACCTAATAATGGATGCAGATGAAATAATAGCAGGTGTGAACCATACCATCGAAGAACAGTACCGACGGCAGATTTTGTTAAAAGACGGTGCGGCTTCTTTCCTGAAAAAAATGCATCAGGCAGGAATCGCAATGGTAGTGGCGACAGCCTGTGATCGGTGTGTGTTAGAAGAAGCATTGGTAAGGCTTCAGATCATGCAATACTTCGAAACCATTTTCACCTGCACAGAGGTGGGTGCCAGCAAGAAAAGCCCTCATATTTACTTGAAAGCCGCTGAATATCTGGGTGCTTTACCGAAAGACATATGGGTGTTTGAAGATGCCTTGTATGCCATTGAAACGGCTAAAAAGGCTGGTTTCAAAACTATTGGCGTAGGTGACTCCTCTAATAAAAAAGACAAAGAAAAGATTCTTCACATCAGCGATTTTTATATAGAATCATTTTTCGAGGTTCTGACATTACCGGCAATTATAAAAGCAAAAAATGGGTAAGCTATATAATGTGGATTAAAAAACATCTCTTAAATGTTACAATTGCTAAATGTTACAATTGCGAAGCAACTATGAAGAAAAACGTGAAAGAGATGAGGAGTAAAGATATTCAAAGGACAGCGATAGGATGAATCGATGAGAAGGAGGAAAAACATGTCAACCAGAACTTTTGACTATGAAATTCTGAAAGAAGTTAAGGACCGGTGGTCGCCCAGAGCTTTTGATCCAGAAAGGTATGTATCCGAGGAAGATCTAATGGGTGTTATGGAAGCTGCACGGTACGCACCCTCCTGCTTTAATGAACAACCCTGGCGTTATATCGTAGCCATGAAGGGGGAGAAAGCCTACTCCCAAATACTAGATGCTCTTGTGGGAGCCAACCAGGAATGGGCATCTCAAGCACCGGTGCTAATGATCATCACCTCGAAGAAACAGTTTGTTAAAAATGATAAAGATAACCGATGGCACCTTTTTGACGCTGGTACTTCCTGGGGATTTCTTAGCCTGGAAGCAAACCGAAGAGGGTTGCAGACCCATGCCATGGCTGGCTTTAGTGTGGATCAAATTAGGGAAGCCTTTGAGCTTGATGAAGGGATATCCATTATTGCGGCTGTAGCCATGGGGTACTATGGGAACAAAGAAAATCTGAATCTGGATCTTCAAAAGAAAGAAGCCCCCGGGTTGCGTAAATCGATCAAAGAAATAATGGACCGTCCTTAAGGAAAGAGAAAAGAGCAAAAATCATAAGAAGCGAGAAAAATTACGGTAAGGTGATGGAAAGTAAGCATCGAATGAAAAAGAGCAAAGGAGAGATCGTAAACATGACAGCATTAAGACCGATTGAAGAAAAGTTTGTCATAGAAAAAGAACATTGGGTAGGAAATGGATTTTTGGTTAGAAACTATTTTCCAGGAGGCAGAAACCTGTTGCAACGATTCTCGCCTTTTGCACTGATGGATTACAACATACCAAGAAACTTCCCGCCTTCAGAAACCTCCCGAGGGATTGGGCCCCATCCTCATCGGGGGATCGAAACCGTTACCTTTGCTTTTGAAGGGGCGGTAGAGCATCATGATAATGCCGGAAATCATGGCATCATCTACCCTGGCGATGTTCAGTGGATGACGGCTGGCGGCGGCATTATGCATAAGGAATACCATGAAAAAGCATTTTTGAACCGGGGCGGTATTTTTCATATGATACAACTATGGGTAAACTTACCTAAAAAAGATAAATACGTACCAGGCAGGTATCAGGATTTACCCAACGCAAAACTAGGAAAAGCGGAACTGGCGGATGGCGCAGGAAATGTCACTGTTGTATCAGGCGAGTTCGGCGGAGTGAAAGGCCCAGCTATGACTTATTCACCCATGAATATTTACTGGATGGACCTAATTAGTGGAAGTGAGGTTCTCTTTGAAGAGCCGGGAGACTATAACACAGGCATGATTATAACCGGAGGCAAGGCTGAAATAAACGGTGCCGACAGCGAACACAAGGATTTTATTCTTTTTGAAAACCAGGAAGGAAAAATTCGAATTAAAGCTGGGAAGTCCGGTGTGAAGCTGATGGTTCTTAGCGGAGAACCACTAAAAGAGCCGGCTGTAGCAGGCGGCCCTTTTGTCATGAATACCCAGGAAGAACTGGATCAAGCTTTTCAGGATTATCGGGAAGGAAACTTTGGCACAGAAAATTTCTAAGAGATAGTTTCTATTTCAGTCACACACTGAGTTTTAATTTTCTCCACAAGAAACTGGAGACCATGGACCACGTTCGGCCGGATGTCACCGCCAATGAGGATATACATAATATCGTCACCTACTTCGAGTTCTCCTTCATTGAGCCATACACGAAGATAGAAGATTCCTTCTAATTCTCTTGCTTCAGCGATGGCATGGTCAACCTTTTCAGCATCATAGGAAAAGGTCATGCCCTTTACAGAAGTACCATCATGAATCCCTTGACGCACCTGGGCTTTTGGTGTTTCTCTGACGACACCATTATGAGTTAGGAACATACCTACCTGGGTGGCGCTGGAATCTCTCTTGGCTTCTTTGAGCCATTGGTCTATGGATGGGGAAGGTTTCTTTTTTAAGCTCATGGTCAACACTCCTTATTCAAATGGTTAGGCTTGCCATTCTTCCAGCCTATGGTGAATTTTCAAGAGACAGGGGTGAAGGTTTTGAAAATCTTCTTTTTTCGTCATCCCTTCTCCTTCAGCAGCCCATTGAGAAATACTGGTCATTCTTAAGTTTCCGGCTAAGCCTTTGATCGCATGAAGCTGTTCTTTCACCTTCGGCAGATCCCTTGACTGGAAAGTTTCAAGGGCAGTAGCACTGAGTTCGAAACAAGACTGAATCCCTTCTTCCAGCAAAGAACTTGCCGTAGTCCGGTCAAATCCAGTATCTTTTATCAATTGCTCCAGAATGCTCTCTCGGGTTTCTTCAGATCCTGCGGAAGTTTCGTTGGTTATAGCCTTCTGGCTGTTTGCAACTCCTTGATTCGGTGGCAAAGGGGATAACAGATCGGAATCCAATGCTTCTTCGTCATCTATTTCTACGGGAAAAGTCACTCTAAAAGTACTGCCCTCCCCAAGCTTACTATGAACATCAATGGTTCCATTCATCCGTTTAATAAGGTCTCTGGTAATGGCAAGACCCAATCCAGTACCTCCGTACTTCCGAGTATTCGAAGAATCGGCTTGGGAAAAGGCGTCAAAAAGGGTTGGCTGTGCTTCCTCTGAAATACCAATCCCTGTGTCTTGGACGCTGATTTCGACGGTAGCCGTACCTTCCTCTTGTTCTTTCACTCTACCATGGACAGTGACTTGTCCTTGTTCAGTAAACTTAATCGCATTACTTACCAAATTATTCACGATTTGAAATAGGCGCATCGGATCACCGTTAACTTGCTGGGGAAATCCGGGGTGAAAATGAAGTGACAATTCCACCTCTTTGCTCTGAGCCCAATGACGATGAACCTCTACGGTTTCTTGAATGGTAGACGGAAGATGGTAAGAAATATGTTCCAGTTCAACCTTGCCGGCTTCCATTTTGCTTAGGTCCAAAATATCATTGATCAGCTTTAATAAGGTTTTGCTGGAAGTCTTGATATCATCAATATACTCTTGTTGTTGTTGGTTGGTGTCGGTTTCTTCTAATAAGGTTAAAAAACCAATAATACCGTTCATGGGGGTGCGGATTTCATGACTCATATTAGCCAAAAACTGACTTTTCACCTGGCTTGCCTGCTCCGCTTCTTCCTTGGCTTGCTGAAGATTCACTTGGGCAGCTTCCAACTGAGTCATCAGAGCTTCCAACTCCCGGTTCTTTTTCTCTGCCATCATTCCACCGTGAAGTTTCATACCATTATAGACAAAGAGTGTTAACCCCAGCACCAATGCCACTAAGATCACATCCCGATACTGAGTCCATATATCAATAGCTCTGACTGGTTGAGCCGCATCAAAGGGTGGCACCCGAAGTGCTCGCATCATTTCCTCCACGTTAAGATAGCTGGAAGGTATTCCAAAACCGTAGATACCAACCTCCTGAGCCGTTATGCTGTCTGGCTCCATGGAAAAGAGAGCCGCCGCTACTTGCTTGGAAACCATAGGATCTACATGAGGCAAAGCAACAAAAGGCCATTCCGGGTAAAGCTCTGTTGAAAGAAATAGAGTGGGCTCCTTATGCTGTGGATTAAGAATCTGCAGATCTTCGGCTTGGACAAGGCCCTGAGCAATCATACTTTCAATCACACCAGTACGAACAAACCCTACCTCGGCATTTCCCTCCAGCACCTCTTTCACTGCAAGGCGATGAGGCATACCGGTAAAAATCATTTCTACATCCCGTGAAGGGTCCAGCCCTTCTTTCACAAGCTCATAAGCAGCGGCTTGATAACCTCCCAGAGAATTTTGACTGACCGCACTAATTCGCTTTCCTCGAAGGCTTTGAAGGGTTTGTGGAGCTTCTGGATCTGCTTTTGTAAAAATAACACCACCAAAAGCAGACTGAGGTTCATGATGATAGAGTTCAATCAAAGTTGCCATAGGACCGGGCAATTGGTTGTCCTTGCTTAAAGCAATATAATGTGCCGGGTTTGTAAAAACAAAATCAATTTGATTTGTCGCCACCGCTTCATCCATTTCTTCATAGTAAAGGGGTTTTACCTGGAAATTAGTTTCACCTATTTCTTCTGTTAGGTAAGTTTCTAGCGCTCCCCATTTTTCAAAGGTTTCTTCTTTTGTTGTAAAGGATAAAATTCCAATGGTGTATGGAGGGTCAGTGGAATCAAAAGTTGCTGAAACATCAATGTTTTTTCCTAAGAGGATCAGGCATAAAAAGAGGGATAAGAAGAAAAACCGAAGGTAATTGATTTTTTTCTTTCTCTTTGAAAAAATGGCATCACAAAAGCCATGTCTCAGAATCTCTTTCTTCATTGGAATCTTCACTCCCTCCATGATAGAACACTGTCTGGAATTTCTTTCTTGATTGTATCACGCTGAGTACCTATGTCAACCAAGGAGCGTCAATAGGAGCATCAATAGGAGCATCCATAGCCTTCGGTTGACAAAAACAGATGCAGGCGATACAGTGAAATAAGAAAGTCATAAAAAATAATGATTTACAGGAGGTAGATAAAATGTATCGAAACAAAGGATTACTGATAACATTGGCTTTATTGCTCCTCTTTGCACAAACATCCATGGTGCTAGCAGAGGAAATAGACCAGAGTGAACCGAAAGTAAGGGTAGACGGCCAGTTATTAAGGCCAGAGGTTTCTCCCATTATTGAAAGTGGCAGAACCTTGGTCGAAATGCGATCTATCTTTGAAGCATTGGGAGCCGAACTGGAGTGGGATGGGGAAACTCGGAAAGTGACCGCCCATCATGGAGACAAGGTAATGATGTTAACCATTGATCGGATGACCGCTATCCTGCAAGGACAAGCGTATGAATTAGAAGTGCCGCCCCGTATTGTGGAAGGCAGAACCGTGGTGCCTCTTCGTTTTGTTTCAGAAGCCTTAGGTGCTGACGTGAAATGGGAGGAAGAAACAAGAAGCGTGATGATTACCACGGATCATGAAGCGTTGTCGGTTGTTCAGGAAGTGGAACAAGAAGAGCTGCCGGAAGAGATAGCGTCATGGATTGAGTATTCCCAAAACACTTGGCTGGCACAGGAAAAAGTGGTTGAGGACATAATGTACCTGCTGGTTACTTACGGTGAAAAGCCTACAGGTGGCTATTCTGTAGATATTCAACAGGTTATGGAATCTGAAGAAGAAATCATTGTAAAAGTTTCTTTTACACAGCCTGGAGAAGAGGATATCGTTACTCAGGCCATCACCCATCCTTACGACCTGTTTGCCATGAAACCTACAGAGAAACCAGTGGTTTACGAAGTTATAGGAGATGAAAGCTATGTTCCAACACTGGTAGGGCTGGAAACCTTATCGCCAATACTGGCAGAATCTCGAGGCATTAAAATCTTCCGTCCGGCACCGGAGGAAAAGGTAGCTACTTCCTTCACCTTTGAAGGAATCGCCAATGTGTTTGAAGGGAATGTCTTGTACCGTCTTTCTAACGAAGAAGGAGAGGAACTGGTTTTTGACTTCACCACCGGAGCCATGGGTGACTGGGGCGCCATTGAAGAAACCATTGAAATCCCAGAAACCGTAGAAGCTGGAGAAACCTTACTTCTGGAATTTTTTACAGAGAGTGCAAAAGATGGAAGCATTCAAGATTTAATCGAAATCCCCTTACACGTTGAAAAACCATTATAAACCATAGCGAGCGAATCCAACGCCCTAAGCACTGTCTTGCAACAAGCTGTTTAGGGCTTTTTTGTGGATACGCAGGCATGTGGGGTCAGGCTTGAATAATTCACTTACGTGCATATTGAATCAGTGAGTCGGGCTCAAGCTTGAATAATTCACTTATGGATATTAAAACGACTACAACAATAATGATAATAACGATAATAACGATAATCATCATATTCATGACGAGAAAACTAAAATTCATTGTGAGGATTATTTTCTAATGTGTTTTGTAGTGTTGTTCATAGGATGATTGATGGAATGGAAAGTAGATGGTTAGTACAATCATTCGATATCCTATGGAAAAGCTTATGAAAACCGAGTATATGCGATGGAAACAAAAATACTATCTGTTTGTTTGCTATGATGAAGGAATAGGAAACTTTGGGACGATATTCAACCTGTATGCTTGTAATAAACAGTATCAAAGCCCATAGGTACTGTCTAAAAACAAGCTGTTTAAGGGTTTTATTATCGATGAAAGGGGCATAAATCATGATAACGATATCCAATACCATCCCCGAAAAGGAGGTCTGTCATAATGGGAGAGATCCTATATAACAAACTAATCAGAGATGAAATACCTACCATCATTGAAGAAAGTCATAAAAAATGTGTAACGAAAAGAGTAACAGGCGAAGAACTGATGCAACTATTAAACAAAAAATTAGCAGAGGAAGTAGAAGAATATCTTGAAAGCAATAGCATCGAAGAGCTTGCTGACATTTTGGAAGTGATTCATGGAATTGTGCATCATCGAAACATAGATTTCGATGAGCTGGAAAAGATGAGAGCTAAAAAAAGGGACGAAAGGGGTGGCTTCTTAAAAGGAATTAAGCTGATAAAAGTGTATTAATAGATTAAGGGCATGACTACGATGTTTTTTTGTCAGCCAGGCACTCTAATAAATAGATCATACACTTAAGTGTATGATCTTGCAGGACTCAAAGGCTTATAGGTTGCCTTTATTAACCTAAATACATTATACAAGGAGCCTAAGAATGAAAATAGGAATGCGCACACCTAGCTTGAAGAAACGAGTAAAGGCAAGAACCACAGGAAAGCTAAAGCGAAAAGCAAAAGGAGCGGTTAATCCTCTGTATGGTATGAAAGGTATGGGATACGCAAAGAATCCCAAAAGAGCAATTAAGAATAAAGTGTATAAAAAAACTACCTTTGATCTATTCAGTGTCATAAAGAAACTATTCAAGTAAAAAGGGGGAACGGATCCATGCAAATGAATGATTTTAAACTGGAATGTTATTTTGGGAAGTATGAGTTTACCGCACCCTATCTCCTTACCCAGTCTGACTGCGAAGCTATGTCAACAGGCGAGCTGCTGGCACTTGAACCAGAGGCCCAGGAAGAATTTATGAACCAGTGGCTTGGCTATACAGAAACCTGGGGAGATCCGGAGTTGAGAAAACTCATTGCCAAGCTGTACCAAAACATGACCGATGAAGATGTGCTGGCTTTTCATGGAGCTCAGGAAGCTATTTTCGGATATATGAATGTGATGCTAGGGGAAGGGGATCATATGATTGCCATGTACCCTAATTATCAGTCTGCTTATGAAGTGGCCAACTCCATTCCAAATTGTGAGTGTTCCAAATGGTATATTCGGGATAAGGGAACTCATTGGGAAATGGATTTTGATGAATTGGAAGCTTTGATCAAGCCCAACACAAAACTCATTGCCATCACTTCACCCAATAACCCTACCGGATACACCTTTACCAATGATGAAATAAAGCGATTGTGTGCTATCTGCAAAAAACATGACCTCTACCTGTTTTCCGATGAAGTTTATAAGGGTTTGGAACTGGAGGGAGAAAAGCGGGATTGGATGGCGGATCATTATGACAAATGCGCCTCCCTGGGAGTAATGTCCAAAGCCTACGGCCTGGCTGGTCTTCGGGTGGGATGGCTGGTGTCAAAGGACCATGAAACACTTGAAAAAGTAGTAAAGTTTAAGCATTACATGAGCATCTGCAATTCCGCTCCTTCAGAATTTTTGGCAAAAGTGGCGCTGAAACATGGGGAAAAATTGCTGGAGCGGAATCGTCAGATTATCCGGGAAAACATCAAACAGGTGGACAAATTTTTTGACAGGTATCCTCAAATCTTTGAGAAAAAAGCGATCACCTGCGGGCCTGTTGCCTATCATAAGCTCCTCCTGGACATGCCGGTGAAAGACTTTTGCCAGATGGCTGTTGAGAAGAAGGGAGTGCTACTATTGCCTTCTGAGATCTATGACATGGAAGACCAATATTTTAGAATGGGTTATGGTCGGAAAAATGTACCAGAAAGCTTGGCGAAATTTGAAGAATTTCTGATAGAAGAAAAATTTGTATAGAGAAACGAATGGGGTCAGGCTTGAATAATTTACTTATGCAGGATAGAACAACATTCAACTAGACTCTTCGAAGTAGATCTGAAGGTTGAAACAAGAAAAAATAAAACACAACACAACACAACACAACACAACAAGACGGAGAGAAACGTCCCCGCGTCCCATCCTTGCGAGTTCTGTGCACTTTGGTATAAGCTGTCTGCGGGGAAAAAGAAATCGAAAAGCGGGGATTGACAAAGTCGGAAAGAGACGATAAGATGTTATTGTTAAATATGTAACAAAACGGCGAAAAACCTTTGGGAGCTAGGGCCTCAATAGGATTCTAACCTTCCGGTGGAGTTTTAATTTCATCGGGAGGTTAGAATTTGTTATCCATTAGTAGGCGATTCAATCTGATCATTTGGCGACAGCCATCGGATAAAGACTTTAGAAAGAATTTGATGAGAGTTGATTGCATCAAAGATTGTAAGGTCTGCGGCTGAATACGGCTGAATGAGGTTGAAAGATGCTCAAGATAGTTAAAAAAATAACAATCATGAGATTTGCCTGATAACTACCATCCCTAAGACTCCCCCTTCTTCAAGAGGGAGATAAGCGGTGCTACGTCCCTGGATAACGCATTCTTATCCTCTTTTACCTAGGGATTAGAAGATCGCCCGTAGGCATTCTGGAGAATTGATTAAATCGCTAAAGGAAGTGGCAACAGGACCAAAGTACGGCATTACTAAACCATGCGGGTCCCGCATGAACACAAGGAGGAGATTGTAATGGAACAAGTACAAAAAGAAACGCTTGACAGGATTCTGGAATCCTCAGATTCCGGAAACGCTGCGCTCATTCCCATCATGCAGGAAATTCAAAGCGAATATCGCTACCTTCCCCGCTACGCTCTGGAGTACATCGCTGAAAAAATGGATATCAGTATTGCCAAAATTTACAGTGTAGCCAGCTTTTATGAAAACTTTTCTCTGGAGCCAAAAGGTAAATACATTATCCGGGTATGTGACGGTACTGCCTGTCATGTGCGTAAATCCATTCCTATTTTGAATGCACTAAGGGCCAATCTGTCCTTAACCGATGAAAAGCACACCACTGATGATATGCTCTTCACCGTGGAAGCAGTGTCCTGCCTTGGGGCATGTGGTTTGGCGCCAGTGATAGCCGTGAACGAAGAGATGCATGCAGCTATGACGCCGGAAAAAGTACAGACTCTGTTAGCAGATCTCAGAAAGGAAGGTGACGCAGATGAATCTAATTGCTGATAGGCAGTCTCTGGTTGACGTCAGAAAAAGCTTTAGGGAGCACTTATCCCTTGAAACAAAAAAAATACTTGTCTGTGCCGGAACGGGCTGTGTGGCTGGAGGTGCTAATGTGGTTTTTGATACCTTCAAAAGGCTATGTGAAGACCATGGAATTAACTGTTCCATTGAGCTTGGTCATGAACTGGAGCATGAAAGCATCGGTCTGAAAAAAAGTGGTTGCCATGGCTACTGTGAAGTGGGACCTTTGGTACGTATTGACCCTGCCGGCTGGTTTTTCATGAGAGTCAAGCCAGAGGATTGTGCAGAAATCATTGAAACCAGTATTATAGGGAATCAGCCGGTTGAAAGGCTGTTGTATAACGAGAATGGTATGACTTGCGATACCCAGGAAGAAATTCCTTTCTATAAAAAACAGACACGGCTTGTCCTTTCAAATTGTGGACATATAGACGCTGAATCCATTGAGGCGTATATTGCTAATGACGGTTATAAAGCACTGGAGCTGGCTCTCTTCGAAATGACGCCAGAAGAGATTTGTCAGGAAATGAACCAAGCGGAACTCAGAGGCCGGGGTGGTGGTGGATTCCCTGCTGGTACCAAATGGCAACAGGTGAACCGTCAGAAAGAAAAAGTGAAATATGTGGTGTGCAACGGAGATGAAGGAGATCCAGGTGCCTTTATGGACAGAAGTCTTATGGAAGGTGATCCCCATAGAATCCTTGAAGGCATGATGATTGCAGGTATTGCCACAGGAGCAGAGGTAGGATATATCTATGTGAGAGCTGAATATCCTTTAGCCGTTAACCGATTAAAAAATGCCATTAATCAGGCGGAAAAATACAATCTTTTAGGCAAAGGGATTCTAGGAACAGAGTTTCATTTTAAGATTCATATCAGCCAGGGTGCTGGCGCTTTTGTATGCGGAGAAGGTAGTGCCTTGACAGCTTCTATTGAAGGAAACCGAGGGATGCCTCGGGTAAAACCTCCTCGTACCGTTGAAAAGGGACTCTTTGGAAAGCCTACGGTGTTAAATAATGTGGAGACTTTTGCCAATGTACCGGTTATTCTTACTATGACGTCTCAAGCCTATAAAGAGATAGGCATCGAAAAAAATTACGGTACCAAAGCCTTTGCCTTAACTGGTAATGTGAACAATACGGGTCTGATTGAAGTGCCTATGGGTACCACCATCAGGGAAGTGGTATTTGATATTGGTGGCGGGGTGAGAGATGGTCGTGAGTTTAAGGCTGTACAGATTGGTGGACCATCAGGAGGATGTCTCACGGCTCAGCACCTGGATTTGTCTTTAGATTTTGATACTCTGGTGAAAGCAGGTGCCATGATTGGTTCAGGTGGTTTGGTGGTCATGGATGACAATACCTGCATGGTAGAAGTAGCTCGTTTCTTCATGAATTTTACCCAGAATGAATCCTGCGGTAAATGTGTTCCCTGTCGGGAAGGTACCAAGGCTATGCTCCATATATTGGACAGAATTGTGGCAGGAGAAGGGGAAGAGGAAGACATCGATACCCTCCTGAGCCTTGAAGAAACCATTTCAGAAACGGCTTTGTGCGGTTTGGGAAAAACAGCTGGTTCTCCCGTAGTCAGTACCATTACACATTTTAAGGACGAATACCTGGCTCATATTCTGGATAAAAAATGTCCAACCAAAAATTGTGAGGCTTTGGGTCGTTATTATATTGATGAGTCCTTGTGTCGTGGGTGTACCAAATGTGTTCGTGGCTGTCCAGTGGACGCCATCAGTGGTGAAGTGAAGAAACCGTTTCATTTGGACGAAACAAAGTGCATCAAATGTGGTGCTTGTGTGCCGTTATGTCCATTTAAAGCGATCTTGGAGGGATGACAAAATGAACAACAAAAATCATGATAAGAAATGTATGTGGGTAGATGGCCGTCGAGTGGATTACACCGATGAAAAAAATGTGTTGCAGGTAGTACGCAAAGCGGGTGTTGAGCTGCCTACCTTTTGCTATTATACCGAACTATCCGTATTTGGTGCTTGCCGGATGTGCGTCGTGGAAAATGAATGGGGAGGCGTAGAGGCTTCCTGTTATACTCCGCCTCGGGAGGGTATGAAAATTAAGACCAACACCCCTAAGTTGCAAAAGCACAGAAAGATGATTCTGGAGCTGTTGTTGTCTTCGCATTGTCGTGATTGCACCACCTGTTCCAAGAATGGGAAATGCCGCTTGCAAGAGCTAGCGTTGCGGTACAATGTAAGCAGAGTTCGGTTTGACGGCGGAAATGGCTTCAGGCATGATCATCCTGTTGATCGCTCCAGCCGTGCAATTACAAGGGATCCAAACAGATGTATTCTTTGTGGGGACTGTGTTAGGATGTGCGATGAAGTACAAAACGTAGCGGTCATCGATTTTAAGGGAAGGGGATCAAAGATGACCGTTAGTACGGCTTTTGAGGAGCCCATCGCCAACACCCCCTGTGTGAGCTGTGGTCAGTGTGCGGCTGTTTGTCCAACTGGTGCCATCGCCGTCAAGGATGACAGAGCTGCTGTGTGGGAGGCTATTTACAATGAGGACAAGCGGGTTGCCGTCCAGGTGGCTCCTGCTGTGCGAGTGGCTCTGGGGGAAGAGTTTGGCCTTCCGTCCGGAGAAAATGTCATGGGTGAAATGGTGGCGGGTTTGCGAAAGTTGGGCTTTGATGAAATATATGACACCTCTGTTTGTGCGGATTTAACAGTGATGGAAGAGGCTGCAGAATTAAGAAAAAGACTGAGTAGCGACGAAAAACTACCTATGTTTACTTCTTGCTGTCCTGCTTGGATTAATTACGTGGAAACAAAATACCCAGAATACAAGCACCACGTATCTTCCTGTAAATCTCCCATGCAAATGTTTGGGGCTATCTTGAAAGAACACGCTGGAAGCATGAAAAAGGTAGATAGTCGAGAAATAGTCAGTGTAGCAATTATGCCTTGTACGGCCAAAAAACAGGAAGCCGCTCGGGAAGAATTTAAGCGTAACGGCGTTTCAGATGTTGATTATGTTATCACCACTCAGGAATTGGTCCTTATGCTTAAGGAAGCCGGGATTGTTTTCAGTCAGTTGGAACCAGAAGCTACGGATGTTCCTTTTGGCATCTGCAGTGGAGCTGGCATCATTTTTGGTGTGACAGGCGGTGTGTCAGAAGCGGTGATTCGCCGGTTAATGGAAGACAAAAGCAGGGAAGCAATGATGGACATATCCTATACAGGTATCAGAGGTGTAGAGGGTGCCAAAGAAGCAGAAATTACATTGGGAGAAAAAACCATCCGAATAGCCGTCGTCCACGGGTTGAAGAATGTAGATGACGTTATTAAAAAAATAAAGGCAGGCACTGTTCAATACGATTTTATCGAAGCCATGGCCTGTCCTGGTGGCTGTATCGGTGGTGCTGGTCAGCCCTATGCTCTGCAAAGAAACACTCGGGAACGTTCTGGAGGCCTATACAAAGCCGATAAATTATCACAAATCAGGCGATCTGAAGAAAATCCCATTATCATGCCATTATATAGTGGATTATTGAAAAATAAGGTTCATGAACTGCTCCATGTAGAATACAGTCAGCCCAGCAACGGTATAGAGGAGGGGTAAGAATGACCATTATTCATGTGTGTGTAGGAAGTGCATGTCATCTGAAGGGTTCTTATAATGTTATCAGTGCCATGCAGGAAATGATTATTCGGCACGGAGTGGGTGATCAGGTGGAAGCTAAAGCCTTGTTTTGCATGGATCAATGTGGCCAGTCTGTTTCGGTGAGAATTGGTAACGAAGAGACTGTGTACTCTCTTACGGAAAATGAAGTAGAAAGGTTCTTTACGGAACAGATTGTGACACGGTTTAAGGAGTAAAATAATTCTCTGACGGGTCCTAAAACAAGCAAAAATCATTTGCGGAAAAAAGCCCCACTCCAACATTGGTGTGGGGCTTTTTCTTAAGGTGCTGAAGTGCTGGAAGTGCTGGGGTCAGGCTTGAATAATTTACTTATGTACTTACGGATTCGGATCGAAGACAATCATCTCTTTAGTCGTTATTGTCATTACCATAGTTGTTGGAAGTGAGTAAGGGCATCTCCTAAGGGGTTCTCGAAAAAGAGTTATGATCCGGATCCGTACTTCTCTACAGCCTTAGTCTTATCATAAGCTGAAAAAGGACAGGAAGAAACATCTGCGTGTCAACCTGGCATATCCATCTGACTGGTATTAAAATAGTTCCGTCGATCTTGGAAGAATGCCGTTTAGGTATGCGAGGATCACACCGTAATTGGTGATTGGCACACTCTTCTCCAGGCACATATTCACCCTGCTCTGCATCACTTTTCGGTTCAGCATACAGGAGCCACAGTGAATAATCAGGTCATACTGACCATAATCCTCCGGAAAGTCCTGGCCCATCCTAAAATCATACTTCAGTTCCTTACCTACATGCCGGTTCAGCAACGCTGGAATTTTGACTCTGCCGATATCTTCGTGGGAATGATTGTGGGTGCAACTTTCACTGATGAGTATGTTGGAGGTCTCGTTAAGCTGGGGGATTGCCTCCACCCCCCTAAGAAACGCATTTAAATCTCCTTTGTGGCGGGCAAAAAGGATGGAAAAACTCGTAAGCGGGATCTCCGGAGGCACCCGTTGGCTTACTTTTTTGAACGCTTGTGAATCCGTTACTACAAGATCAATTCCTTTCAGATCCTCAAGGGCATCCTCAAGTTCTGTGTCGCGTACCACATAGCTTTTGATGCCGTGATCTAGGCAATCTCGTATCAGCTGCACCTGGGGCAGAATGATGCGACCTTTTGGCGCTTCCGAATCTATGGGTACTACCATGACGATGGTACTGCCATAAGGTAGCAGGTCACCAAGGATAGGTGGATCGGATTCTTCCTGTTGCAGCCGTTGGATCAGCTGGTCCTTGAGTTGCAGGAGGTTTTCGCCTGTGGAGGCAGACACAACCATCGCGTTTGGGTGGAGGGATTCGGCTCTTTTCAGTTCTTCGGCGTCAACAGCGTCCATTTTATTTAGTACCGTTATATAGGGAATACGATATCTTTTAAAGCGACTGACGGTATCGTGATAAGCGGATAAATCATAATCGGTAACGTCCAGGACATAGATGGCAAAGTCCGTTCGCTGAAGGACCTGGATGCTTTTTTTCATGCGCAACCCACCCAGCTCCGTTTCATCACCCATACCGGCGGTATCAATGAACAGGACAGGTCCGAAGGGAAGAAGCTCCATGGATTTTGTGACGGGATCTGTGGTTGTTCCTCCGATGGCTGATACAATCGATACGTTCTGACCAAGGATGGCATTAAGCAGTGAAGATTTGCCAGAGTTAGTCTTGCCGTAAAGAGCAATATGTTTTCTGTTGGATTGTGGTGTCTGGTTCATAGCAGCCTCCTAAAAGTATAAATCTCTTTCTCCGTTTTTAAGGTTTTCCAGGTTTTTAAGCGTGAGGTTCCGTAGGTCTTCCTCTTCGATTTTCATAGTCTCCTCACGGATGACAGCCTCAACCATGGTCAGCAGTTCTTTGTCTCCATAGTCCAGTGCAAATTCCATTAGGGTCATCAGAGCGTTGGGGCCACATATGTTCTGAATCTGACCAGATTTTGCCAATTGCATAAACCGGTCACCGGTTCTATTTTGGCGATAACAGGCGGTGCAGTAACTGGGAATGTTACCGTCAGAAATAAGTTCTTTTAATACTTCTAGAGGACTACGATGGTCTGTCAGTTCAAACTGGTTCACCTTTTTTCCTGAATCAGATTCTTTATAACCGCCAACACCGGTACAGGAGCCGGCACTGATCTGGGTGACACCATAACGGAGAACTTCCCGCCGAACTTCTGGAGTTTCCCGGGTGGATAAAATGAGGCCGGTATAGGGAACCGCCAGCCTAATAATGGCTACTATTTTTTTGAACATGTCGTCGGATACAAGGTGAGAGAAACTGTCCAGTTCCATGCCTTCGGCTTTTTTGAGCCTGGGTACGGAGATCGTATGAAAGCCTACCCCGTATTTTTGCTCCAGATATTCATTATGAAGCATCAGAGCCATTACTTCAAACGTATAATCAGCCAGTCCGAAGAGCACACCTGCACCAAAGTCATCGATCCCTGCCTCCATGGCACGGTCAAAGGCCGTTAAATGATATTCGTAATTTCCCTTGAGGGATTTTGGATGCATAGCCTCGTAGGTGGGGTGGTGATAGGTTTCCTGGAACAGGATATAAGTGCCAATGCCTGCCTCCTTCAGCTTCCTATAGTTTTCAGTGCTGGTGGCGGCGATGTTGACATTGATCCGCCTTATTTCGCCCCTATCTGTGTGGGTTGAATAGATGGCATTCATGGCGTCCAAAACATAATCTATGTCACAGTTGACTGGATCTTCACCCACCTCCAGAGCCAGACGTTTATGGCCCATTTGCTCAAGTAGTCGGACTTCGTGTTGTATTTCTTCCCAGGACAGACGACGTCTAGGGAAATCATTGTCTCTTCTATATCCACAGTATAAACAGTTGTTGACACAATAATCACTGACGTAAAGGGGAGCAAATACCACTATTCTGTTGCCATAGATAGACTTTTTAATATCACCGGCAATCTTGAAGATTTCCTTGAGCTGATCTTTGTGCTGCACCTGTAACAGTATAGCAATATCCCTGTGGTTCAGTCCTTCCTTCCTTTGTGCCTTATCCAGGACTTCTTGGATCCTTTCTTTGGAAGTGTTTTTAGCTTCATCCAAAAGGTTTTCAATATATTGATGATCGATCATGATAATCCTCTCCAATCTATGTGGTCTCCACGAGACATGTCCACTGTGAAGCCAGCGTTCCTAATCTTGTCTTCAATACAGATCCTGCATTCGGCAGCTTCATCTCCCGTAGAAATTTTACCATCATAAAGGGCGTACTTGGCTCGTGCGGTGGTTGGTGAAAGATTGGGCATAACAACGTTAGCACCTGCCTTGAGTCCTTTTTCACGTCCTATAGGATCAATACTACCAAGAGCTGTGGTAGCGGGCAGCAGCACATCGGGAAGCAACAGTCGGATGATGGCGAGTAGCGTTATCACATCCGTCAGGGAACCGCCTTGTTCATGGCTCATCGGGGTGTGCTGATGGGGAATAAAAGGACCGATGCCAACCATATGGGGTTTTAATTCCTGTAAAAAGATTAAGTCTTCGACATAATCCTCCAAGGTTTGTCCAGGAAGTCCTACGAGGAATCCTGTGCCCACTTGGAATCCAATCTCTTTAAGATTCTGAAGGCATTTTATTCGGTTATCCAGAGTCATGTCAGGATGCATTCTTTCGTAGAGGTGTCTTGAAGCGGTTTCATGGCGCAAAAGATAGCGGTCGGCACCTGCATTGTAAAACTTCTGGTAAGATTCCCTGGACTTTTCGCCAATGGAAAGTGTAATAGCCGACTCAGGATATTGCTCTTTGATGCGTTCCAGTATTTCGACGATCCGTTCGTCGTTGTAGTAAAGGTCTTCGCCACCTTGAAGCACAAAAGTTCGGAAACCAAGTTCGCTACCAATTCGGCAAGAATCTAGAATTTCATCGAGGGATAGACGGTATCTTTCCGCTCGTGGATTTCCGCTTCGTATGCCGCAGTATTGGCAGTTCTGGTGGCAGTAATTGGTAAACTCAATGAGTCCCCGCATATAAACCAGGTCTCCATACCGATGCATCCTGGTAGCGTGGGCCTTCTTAATCAGATGGTTACGAGTAGGTGCTTCAATGTCCCTAAGGAGTTGGATCAGTTCATGTTTCCGGAGGGTGTTGTTGGTATAAAGTTTCTCAACCAGATCAATCATGTTGCAACCTCTTTCTTTGAGAATGACGTTTTAAGAGCACATAATGCATAAGGATTTCCATGAAACAGTAAACTTGTTAATATTTTATCAATACACCAACAACAAGTCAATGTCAATAGTCGGTGGGGTCAGGCTTGAATAATTTACTTACGGATGATAGACTGAATATGGTGATGCAAATGGCGAGAAAACCAAGAATTCATTACCCTGGAGCCCTATATCACGTAATGGCCAAAGGGAACAATGGAGAAGACGTATTACGAGAAGAAATGCATAAAAAGAAGTATTTGGAAATCATCGAAAGATACAAGGAAAAACAGGGCTTTATCCTGTACGCCTACTGTATTATGGATAATCATGTTCATTTATTAATCCAAGTGGAGGATATACCACTTTCTCAAATTATGCAGCGAATCCAGCAAGTGTATACACAGTGGTTTAATAAAAAGCAAAATCGCACTGGCCATGTATTTCAGCAAAGGTATAAGGCTCTGCTATGCGATAAAGATAATTATTTACTTCAATTAATAAAATACATCCACCTCAATCCCGTTAAAGGAAACCTTGCCGGAGGAATTTTATATCAGTGGAGTAGCCATCGTTTTTATCTTGGAAAGAAAGGGAACTTAGTCAATACCGATTACGTCCTAAGCCTTTTTTCTCAAAGGAAAAGGGAAGCTGTAGAGCGATACCAACAATTTTTGAATCAAAAAGATATAGCAGAAGAAAAAATAGAATACTTGAATGCTGATGAGTTCCTTTCGACCCAACCACCATCAAAAAATGTCAAAAAAGACCCCGTAGAAACAATCAGTATTGATCGGATGATAGAAGAAATAGCTGAAAATGAAAAACTTCTTATCAGTGATGTTAGTAAGAAGACACGACAGCAAAAGATATCAGATATTCGTAAAGCCATTGTTCTTTTAAGCGACAAATACAGCAATGACAGCAATAAACAACTGTCTGAGAAATTGAACGTATCAACTTCGATGATATCAAAAATAAAGTCACAGGATAGTCAAAAAACGGCCTGCGTTGAAAAAATAATGGAGAGATGGGAAAAGGAGAATAAGTAAATTATTCAAGCCTGACCCCAATTACAACAATTACAATTAAATTAAAAATTAGGAGGAATATAGGAATGAAAACAAAGGATAAAATGCTGACACTTCTTTTTTGTTGTGTCATCCTTCTAGCAGGCTGTGGTAATTCCCTGGAAAAAGGGATGCAAGAGGCTGAAGAATGGCTGGAATCGGGGCAATATGAAAAAGCAATGGAACGGTATGAAGCATTGATAGAATCCCACCCCGAAGAAACAGCATTATATGTAGGCATGGCAAATGCGCTGATTGGTCTTGGAGAACAGCAGGAAGCTGTAAAAATATTGGAAAAAGGAAAAGAATTATCTGAAAATCCTGCAGAACTAAGGGAAGGTCTGGCAGTCCTTTATGTGCAATTGGAATACTATGAAAAGGCAGAGTCGCTGTACCAAGAAATATTGAAAGAAGAAGCTTCAGAAGCTATTTATCTTTCTCTTTTAGAGTTGAAACAAAAGCAGTATAAATATGAGGAGCTAACGAATCTTTTTGAAAAGCATAAGGCAATCTTTTCCAACGATACCGTACTCATTTATGCGGCGGATGCCTACGCAAGGCAAGGAAAAAGGGAACTGGCCCAGGAAATAGTAGGCTTGGTAGAACTCCAAAACCTGGATGAGCCGGAAACCGTGGAGTTGTTGCTAGGCTACTATCTTGATATAGGAATGATGGAAGAAGCTGTCAGCACGGCGATGAAAGGTCTTGAAATTGATGGAAGCAACCATCAGTTTTTAAGCATCATCCATGTGCAGGAAGATTGGCCCGGTTATTATATTATTGATAGAAAAAAAGCGGATTACACTGGCGACAGAAAAGAAGAGCAGGCTGTGCTGTTAAGCGATTCACCAAGTGGCTCCCACGCATCTGAGCTTCTGCTGCTGGTGATAGACCTGAAAACCGGGAAAGCAATGGATATGTTTGATGGTGCTATCGGTGGCTATCCATGGAACCTAGAAGTAGAAGATTTTACCGGGAATCAGGCAGCAGAGATCTTAATGGCGGCACACAGTGGCGGTAGCGGTGGAGGTGTCTTTTATAACCTGCTAAGCTTTGAAAATGCCACTATGAATGAGTTGGAGCTGCCGGCACCGCAATTGAAACATCGGTTTGTGGACGATTACATGGCGGTTATATCCTATCCGGAGCTTCAGCGTAGTTTTACCTTTCAACTAGGAAACCAAGAGGCGTATGAAGAATTTGGACTATATCACAATTCAATGGTACTGGATCCGGTGATGAACGGGTTTGCCCGTTCCTTCAGATTGGAGCCGTACTACTCAGAAAGCGAAGAACGATACGGCCTGGAATACATAGCGCCATTGGTTTCTGGACCAGCTCTTGCAGCAGAAGTAGCCGATGTCAGTCTTCCTTATTTATGGATAGAAAACCGTTGGCAGGCGGTGGATATGAGGGTCGATGCTTATGATGATAATGCGAGAGAAATAGCCTACGATCCCCTTGATCCATCAGATTTTTCCGACAACCTGATTCATCTGTTAGGGATGAACCTGAGACAGGTAAGAGAAATCATGGGAGAACCTAATGATATCGGTTGGTATGGAGGCGATGCTTATAGCTATGATGACTTCACCGTTGTAGTAGATGATAGAAACAATGTAGGGATGGTTCTTGCCAGTGAATGGATGGGTGCTGCCAGAGGTGATCACCTCGACACCGTAAAAAATGTATTGGGAGAACCAACAATAGATGAAATAGATAGGCATGGGTTCTATGGCCATTACATGACCTACGAACTGGGAGATCGATATAGCGTAACCTTTGATGCGGCTATCAGCAACAAAGAAGTTCATACCATATTGCTGATGTTAAAATAAAAGGACCGGAGGAGCAGCTGAGATAGAGACTGTCTAACACGGATTAAAAAAAGGGACGAGGCGACTCGTCCTGTTTTTGTGAATAAGAAATACTTGCTAATGAAGATCCATTAAGTTAGAGGAATTTTGCAAAACTTTTGAGGATTAAGCCTCTAAAAGGGGTAATTTTAGAAAAGGATCAAATCAGTAGGCGAGACTTAAGAGAGTCGGGACAGAAAAATCTTAATCATTGATTGCCACGCATTGAAGAATACGTATTGAAAAATAGTGGATGGAGGGCAAAGGAAGAATAACTGAAGAATAAGTGAATTATTCAAGCCTGACCCCACTCTACTGACCCCACTCTACACTCTTACCCCACTTATTAAGGAGATAGCAATATGAGAACACGCATGACAAGATTGTTTATTATTTTCGTGATGATCACTTTTATCAGTGGTTGCAATCAGGCACCAACTCATCAAGCGGAGATTTTGTTTATTACGAAAGATCAGTCAGATACCAGAAGTCTTAATCCGACAAGGATGGAAGTGGCGGCAACTATGGCACTGGAGGCTTGTCGGAGCGAAAATAAAGAGGCAAAAAGTATTCATCATCATTTTATTCGATATACTGGTGACGAAACAGAAGGATACCATAAAGCGAAAGCTTATCTGGAGTCAAATCAGTCCGTAGTAGCACTGGTAGGAGACTTTAACTCCGATGGGACAGCATACGTTGCCCGGTTGGCAGAAGAGTTTCAGTTACCACACTTGTCCTTTTTTGCAACGGATATCCGTATTTTTGAGGAGCATCCACAAAGTTATTCTTATCGCAGCCAGATGAGCCATGAAACCACGGACTTAATGGCGATGGCTTCCTATGCACTAAATAAGCCGTACAAGCCTTATCAACCTACGGTGGCGGTAGTTTATAATGATTTAAGTAATATTGAAGCACGGTGGCTGGAATTTGAATCACTGGCTCCTGCTCACGGTATTCAGGTAGTCGAAAAAAGGCAGGTAAGCCGGGAAGAGCGAGATTTTCGACCTGTATTGGCAGCGTATAAAGAGCTGGAGCAGAATGTGGACAGCATCATACTTTTCCTCTCCTCCGGTCAGCTTGAACACTTTCTGCAGCAGGCAAATATGGAAAAAATCGCAACACCGATCATTGCATCACCGGTTACTTTTTCACCGGAAACGGCTAAAGAGCTTCCAAGGCTTCATATGCCCTTTTATAGTACGGTGCAGGGTATATATATGAATCTTCAGCAAGGCAAAGATGAGACGTTAGAAGGTTTTGCCAATGCTTATCGGGTGCATGTCGGCTACCACCAGATGGACGGACTGGGACCTTGGATTTATGACGGAGTAAGGCTGATCCACGAATTGACCCTTCAGGAACTAAGACCAATGGAAATCAAAGAAGCGTTGGATCAATATCATGAAAAAAGAATGATTGGCCAGGTATCCTTTGACAAATATGGCCTTATTAAAGAAAGCACTTATGTGAAAGTACTCATCGAAGACGGGTATCTAAAGGAGATAAAGGATGAAGAAAATCATTAAGTCATTAAGAGGAAAAAACAATAGTCTACAGCTTCGCTTTTTCTCATACTTTATGGTTTCTGGCCTTCTCTTAATATTGATTATTGCGGCAATGGGCTTCGGTATTGTTCATCGATATGCCATGGAACACTTCAAAAGCAATGCCGTAGAAAGAGGAGCTAACTTGGAAGTAAGGATGAAAGGATATATTGAGCGGGAAATGGAAATGCTGACAGCACTGCATCGTGCCCTTGGGCCATCAGATCCGGAGCAGATCGTGGCCAGCTTGAAGGAGACGGAACGATACCACGAATCAATGATTCTTTCGCCGCAAGGTCTGGTAAAGTGCGCATCGAATGCTGGAATTGTCGGATATCAATATGAAAACAAGGACTTCTTTCGTAAAGCAATGAAGGGAGGAAAAGAGAGCCAATTTTTGGTGATGCATGACCCTTTTGAACAGCAGGCTTTTCTTCATTTTATAATTCCTTTGATGGATGAGGAGGACAATATGGTTCACCTTGGTGTGCATCGCATGTTGCCAGCCTGGCTAAAAGATCAGATGGCGAGGGAACATCTTATCACAGATGGGGAGTTTCTGGTGACGGATGAGCAAGGAGTAGTACTCTTTTTAATTGATCATCAAGGATTTCAAGAATCAGCATCAAACCAGATAAAGCCACCCTCCATTTTTGACCATGGGATTACTTATGAAGCAGCCATCAACCCAATAGAGCCAATGGAGGAACCAGTTCATCGGCTTGGAGATGGTTATATGGTCACGTATCACAAGATGGAAGGCTCCTGGGGGATTGTGTCCGGAAAGCTAAGCACAGAAACAGTGGACAGACAGTATGCTGTTATTACAGTGGGAATCCTTCTATCCATTCTGTTGACTGGAATCATTTTTGCTTTTTTTGGCGCTTTAATGGCAAAAAGAACCATAAAACCCATTGATGATCTCACCAACCAATTGAAAGAAACCTTGGCAGGGCGTCAACCACAGATTTATCCCCAGCAAAACTTAGAGTTAAACCAACTGGTGGAAGGGTTTAATGATTCCTGGGAAGAAAATCGGCTTGCTCAGAAAGCAATCATAAAAGAAAAGCAGGCGGCAGAAATTGCCCACAGAGAAGCTGAACAGGCAAATAAGGCGAAGTCAGAATTTCTGGCTAACGTCAGCCATGAACTCAGAACCCCGCTGAATGGAATCATTGGGACCATTCAACTTGTAAAAAGCCGGACGGAGGATAAACAAACGGTAGAATTGCTGGAAAACGCTTATCAACTTTCACGACAATTACTGGGAATCATTACAGATTTATTAGACTTTTCTCATTTGGAAAGAGACGGCTTGATGTACAAAAATCAGCCATTTCAACTAGATGAAATGATTTGGAACTTGGTGGAGATGTATGATGCTCTGGCGGAAAAAAAGAATTTAGACTATGTGGTGGAAGTTGAAGATAATGTTCCGTCTGATGTAATGGGAGATGTTGAAAGAATAGAGCAGGCATTGAAAAAACTTTTGGACAATGCCTTTAAGTTTACTCAGCATGGTGCTGTGATATTGCGGGTATCCTTCAAAAACGATCATAGAGGGAATGAAAATCTCCTGTTTTCTGTTGAAGACACAGGCATTGGCATTCCGGAAGAAAAAAAAGAAATGATCTTTGATCGTTTCAGTCAGGTTGATGGCACGACGGAGCGGGAATATGAAGGACTTGGCGTTGGCCTTAGCATTGCCCAGAGTCTTGTTGAAGGGATGGGTGGAAGGATTTGGCTGGAAGGCAAAAAAGAAGGGAGTACTTTTTATGTCATGATTCCTGCCGTCAGATCAGACAATCCTTCAAGAAAAGATGAAGCGAGCTGGAAATTTTCAAGCAGACCAAGCATGAGAGAAAAACCGGCTTTTGCCAGGGAACTAATGCAGATGAGTGGGTTTGATCTGAAGGAGGGGCTGGAAAGAATAGGCGGTAACTGGGAGGTCTACCAGGAAGTTCTGTTTCGTTTTCTTGATCGGGCAAAGAGCCTTCAGCAGGAAAAAGAAGACGATCTGGACAGTCTTTACGAATTGAAGGGTTCGGCTGGGAACATCGGGGCGATCAACGTGATGAAAGCTTGTAACGATATGATTGAAGCAAAAAAAACAGGCACCGAAGCCAATTTTTATCGAAATCGACTGGAATCTGAAGTAGAACAGCTATGGCAGTTGCTTATGCCCTATAGGAAAAAAGCTTTTAGAATGATGCCGGATGAAGAGGCGATCAACGGAAGAGAAAAAATGGAGAAAGATCAAGATAAAGAAATGGAACTGAATCCTGTTATTGTACAGCGATTATTGAATGTGAAGCAACGACTAATACATGCGGAGTTTATTGAAGATGAGGAACTGCAGGAAATCAGAAAAGCATTGGAAGGTAAAAGGTCAGCCTTACGCTTGTTTGATCATATTCAAAACTCCATTACGGCATTTGAGTATGAAAAAGCACTGGAGCAATTGGACATGCTAATATCCCTGAAATCCAGTGACTGGGAAGACGTATAACCCGGTAATGACCTCACCGTCTAACATCCGGTTGGTTTTAGTGTGAAAATTTTCTAGAAGACGGGTTACTTTTTACAAAAACTGGAAAATTGGAAAATGGGAAAACTGGATGAAAAATTCCACGGGTACACGCTTTATAAGGTATGATAGGTGAAGAGTCTGGAAAACGAACCAATAGATGTCCGTTAGATGTCCGTGAAAGGCTCTGGATAAATGGGAAATGGAGAATAAGTAAATTATTCAAGCCTGACCCCAACTCCAAACGCACACTAATATGCATGACAAAGGTGGATATGATGCATGAAAAAATCAAAGCAATACCATCAAATTCAAGAGATTAACTCCATTATCAGAAAGGATCTAGGATCTCGTGGCATTATACCGCTGATAAGAGAAGAAAGTTTATGGAAAGCCTCTGAATCACTAATGCAGTCTGATCGAATTCTGATTGTCACCGGATTTTGCGTGCTAAAGCCGATGATTGGTGAAACGGACGGTCCTCCCGGCGCCCTTTCTCTAGCCTATGCCTTAACTGGAATGGGAAAAGAGGTACTGGTAACCACCGATAGATACTCGAAAAGGATGATGGAGAGAAGCGTCTCACCCAGCCATTGTCCTTACCGAATTGAATCGGTATCGGAGGGTTCGGCCGAAATCAGCCAATATATTCAAGAAACCCTTCGTCACTTTCGACCTGATCATATCATTGCTATTGAACGGCCGGGGAGAGCAATAGATGGACACAGCTATTCCATGAGAGGCGAACGCCTTGACCCAATGGTGCCTCAGCTAGACGAATTCTTTAATGAGGAATACGCACGCACCTATGGATATACAAGAATTTCCATTGGAGACGGTGGAAATGAAATGGGTATGGGAAACTATTATGATGAAATAGCCAGATCCTTAAATAACGGAAAAAAAGTTGCTTCTATAACAACCTCGGATATACTCATACCGGCAGGCACTTCTAATTGGGGAGGATATGGTCTGGCAGCAGCAATGTCGATTCTTCAAAGCGAGAGGTTGGTTCAAAGTCCAGCAGAAGAATGGGAAACAATTCAAAAAATGGTCGCGGCAGGAGCTGTTGATGGAGTATCCGGTGAATGTCAAGCGACAGTGGACGGTTTGCCTGTTCCTATCTATTTACAGGTACTGGAGGCCATTTATCATCTAGTGACGGTATCGTAATCATTCAAATATGACTCTGTCTGATTCTAACAGATAGAAGTATTTCCTAGGTGAGCGACGGCCGAATCAAAGGACTCCTTAGGCAAGCCGATTTTCATTTGACACAGCATAGGGAATAAAATATAATCAAGGTACAATTTGATAGTAATTGTTCCAGGGGAGCCAGCAAGAGCGGCTGAGAGGATGAAAGAAGCATCGACCCTTAAACCTGATCTAGGTAATACTAGCGTAGGGAAGGCATTTGGCATATCTTACAAAGCCCCGGTTCCTTGCCGTGGTTTTTTTTATTGGCAAAGTTCCCTGTGGAAAGAAAAAAGAGAGGATGAAAATTTATGAGCAAAAATCCAATGTGCTGTGGGACATCGCCATTCTTTGGTTGCCGGTTTTCTCTGTACCCCATGACGAACGAGTTTGTTCCGGTGATTCTGGACGCCATTGAAGAGATCAACCGTCCCGGTCTGAAGGTAGAAACCGATGTGGTCAGCACATGTCTGACGGGAGTAGAAAGAAATGTATTTGCAGCATTGAGGGATAGCTTTTCGAGAGCCGCTGCCACAGGAGAACATGTGGTAATGACAGCAACTTTTTCAAAGGGATGCCCAGGGGAAGGAGCAGTGAATCTGGAGGAATATGATTTTCCAGCAGAGACAGATTTTTCGGCAAAAGAAGGCAGTGATCGGGAAGTGAACGCTCAGTTTAGTGTATACCCTCTGGGAAACCAATCCTATATGAAACTCATTGGCGATGTGGTGGATCTGGTGAAACGGGCGGATGTCTATCAAGAGTCGGTTCATTTTTGTACTAGTCTGGAAGGTAGTATTGCTAATGTTTTTGAAGCTTTGGAAGAAGCCTTTTCCTATGTAAGTAAGGAAGTGGGCCATACGGTAATGACTGTCACGCTCTCCTGCAATAGTCCCAGCAAAAAGTAAAGAAATAGGTAGGCGGAAGAGAAAGAAGATCAAGAAAATGGGCAAAAATAGCACATTAAGTAAACAGGCAAGTAAACAAGCAGACAAGCAAATAAACCAATGGGATAAACAAAGGGAGAAAAAAGCAAGTAAATGAATAAACAGCCAAGCAAATGAGCAAGTAGATAAGCAAAGAAACACATCAAGTAACAAATAGATCAGTAGAAGAAACAAAGAAAAAGATAAATAAAAATCATTTCATAAATGAATGGAGGATGAGAGAATGACCGTGTTACCAAAAGATCATCAATGGACGTTGAAAGAAATCATTGTGATGAGTGCTCTGGGAGTGGCCTTTGCCCCTCTTTATATGGCGTGGATTCAAGTATGGGCCATTGCCACTGGCCTTTTAGGTCCTATCGGGCTGGATATTGTGTTTGGTTTTTGGTTTATTGTATCTATCATTTGTGCCCATATATTTCGAAAGCCGGGAGCGGCTCTTATTTCGGAATGGATTGCGGCTGTTGTCCAGATTCCTTTAGGTTCGCCATCGGGAGCATGGCTTATTGTATCTGGTTTTGTACAAGGCTTTGGTGCGGAAGTGCCCTTTTGGTTGACCAGATACAAAAAATTTAATACCAGTATTCTGATGCTGTCTGGCGTAGGCGCATCCATTGCCAGCTTTCTTTATAACTGGTTTCGTTTTGGGTACGCAGGTTTAGCGCCAGGGTTACTGATTACCATGCTGGTGATTCGAGTGATCAGTGGAGCGGTTCTTGCTGGTCTGCTTGGAAAAGGCATTGCGGAAGGCTTAGCAGCTACTGGTGTATTAAGTAGTTTCCCTCTTGGAAAAGAATGGCGGGAGAAAAGGAGAAAATCCATTCATGAAAAGTATTCTGAAGGTGCATAATCTTTCGATTCAATACCCCTATACAGCAAAACCGACACTAGAGAATATTTCCATAACCGTTGAAAAGGGTGAAGCACTGCTCATTATTGGAGCCAGTGGTTGTGGGAAAAGTTCTTTAGCGCTGGCCATCGCTGGGCTGATTCCCAGGACGATAGAAGCTGAGCAGCAGGGCAGCATTTATTTGGAAGGCAGAGATATTGCTGAAATGTCTCCTGGTGAAGTATGCCAACAGGTAGGATTTGTTTTTCAGGATCCGGAAGCTCAGTTTTGTATGTTGACGGTAGAAGATGAAATTGCTTTTGGTCTTGAAAATGCAGGTTTTTCTCCAGACCTTATAGAGGAACGGATTGAAGAAGCTCTTGAAAAGGTTGGCATGACGGAACATCGCTATAGCCATACCCACAGGCTGTCCGGAGGAATGAAACAACGGGTTGCCCTGGCATGCGCCCTGGCATTACATCCTCCAATTCTTATTTTAGATGAACCAACAGCAAATCTTGATCCGGCGGCAACGGAGGATTTTTTTCGGTTGCTGGAATCATTAATAGCAACTCGAAGTCATACCATCTTATTGGTGGAACACAAACTGGAGAAACCTGCAGCCTTGATGGATCGGGTGGTAGTAATCAATGAAGGAAAAATAGTGGCAGAAAATTCACCTCGGCATGTGTTTGCACAACAAAATCAACTGTTGATGAAGATAGGCGTATGGCAACCTTATGCTAGCGAGTTGGCAGGAAAATTGGAAAAAACAGGAATCTCCTTCTCGCCCTTTCCTCTCACTGTAGCAGAACTGCTGGAGCATGCAGAAAAAGACAGTCAAACAAGCAATGCACTGGCAAAACAGGTAGCCAGGCATATAGAAGTCACCGACTCTTTGGAGCCAGCGGCAGAGGAGATGGCTATTGATTGCCGACAGGTTTCTTTCTGCTATAAAACCCCGTTTCAAGAAGCGAAGGTTCTGGAAAACCTTCAATGGCAGGTTCGACCAGGCAGTTTTCTTGCACTTCTTGGAGAGAACGGGGTCGGAAAAAGCACGTTGGCTCGGTTGGTCTTAGGATTACTGAAACCAAGCAAAGGAAGCATTTCTCTTTTTGGGAAAAACACAAAATCCATTTCTCGGAAAAAAGTAGCGGAAATAGCCGGCTTGGTATTTCAAAATCCGGAGCATCAGTTTCTGACAGATTCGACCTGGGAAGAAATCGCTTATTCTTTGAAGCTGGCCAATATTCCCGGCACTGAAATTCCTCGCCGGGTGCAAGAATTGCTAAAAGAATTTTCTTTGGAAGAAAAAGCAGAGGCGAATCCATTTACCCTTAGCCAAGGAGAAAAACGCCGATTAAGCGTAGCTTCCATGCTGGCAACCGACCAGCAGTTACTGATATTGGACGAACCTAGCTTTGGACAGGATTATCAGAATACATACAAACTGATGAATCTGGTTAAAGCCAGACAGTTAAAAGGATGCACGGTGGTAATGATTACTCATGATATGCGACTGGTATGGGAATTTGCTACAGAGGTAGCTTTGATGTCGGAAGGAAAGCTAGCCTATACTGGCGATCCGCAAGATCTTTTTTATCAGAATACCCTTTTGGAAGCATGTTCGTTGAAGGCGCCCTTACCCTTGCATATAATGGAAGGCTTGAAGTCGGCAGGAAAAAGAGAATCTATGAAAAAACCAAGCACTCTGAAAATAGATGCGCTGAAAGTAGGTAGTCTGAATGTTTAACTATTATGAAGGACAATCTATCTTACATCAGATGAATCCAGTGTTAAAATTGGCTAGTATAGGTTTTAGTATGATTCTCTTAACCTTTTCTTTTGACCCTTTTGTTCCCTTTGTCTTGATCATCATCTTATTGAACCTGTCCTACTGGATGGGAAAAGTACCCTTTACAGCCATGTTAAAGGGGTTGCTTCCTTTTGTGTTGTTGGCCTTTGGTTTTTTTATGATGCAGGTATTATTTCCTCGTAGTGGTGATGACCTTTTATTTCTTTCAATAGGACCTTTTTCGATTTCTCAGCAGGCTTTTTGGCGGGGTTGTGCCTTAGCCTTTCGGGTGCTTGCCTATGCAGCCTATGCCCTGCTTTTCGTTGCCACTACCGATCCTACCGAATTATTGCTGAGCTTGATGCAACAGACAAAATTATCCCCTAAATACGGATATAGTATGTTGGCGGCCTACCGATTTTTTCCCCTGTATCAGTCTGAATTTGCCACTTTGAAAGAAGCACATTTAGTTCGGGGTGGTAAAGAACGAAAAGGTATAAAAGGAAAAGGCGAAGAATTGTACCGTTACGCGATCCCTTTGCTGGCACAAGCTATACGAAAAGCAGAGAGAGTAGCAATTGCTATGGAATCCCGGGGATTTACCGGTGAAAGAAGACGCTGCTATTTCAAAAGAATAAGCCTTCGCTGGACAGATTGGGTGCTGGCCATGGCCTTATTTAGCTTGGTGCCCGCCGTGATTTTAATGATGTATCATTTTGAAGTTCTGTATGTATGGGACGGGTCTTTGTTTTTCTAATAAAACCCCTGCAGTGAAAGGAAAAACTTCCTAAGACAGCAGGGGGTTTTGTTTTGGATGTCGAAGAAGCTTTTGTGAGTGATTGAGGATTTGAAGGAGAAAGCATGATGCTGCTGATTTTTTTTAGGGAAGAGGGGTAATTAATAAACAGAATATTTGTTATAAATGGATGCTTTTGTTTAGGGGGTGAAGTATGCTAGGCAATATTCTAAAAACAACTCATCAAACCTATGATGTTCAGATTGATAATATTCTGAAGCACATTCAACAGACTTTAGATCTTACGAATGAATCTTTTGAAGCCTATGGAAAGGTTTTTCCAAAGCTTAAGTTTAACAAGGAATTGTACTACTCGTATCAAGGTAAAGATTTTGAAGGAATCGATCCGGAATATAAAGAAAAAAACTGGTTAAAAGTAAATACAGGAGAATATTTTACAGAACATAAGCTGTACCAATATTCACAGGAATATTATTGGGAAATAAGTATTTATACAGAGTATCATCATCAAAAAACCTTGATAGGAGAACTTTATCTAAAAATTCCTTCTTCAGAAAGAATCCTTCAAAAGATCCAAAGTCTTTTAGATAATCAGCTTCTGGAACAGTCGATCACCATGACCATTCAGTATATCTATAATCGGATAATGCTGGGAAATTCTTTTTTATACAATATTGAAATTTACATTGATTTACTCTCTATTCGTGATCCTTATATGCCCTACCATGCACAAAATGTTTCGGATTTTTCATTAATGCTATACGATTCTCTTAACCTGGAAAAAACTTTAGTAGATCGATTGAATTTATACATTGCATCCTTACTTCATGATGTCGGAAAGTTAGTAGTGCCGGAAAAAATATTAACAAAATCTGATAAGCTAACCACTGATGAATATACCAAAATTAAATCTCATCCAGCCTTAGGCTACGAAATTGTTAAACATCAAGTAATTGGTCTGAAACTATTACAAGATGCGCCTGTTTATATTAGGCATCATTCTGAATGGTATGATGGAAGTGGATACCCGGAAGGATTGAAAAAAGGCGATATTCCTTTATTCAGTCGTATTATTATGGTAGCAGATGCGGTGGATGCCATGCTATCGGAAAAGGAATATAGGGAATCTTTTAGGATTGAAGAAGTGATCAGCGAACTAAGGAAATACCGTGGAAAACAGTTTGACCCAATGATAGCGGATAAGGCCATTGAACTGTTAAAAAACAAAAATCAGTTCCTTGATATAACCAAAAGAATGGACAGTGCATTTTTTGGAGATGTGTCCTTGAGTGTTATCAATAAAGATGCTACTGGGATCGAAACTTTCCAAGGACATTTATTTTATGGAAAAAGAGTATCATCCTTAAGACTCAATAAGCGGGATAAAGAGAAAGAAGAGCTTAAATATCTCAAAAAAGGCATTCTAAGTTTTTTTGTTCAGAAAACTTTTGTGCAATATGAAGTAAGTATTAAGAAAATGGATGAAGATAGTATTGCTTTAGAGTCTTTTGTCTGGAAACCAACAGACAAATATTTTTCCATTATGTGGGAAGAAGTTGGGTTTATGAAAGGATCTAAAGAGAAGAAAATACCTATCCATATCATAAGAGTTGGGGGGAATTCCTTAACCTTTGAAGTGATGCTTGCTAGCAGTGCTGAAGGCAATAAAGCACAAGAGCTTAAACTCAATGAATTTGTTGAAATTCATTTTAGTTTGAAAATTGAAGAGGTAAAAGAAACTTTTGCTGTTGACTGTCTCGTAGTCGATATTCATGAATTTTCGGAACGAAGATTATATAGTGTGGAATATCAGGATATTATTTCAAAGGATCAAGATCGGCTATTCAAACTGATGTTCAAAAAACAAATGAATCAAAGAAACATAAATCGATCTGCAAAATAAGAAAAAACAGTTCTGATTCTTCCTAGTTAAAAGCATCGATGAAAAGCTTCTGGAAGCTTTATCGTCCTGACCATTGATAAACCCCATATGGTCGTTAACAGCGTATCCGAAGAAATCGATCCGTGCCAACAGAACGATGAGTCGAATGGACGTAGCACCAGTGTTCATTGGTGGAAGAACTTTTGTCCCTTTACGATTCTCAACGGATAATCTGGATGCTCGGGCGGAATGGATTAATTCTACCAGAGTAGTCGTGATTATCTTCTAACAGATGCGTTACGTGTCGGATTGATAAAATTGTTTCATTAAAATAGAGGTGGTTGCTAGCTTAAAAGAATCACTTGCGTAAAGAAAGGCAGCATGCTATGATGGTTTTGAAAACTAAATCAGAAGTAAACACTGGGAGTGTCGGTTAGGCCGACTGAGAGGAAGACCCGTTTAAGTCTTCGATCCCTGTACCTGATCTGGGTTATGCCAGCGTAGGAAAGTGCTTTACATGTTAACACGTATCATGTGTTCTAAAAGCATTGCCTACCGGTAATGCTTTTTTTATGGTATTTGGTCTGGCCGTTGTCCTTTTTATCATCATCCTGATCCGAGAGGAGGAATTCAATGAATATTCGTACCCTTACCATGGCGGCCTTATTGATTGCAATTGGTGTGGTAACCGCACATACCATCGTCATTCCTGCAGGAGTTGCAAAAGCCTTCCCCATGCAACATGCGATTAATGTGATTGCAGCCATGTTGCTGGGAACCCCCATGGCTGTAGTGATAGCCTTTATGATTTCTCTTTTGAGAAATCTGCTGGGCACCGGTTCTTTGCTGGCATTTCCTGGTAGTATTTTTGGAGCTTTGCTGGCAGGATTTCTTTTTCAGAAAACAGGGAGACCTTTATTAACCATGCTGGGGGAAATAGTTGGCACTTCCCTATTAGGCGCTCTGGCCGCTTTTCCCCTAGCAGCCTATGTAATGGGCTTTGAAGGCGCCTGGCTCTTTTTTATACTTCCCTTTGGCATCAGTTCTGCTAGTGGAGCCGTTATCGGCGTTTTCGTAATGGGAGCGCTCTGCAAAAGCAAAGCCATTAATTTACGCAAAGGAGGTTGTTTGAAATGAAAAATTTGGTAACGATTGCGGGTTCTGACAGTTCTGGAGGTGCTGGTATTCAGGCAGATCTAAAAACATTCTGTGCTCATGGTGTTTTTGGGATGAGTGTTATTACGGCAGTTACAGCTCAGAATACCCAGGGAGTGACAGGAGTACAGGACATCGATCCAACTATGATTAAAAAACAGTTAGAAGCCTTGCTTGACGATATTCAGATTCATGGAATCAAAATAGGGATGGTATCAACCATCAACACGATTACAACCATTGCTTCTTTTTTACGACAGGTTAGAAACATTCCTGTGGTACTGGATCCGGTGATGGTGTCAAAAAGCGGGTTTCATCTCTTAAAGCCAGAAGCAAAAAAAGCAATGCTGGATCAGCTATTACCCTTAGCTACTGTAGTAACCCCTAATCTTCCGGAGGCAGAAGTGATTACCGGCCTACGGGTATCTTCAGAAGCAGAGATGAAAAAAGCAGGGGAAGCTATTTATCGCTTAGGTCCCTCCAATGTACTGATGAAAGGTGGCCACTTAGCGGGGGAAGAAGCCGTGGATATGTTATATGATGGAAAAAACTGGTATCGTTATGCCTGTCAACGGATCGACACGAAAAACACTCATGGTACGGGATGCACCTTATCCGCATCCTTAGTCGCTAACCTAGCAAAAGAAATGCCCATGAGAGAAGCTGTAGAAGCGTCTAAAAGCTATATGAAAAAAGCCATCGAAGAGTCTTTCGGCATTGGCAATGGTCCTGGACCGATACATCATTTTCATGAGTATTATGATCTTAAAGGAAGGAGACGGTAAAATGCAAGGCTTTCCTTTTACACAGATGATGATGGAAGCAACAAGGAAAAAACCATTGATCCATCATATTACCAATTATGTGACAGCCAATGATTCAGCAAATACGGTCTTAGCCTTTGGCGGCAGTCCTGTTATGGCGGATGAACCGGAAGAAGTGGAAGAAATGACTAGCATGGCATCGGCATTGGTGCTGAATATGGGAACCTTGAATAAACGAAGCATTAAGGCTATGTTTTTAGCTGGCAAAAAAGCAAATGAACAGGGGATTCCGGTGGTACTGGATCCGGTAGGGGCAGGGGCAACAAGTCTGAGGAATGAAACAGCCCGGGAACTCTTGAAACAAATCAACTTTTCTTTTATAAGGGGGAATGCATCGGAAATTCTTGCGATTACTGGGATGGAAAGCAATACAAGAGGAGTGGATTCAGAAGAGAGAAAGGTTTCAGACATGCAGGAAATAGCAGGGTTTCTATCTGATAAATATGGTACTACCATTGGAGTGACGGGCAAGGTAGATCTGGTAATGGGAGAAAATCAGATTTTTGAGTTAAGCAATGGAAGTGCTGAGCTGGTGAAGGTAACAGGCACTGGATGCATGACCACTTCTTTGATTGCATTATACTTGGGGGCAGGCAGCAAACCAGTGGAATCGGGAATATTGGGGATATCTATTATGGCCATTGCCGGAGAGCTGGCAGCAGAAAACGGTTCTCAGGAGATGCCCTTCACTAGTTTTCCTTTACGGTTAAAAGATTATTTGAGTGACTTTCCGGCATCGTTTATTCCGGAAAAAATAAAGCTGAGAGAGGTGGAAGAAAAGCATGACACAAAAACCTGGAAAGAAAATGACGGTAGATGAAAAAGACTATCAATTATACCTAGTGACAGATGAAAGCTTTCAGAAAGAAGAGGATTTTCTCTCGATCATTGAGGAAAGCCTTAAAGGTGGTGTGAGCATGGTACAACTTCGTGAAAAACACCTTTCTTCCAAAGATTTATACCATCGGGCTGAAAAACTGGCGGCATTGACTAGCACTTATAACATTCCGCTTATTATTAATGATCGGGCTGATATTGCCATGGCTGTAGGCGCTCATGGAGTACATCTTGGGCAGGAGGATTTACCTTTGCCAGCACTGCGAAGGATGGTAAAGGAGGAACTACTGATTGGTGTTTCGGTGGCAACCAAAGAAGAGGCGCTTCAGGCAGAAGCGGAAGGAGCCGATTATCTGGGCGTAGGCGCGTTATATCCAACAGAAACAAAAGCGAATACCAGAAAAGTAAGCTTGGAACAACTGTATCAAATTCAAAAAGCAGTAAAAATACCTATTGTAGGCATTGGTGGGATCAATGAAAACAATGTAGCGGAGGTAATGGATCAGGAGATTCAGGGGGTAGCGGTTGTTTCGGCGATCACTAAGGCAAAAAACCCAATGGAAGCAGCGAAAAAGCTAAAGCAAAGAATGATTCAGAATACAAGTATCTAAAAAAGAAAGGCTTGAACAGAAAGGGTTGAAAGGAAGATTTGCGAAAGCCAAAAACCTTTTATATAATGGAAGAAAAAAGGCAGGGACGACATCATGCGAATGATTATTTCACCGGCAAAAACCATGAATATGACCAATGACCATTTTGAGCCTCAGCAAATGCCGATTTTTCTAAAAGAGACAGAACTATTATTGGAAGAATTGAGAGAGAAAGATGACGAAGCTTTGCAAGCCATTTGGAAATGCAGTGATAAAATTGCTGCTCTTAACAGGGAAAGGATTCGCAGAATGGATCTGTACCATTCACTGACACCGGCAATCCTAGCCTTTGAAGGTATTCAGTATAAATACATGGCGCCCATCGTCTTTGAAAACAAAGATTTTGAGTATATCGAAAAGCACCTGAGGATATTATCAGGGTTCTATGGCTGTCTTCGTCCTTTTGACGGAGTGAGGCCTTATCGACTGGAAATGCAGGCAAAGCTGAAGGGGGAAAAGGTAGACTCTCTTTACGCCTTCTGGGGCCGGAAAATAGCTGATCAGCTTTTTTCAGAAAGCCACTGTATTCTAAACCTGGCTTCAGAAGAATACAGCAAATGCATTTTTCCTTATCTGACAGAAGAAATTACTTTTATCACCTGCATTTTTGGAGAGATAAAAGAAGGAAAAGTCATCGAAAAAGGAACCCTGGTGAAAATGGCCAGGGGAGAGATGGTGCGATTTATGGCAGAAAATAAGATAGAAGAAGCGGAAGAAATAAAAGCCTTCAACCGGCTGGGTTACGTTTTCTCTGAAAAACACTCGGATCACCAGACCTTTGTGTTTCTTAAAGACCAGCCGTAGAAAGGGAAAGCAGGGCCTCCAAAAATTCCTGGGCAGCTTCTTGAACAATGGTGACATCTTTGGCAAAAACAACTTCTTCCAAAGCAGCCCCATAATACTGAGCCACTCCCCGGGAGTTTCTTCCGGACCAATGCCTGATGATACGTGTCCCCTGAAGGATTGGCTGATGGAACAAAGAACAAAGTCGGGTATGGATCTGATCCTTTTCATCAATAGTAATAATATAGATCAGATAAATACTGGAATCTTCCGCCAAAAAGCGAAGCAGTTTATCGATATTATAGCCCTTAGGGTTACTGGATAGGCGTAATGCCTTCGATTTGATATCTACTTTTATATGGTAGCCGTCTATCCGGTCATTATAGTCATCCAGTTCATGGTCAACAAAAAGAGTTGGCAAAGGCGTCCCTTCGCGGAGGGCTTTCAGTAAAGCCTTATGATGGGCGTCGGACTTAGTGACCAGATATTCGATGGCCTGTCCTTTTAAGTTAACGTTACTGATGTTTTTTGCCACCGTGGCAATCTCCTGATGAACGCTGGCTACCCGTTGATCCAGATCCTCTTTTAGCTGGTGATAAGCAGAGGATTTCATAAACTGGCAGGTTCGTTCAACAGCTTGCCGAAGCGTAGCTAACTGTGAGGCGGTGGGTGTAAATATTTTTCCGGAAGGTTTGATTTGATTCGTTGCCTCTACCAGCCTAGGCAAATGATCATCAAAAGAAAAAGCCTGATGATGTTCGTATAATTGCTGGAAGTTAGACGGAGTATTTTCCAGTCCTTCAAAGATTTTCATAATGTCGGGGCCGTTAATGCTGCCTTTAATATTGTCTTCCCGTAAATCTTGAGAAGAATGACTTACCTTTTTCAGAAAAGTAGAATTCGCCAGCAGGAGATGGTTTTTTGCCGGGGTAACGCAGCAGACGATAAAAGGAAGATGATCGAGTTTTTTTATTTTAGATAACCCAATCACCGTGTTGGAAAAACTGTTAAGGGTAGCGGCTTTTGAAAAACGGATCGCATAAAAATCGTTTCGAAGAACACTCCCATCCTTTCTTAAATGAAAGGTTTTTTTAACTGATTCCTGTAATTGACTTTTGTCCTGTTTCCCGTCTTGACTTTGGATAAAAGAAATAAGCTGGGTTATTTTTTCGGGATTATACATGTTAATCCTCCTCAAAGGCTCCTATTTCCAGTTGGCAAGGGTCTGAAAGATCTGTTTTTGGCTGGTACTGATTTGTCGTTGTCTTTTGTTCGCTAAGGGAATTTCTTTCCCAGAAAACACCATCCACATATCCCTGAATGCTTGGATCTGCCTCAGCCATCTCCAGCCGTTTCTCCGTCCAAAGGCAGTATAGGGGATTTTCTTCCACACCCAAGTAACTCCGTCTCAGTTTTTTTGCCACGACGCTGGTGGTTCCGGAGCCTAAGAAGGGGTCAAAAACCACATCTCCGGCATTAGAACTGGCCAAGATCATTTTGGCAATCAGCTTTTCGGATTTTTGGGTGGGATGAGCTGTGTTTTCAGGCATCGACCAGAAGGGGATGGTAATATCCGACCAGAAATTGGAAGGACAGGTGTCTCGGTAATTGCCGGTTTCGCTTTCGACCCAATCTTTTGGTTTACCATCAACTCGGTAAGGAGCAATGACTTTTTTGCGAATTTTGACATCCTCCAGGTTGAAGGTATAATGATTGGAGATGGTAGCGTACCAAATGTCTTCTAGGCCATTTTTCCAATTTGCTTTTGCGCCACGTCCTTTTTCACGTTGCCAGGTAATTCGGTTTTTCACTTTGGTTACTTCCATTAAAACATTGCCAATGGTTAAGCTGGTTTCCCAGTCGCAACAAACATAGATAGAACCGGTATCTTTCAAAAGGGGCAACACCAGCTCCAGCCACTTTCTGGTATAGGCTTCATATTGATCCTTACTTCTTTTTGAAAAACCATTGCCATGAAAGGCTTTTGTTAAGTTATAAGGAGGATCCGCAATGATTAAATCAATGCTTTTCTCTGGTATATAAGCGGCGGCTTCAAATAAATCGCCGATAATGGTTTTATCCAGCAGATGATCCATATCAGAGGGCTGATCAAGACGGATGCATTTGTCCAGATAAGATTGCCCTTCTTCAATAGAAATATCGATGGTTTTATTTCGTGGTGCTTTTTTTTTACTCACGGTTTCACCCTTTCTCACAGTGCCAATAGAACCCAATAGTATCAATGTTTTCAGGGTTCTATACTTCTCGTATTATATCAAAGATCCAAAGGAATGACCAGTCGAATATGGCTTTTCATTTCGTTTATCTTAAGATAGATCATACTTAGTTATTGCAAAACTAAGCAAGACGTGATAAAATCCATTTAGTAAAGTTTGCCTTGTGTAAAGGGAGGTGTATTATTTTGGCTAGAACATGTTTTGTTTGTAACAAAGGAAAAGTATTCGGTAACAGTGTTAGTCACTCGAATCGACATAATAAGCGAGTTTGGTTACCAAACCTGCGGAGAGTTAAAGCGGTGGTTGACGGTTCTACAAGAAGAGTCAATGTCTGCACTCGGTGCCTTCGGTCCGGAAAAATTCAAAGAGCTTTATAAGAAGAACAGGAAATCTGTAAAAAACACAGCAAATAAAAACACAGCAAAAATCTCTTAACTGACAGTATTCAGCCTAAGGGATTTTTTGTTTTTGTGGAAAAATAGAATTGAAAAAGAGAATCAAAGGACAAAAAAATGAATACAGGATGGAGTGTGAAATAAGATGCGTTTTATACATACGTCAGATTGGCATCTGGGAAAAGTGTTGAGAGAGCAATCATTACTGGAAGACCAGAAAGATATGTTGGAAAAATTAATAGGGATGATAGAGAAAGAAAAGCCGGATGCGGTGGTGATAGCAGGCGATCTTTACGATCAATCCGTTCCTTCAGCCGAAGCGATAAAATTGTTGGATCAAACCTTACATCAGATGGTGGTTACCTTAAAAACACCGGTATTGGCCATTGTCGGCAATCATGACAGTGCGGAAAGAGTACGTTTCGGAAACCGATTGATGAAACAGGTGGGCTATCATGTAACCGGTAGTCTGGAAGAAGCCTTTGAACCGGTGGTGCTGAAGGATCAACACGGACCAGTGCATCTGTTTCTTATCCCTTATCTGACACCGGGACATATTCGGGACTATTTTGAAATGGAAAAAACCCCTAGTTATGCGGAAGCTTATCAGAAAATCATGGAAGTGATTCAGCAAAAAAGAGATCCGGCAGTACGAAGCGTGCTGGTAACCCATGCCTTTGTGACGCCCGGAGGCATAAAAATGGAAGGAACTTCCGAATCGGAACGACCCTTACCTTCTGTAGGCGGAGCAGAACAAGTGCCAGCAGAAATCTTTGACGGATTTCATTATGTCGCACTGGGGCATTTGCATCGAGAAATGAAAGTAGGCAAGGAAACCCTTCGATATTCCGGTTCTCCCTTAAAATATTCCATCAGCGAAGAAGGGCATCAAAAAGGAGTGACCTTGGTAGAAATGGATGAAGCTGGTCAGGTGTCCGTATCAAAAATGCCTATAGAGCCAAGGAGAGATTTGCGAACGGTGGAAGGAGGTTTTCAGGAGCTATTACAGCATGAAAAATCTGAGGACTATGTGTTTCTTCAATTACAGGATTTAGAACCGGTACCGGATGCTATGGAACGAATCCGGACGGTATATCCTAATGCCCTTCACCTGGGCCGAAAACATGACCGTGAGACTGGGGAAATCATAGGGGAAGCAGAAGCTATTGGGCAGAAGCATCCCTTACAAATCATTACAGACTTTTATGAACAGGTACAGGGAGAAAAGCCAGATCCATTATCCCAAAGAATAGTGGAAGAAGTCTTAGAATCACTGATCAGAGAAGAGAGGGAGGAGATTCTATGATTCTGAACCAGTTGATAATACAGGCGCTGGGACCATATAAAGGAAAAGAAGTCATTGATTTTGACTTATTAAATAAAGCACAGCTTTTTGCAATCTCCGGAAAGACAGGGGCTGGCAAAACCGCCATTTTTGATGGCATTTGCTATGCCCTTTACGGAAGAGCCAGTGGTCAGCATCGTAGCAATGCAGAAGAATTGCGCTGCATCTATGCAGAAGATCAGGACTATACAGAAGCAAGTCTGGAATTTACAGTTCGCGGTTCTCGTTACCGAGCCCGCCGGCAGATGGCTCATATTAAAAAGAACAATAAAAGCAAAACAGGTGGTGGGATTGAACTTCATCGATGGGTTTTTTTCAAAGAAAAAGAGGATTATGGCTGGGAATCCATGCTGGAATCCGGAAAAGTGAATGAAATGAACGAAAAAATCATGGCCCTGACCGGTTTAGACGTGGATCAATTTCGACAAATTGTTATGCTGCCTCAGGGAGAATTTGAAAAACTACTATTAGCAAAGGCCGAGGATAAAAAACGCATTTTACGCCAAATATTTCACACCAACCTGTATCAGCGGTTTACAGAAAAATTGGATCAGCGAAGAAAAGAAGTGGACCAAGAATATTTTCAGCTTCGTCAAAACCTTCGTAGTCGGGAAGATAGCCTGGAAGAATTGTTAAAGGAAGAGGAAGCCTTGGAAAGCAATCTACTGCTAAAGGAAAAGGAACGAAATATCTACCAGTTGATGAAGGCCTTAGCAAAAGATATGGAACGGTTAGAAGAAAGAAAAACAGGCTTGGAAATTCAATTGGAAAAACAGGACGAACTGATTCAAAAGGCAGACGAACACTATTACAAAGCTAAGGAAAACAATCAAAAATTAGAAGAACTGGAAGCGGAACGTCAAAAGATGAAGAGCCTTGAAGAACAACAGGAAAAAATGAAAAGCTGGCAGCATTCTCTGGAAGAAGCGGAAAAAGCCCAAAAAATCCAGCATTTTTATCAGCGAAAGAAAGAAACAGAAGAAATCTGCGTCCAAAAAACAAAGGTGCTGAAGGGCGCAAAAGAAGAAGCCATCAGGGTGGAAGAAAAGCGGATACAGGCAGAGAAACAATGGGAAGAAGAGGAAAAGAAAAAACCTTATCGGAAAGAAACAGAAAAAGCCTATGACCGTATCCTGGAAGCACTGCCAAAAGTGAAAGAACTATCCCGAAAGAGAGATAGGCTCCACCTAGGGCAAAAAGAAGCCGAAGGCTATGGAAAAAAGATGGAGGACCTTTCACAACGGCAGGCATTAGGGGAAAAAAGGCTAAAGGAACTTAGGAAAGAACAGGAACGGGACTCCGAAGCCTTAGAAAAAGAAGCCAGACTTATTAAAGAGCAAGCGAAGCTTCAGCAAGACTGCCAGGAACTTCAAGAGCTAATCCGAAGGAAGGAAGAGGAAAAGCTTTTAAGCAAACAGATGGAAAAAGCAGAGGCAAAACTTAAAAGTAACAGGGAAGAAGCCCGGAAAGCAGAGCAAAAGTGGCTTGACAACCAAGCCAGATGGTTAGCGATGAACTTGCAGGAAGGGGAACCTTGTCCGGTTTGTGGCAGTTTGGAGCATCCAGAGAAGGCAACTGGCATTGGAGAAGAAGTCAACCGAAAAACCATGGAAGAAGCGAAAGAGAAGGAAAAAAAGGCCAACGATGCTTACATTCAGGTAGTCACAAAATGGGAGACGGTTAATGCGGCTCTGGAAGAAGGAATACAAAAGAGAGAAGACCTGTTAGGCAAGAAGGACGGGCTGGAAGCCATCGAAAAAAGCAAACAAGAAGAAAAGCAAAGGGTTGATGAGGAACTGAAAGCGATGGAAGCCCAGAGACGGAACTATGAGCAGAGAAAAGAAGCCCTCCGAAAAGGCGAAAAAGCATTGATAGAACTGACGGAAAAACACAAAGAAATGGGAGCGAAGCAACAAGAGCTGGTATCGGAAATCGCAACCTTACAAGGGCAGGTGCAAAGCATCGAAGAAGCTTTGCCGGAGCATCTTTTAGAGCTGAAAGAATTGGAGAAGCAAAAGCAAACCCTGGAAGCAAAGATAGAAGAAGCAAAAAAAGCTTACGAAAAGGCCGAAAGCCAATATAACGATTGGAGAGAAAAACAAGCAGCCGCGACCGTGACCCTAGAATATGCGGATAAGAACCAAAAGGAAGCAAAGAAGGCTATGGAAACCGTAGCGGAGCAATGGAAAGAAAAATTAGCTCAGGAAGATTTTGAATCCATGGAGGCTTATGTGGCCGCTCATATGCCAGAAGAGAAAATGAAGAAACTTCGAGAAGTTCTGCAACAGTATAAAGAACAACGAAGCCTGACGGAAGAAAAGGTGAAAAGCTTAGAGATCCTTTTGAAGAAAGTGGAAAAAGAGGACTTGGAAGCCGTGCTTCATCATTGTCAGCAGTTGAGGCAGGAACAAAAGAAACACCAAAAGGAGTTAGGAAGAAAAGAATCACTTCTGAGAGAAACCGGCAGCTTAAAAGGTTATATTGAAAAAGAATGGGAAAAAATGCAAGAAAGAGAAGAAGAACGAAATCGAATCGCTAACCTGTATCAATGTGCCAATGGGACAGGGAACGACCAAAAATTGGCGTTGGAAACCTATGTACTACAACATTATTTTCATCGGGTATTAAAAGCGGCCAACCTTCGATTGGATCAGCTAACCATGGGAAGGTACCGGCTGGTAGCGGATCAGGAACGGGAAAAACATGGTGGACGCAGTGGGCTGGGCATTGATGTCATCGATGTTTTTAATGAACAGCAACGAAGTGTCCGGACATTTTCCGGCGGCGAAAAGTTTAATGCTTCTCTTTGTCTGGCCTTAGGTCTTTTTGATGTGATCCAAAGCGAAAGTGGCGGTACCGAAATGAAGACCATGTTTATTGACGAAGGTTTCGGCTCTCTTGATACACAGGAATCCTTACCAAAAGCCATTCAAATGCTTAACCAGATTCAGGAAACCGGTCGGGTGATCGGCGTTATTTCTCATGTCAGTGAAATGAAGGAACAGTTACCGGCAATATTGGAAGTAATCAAGGATTCGGATGGCAGCAGTACTACCAGAATAAAAGTAAATGCCTGAGAGCTGGAAAAGGATACGGTCATCTCTGCGAAAACGTCCATACCACAAGGACGTTTGAATTATATGAAATGACGAACATTTCTTTTAATTTGCTTGATTCCCTAAGAATCAAAGAAAAGACGTTTTTTTGATGATGACGGTAAAAATAATATGTTTTGACGGAAGGACAGCAATTTGTTAGAATTAAATGAAAGACATACTGAAAACGGTTGCATCATTCGTCGTTTATTTTAATATGCCGGTAGTAGAAAAAAAGGAGTGATTTGCCAATGAAAGCCCTTGTAAAAAAACATCGTAGCCCTGGAATCTGGTTGGAAGATGTTCCGGAACCAGAAGTTGGGAAAAATGACGTATTAATTAAAATCAAACAAACCTCTGTATGTGGTACAGACGTCCACATTTATCAGTGGGATGACTGGTCTCAGAAAACAATCCCTGTACCGATGACCATTGGTCATGAATTTGTAGGCGAAGTGGTGGCTATGGGAGAAAATGTTCATGATGTTCAGATAGGAGAAATTGTCTCCGGAGAAGGCCATTTAGTATGTGGGCGTTGTCGTAACTGTCTGGCGGGTCGGCGTCATCTTTGCATGAACACCAGTGGAGTAGGCGTGAATCGTTCCGGTGCCTTTGCGGAATACCTTTCCATTCCTGTTACTAATGTGTGGCACTGCGATCCGTCCATTCCTTTGGATGTGCTTAGTTGCTTTGATCCATTAGGCAATGCGGTGCATACGGCCCTTAGCTTTGATGTATTAGGGGAAGATGTTTTGATTACAGGCGCTGGGCCTATCGGCATTATGGCGGCAGCGGTTGTCCGACATGCAGGTGCCCGTCATGTAGTCATTACAGATGTGAATGAATATCGACTGGATTTGGCCCGGAAAATGGGCGTTACCCGAGCCGTTAATGTTCAAAATACGAAAGTGGAAGACGTGATGAAAGACCTTGGCATGAAGGAAGGATTTGATGTGGGACTGGAAATGTCCGGAAATGCTTCCGCCTTCCACAGTATGATTCAGACCATGTGTCATGGTGGCAAAATTGCCGTACTGGGAATCCAGCAACCGGATACAAAAATTGACTGGAATACCATTGTCTTTAACGGCCTTACCCTAAAAGGAATTTATGGAAGAGAAATGTATGAAACCTGGTATAAAATGACGGCCATGATTCAATCAGGCCTAGATATTTCACCAGTCATTACCCATCATTTTCATTACACTGAATTTGAAAAAGCCTTCGAGTTAATGGCATCTGGAAACTCCGGTAAGATTGTGTTAAACTGGGAAGACTAGGCTTATAAAAGTAGATTCGAATGTGATGAAAGGATCTAATCATAAAACCATTGAATGAAAAGTGAACCAAAATAGAATTTGAAATAGAAAGGAAGCGTATGATGTATACAACCGATCAAAAAAAGCATTACAATAATATACTTGCTGAGATAAAAGAGCAGGGACTCTGGAAAGAAGAGCGGATTATATCTGGCCCTCAAGACTCTCGAATCAACACCACCCAGGAAGAAAATGTGATTAATTTATGTGCCAATAACTACCTGGGACTTTCCAGCCATCCACGTGTTATGGAGGCGGCTAAAAGCAGTTATGAGCAATGGGGATATGGCCTTTCCTCTGTAAGGTTTATTTGTGGAACTCAGGCGGTTCATAAAGAGTTGGAAGCCAGCCTGACTTCTTTTCTGGGAACAGAGGATACGATTCTGTATTCCTCTTGCTTCGATGCTAATGGTGGACTCTTTGAAACCATTCTGGGAGAAAAAGATACGATTATCAGTGATGAACTGAATCATGCCAGCATTATTGACGGAATGCGGCTTTGTAAAGCAAAAAAATTAATCTACAAAAACAACAATTTAGAAGATCTGGAAGCTAAACTGAAAGAACGGCAAAAAGATGGGATCACACTGATTGCTACGGATGGCGTTTTTTCCATGGACGGCATTGTGGCGGACCTAAAAGGTATCTGTGATTTAGCGGATCAATACGGAGCCATGGTAATGGTAGATGACAGCCATGCTGTTGGATTTATGGGAAAAAAAGGTCGTGGAACCCATGAGCATTGTGACGTGATGGAGCGAGTGGATATCATCACAGGAACCCTTGGCAAAGCACTGGGAGGCGCCAGTGGCGGTTATACCAGTGGTCGTAAAGAGATCATTGATTTGCTACGCCAGCGTAGCCGTCCTTATCTTTTCTCTAACACCTTAGCGCCGGCCATTGCGGCGGCTTCTTTAGAAGTATTAAAGCTACTTTCTGAGTCTACGGAATATCGGGATCGGGTCCATGAAAATACCCGTTATTTCCGGGAGCGTCTGTCTGAAATTGGCTACACTACCATTCCGGGAGATCATCCGATTGTTCCCGTCATGTTGGGAGACGCTGTATTGGCACAAAAAATGGCGGATGATTTATTAACCCGTGGTTTATACGTGATAGGCTTCTTCTTCCCGGTAGTACCAAAAGGAAAAGCCCGTATCCGAACTCAGATTTCAGCAGCTCATAGTCGTGAAGAGTTGGATCAGGCTTTGGAAGCTTTTCAACAATCCTATGACAAGTTCTTAAAGGCATAATACTGTTTTCTGGCTAATACCACCAGTGAAAGCTGGTGGTTTAAGCAAAATAAAATTATTTTTGAAAGGGGCAAGGAATTATGAAGAACATGGGACTCATTCCCAAACTCATCATCGGTATTATTGTCGGGGTTATTATTGGCCTCACCATGCCGGACCATGTAGGACGTGTGCTTTACACCTTCACACAAATTTTCGGACAACTACTTGGTTACATTGTACCGCTCATCATTATCGGATTTATTATTCCGGGAATTGCTGAGTTAGGCGAAAAGGCAGGGAAATTGTTAGGTGCTACGGCAGCCATTGCTTATGCATCCACAGTGGCAGCTGGTATTGCGGCATTTATTATCTCTAGCCTAATCATTCCAGCCATTGTGACAGAAGGTGTGGTTGCAACAGAATCTACAGGAATTCAACCGATTCTTGAGTTGGATATTCCTCCGATTATGGGTGTTATGACCGCATTGATCACCGCTTTTATTTTTGGCCTGGGAATCAACTTCCTTCGTCATCAAGAAGCGAAAACAACATTGTTTAATTTTATGGAAGAATTCCGTTCCATCATTGTTTTGTTTATTAAAAATGTGATTATTCCATTACTTCCTGTTTATATCGCAGGTATTTTTGCCAACATGGCAGCTGAAGGAGACGCTTTTGCGACTCTAGGTGTATTTGCACAGGTCTTTGTGTTAATTCTTGCGATGCATATTGCTTATTTGATCGCGATTTATTTAGTGGCAGGAATGCGCAGTGGAAAAAATCCATTTACATCTCTGAAAAATATGTTACCAGCCTATGCCACGGCGCTAGGAACCATGTCTAGTGCAGCAACGATTCCGGTAACCTTAAGAAGCGCTAAAACTAATTCTATTTCTGAGCGAGTGGCGGATTTTGTGATTCCTCTATCAGCTACCATTCATCTGGCTGGAAGTACAATGACTTTAGTGGCGTGTTCCGTTGCGGTGTTGGCAATGAATGGATTAAGCCCTAATTTTTCCGAATATTTACCCTTTATTTTATTGTTAGGCGTTACCATGGTTGCGGCACCGGGTGTTCCTGGTGGTGCGGTTATGGCGGCTCTGGGACTGCTTTCTTCTATCCTTGGATTTACAGAAGCACAAATCGGTCTTATGATCGGCCTTTACATGGCGCAGGATAGTTTTGGAACCGCTTGCAACGTTACAGGAGACGGTGCCATTGCTATTATTGTAGACTCTTTTTACAAGAAAGAAACCGCTTAAGAAAAGATAAAACTTCTTTTGTTTTATGGTGGTAAATGAGATCAAAAAACCTATCGATATGAATCGATAGGTTTTTTCTTCTGTGTTTTTTATGGTGAAAGAGAATTAGCCTGTGTGAAACCCAAGGAATCGGGTATTATCTAAAAAGCTTAACAGAGAAGGGGGAGAAGGATGATTTTTCGCATTTTTGCCTTGTATCGGGAACGGTCTTCTTTTTTTGTGGAGCTGTTCATTCAGCATCTATATATAACGATGATTGCCGTTGCTTTCATTACGATCATCGGGCTGACGGTTGGAATCCTGATGACCCGGAATCGTTGGCTGGCAGGCGGAGTTCTCAGAGTCACCAGTTTTTTATATACCATTCCCTCGATCGCCCTCTTTGGCGTATTGGTATCCTTAACGGGAATAGGACTGAAAAGTGCCTTAACCGCCATTGTATTGTATGGACTGCTTCCGATGATCCGCAGCACCTATACCGGTCTAAAAGAAGTGGATAGAGAGGTAGTGGAAGCAGCCGTTGGTATGGGCAGTACTCCCTGGCAATTGCTCTATCGGATTCAGTTGCCCCTGGCCTTTCCAGTGATTTTCAGCGGGTTTCGCACCATGGTGGTGATGACCATCGCTTTGGGAGGAATTGCATCCTTTATTGGTGCCGGAGGCATGGGACGAGCCATTTGGCGCGGTATTTCCACCAATTTTCCGGAAATGACCATTGCTGGAAGTTTGTTAATTGCTGCGTTGGCGATTATGGCTGATTATTTGTTGGAAGCTTTTGAAAAACTGATACGACATCGATTTTTAGGAGAAGGAGGAAAATAAAATGAATCGAATCAAGAAAAAAAATAATAGGCGCAACCTAGAGAGTATTCATTCTTCAAGTAAAGGAAAAGCATCCTATCAAATCATCATCATGGTGCTTATGGTCACGCTGGCAGCAGGATTATTGACAGCTTGCGGTGGGTCTTCGGACAAAGAAGAGGAAGAACCGAAAAAAGTGGTATTGGCCAGCAAGCCGATGACAGAACAATATATTCTGGCAGAAATTCTGACGCTGCTGATCGAAGCAGAAACAGATATTGAAGTGGAACAAACCCTGGGAATCGGCGGAGGGACCTCCAACATTCATCCGGCTATGGAAAATGGTGAAATTGATTTATATCCGGAATATACGGGTACAGGCTGGTTATTTGTATTAAAAGAAGAAGTGCTTCGGGATCCGGATGAGCTCTATGAAGCCGTAAAGACCTCTTATAGGGAAGAATATGGCATTCATTGGTCTGGTCGTTACGGCTTGAATAATACCTACAGCATTGCTGTGACGCCGGAAGCCGCAGAAGCCTATGATTTACAGACGCTTTCCGATCTGGGAGAAGTCAGCTCTGAATTGACTTTTGCCGCTAACGCAGATTTTCTGGAACGAGAGGATGGATATCCGGGACTGGAAGAAACCTATGGTTTCGCCTTCGGGGATATAAAAGAAATAGATATCGGCCTTCGTTACCAGTCGATTCAAAGTGATGATATTGATGCGATTACCGTTTTTTCTACAGATGGTCAGTTACAGGATGCCAATGTAGTATTGCTAGAGGATGATAAAAATTTCTTTGTGTTCTATGATGGCGCTACGCTGATTCGCCAGGAAACCTTGGATGGCTATCCGGAACTGGAAGAGGTTCTGGAAAAGCTAACAGGACTAATTCCAAACGAAGAAATGATTGCTATGAACTATGCCGTAGAAATAAAAAATGAAGATCCAGCCAAAGTGGCTGAAGATTTCTTGCGGGAGAAGGGACTGCTGTAAATGGCTGTCATTGAATTTCAGAAAGTCACAAAAGCCTACGGCGATGAAGGCGATGTGCTGAAGGGACTGGATTTGAAAGTAGAAAAAGGAGAATTTCTCACCCTGTTGGGAGAATCCGGTTGTGGCAAAACCACGTTACTGAAAATCATTAACCGGATGGTTTCTTTTGACACAGGCCATGTTTGGATCAGAGGACGACTACTGAGTGAATGGGATATTGTCACTCTCCGTCGGGAAATTGGATACGTTATTCAGCAAATTGGACTATTCCCTCATATGACGGTGATGAACAACGTGGCCTATGTTCTTTCTCTACAGGATATTCAAAAATCCAAACAACGTCAGCGAGCAGAAGAGTTGGTGGAGCTGGTGGGTCTGCCCCGGGAATTTCTGAATCGTTATCCAAGAGAACTAAGTGGTGGTCAGCGTCAGCGGGTAGGAGTGGCCAGAGCCCTGGCGGCCAGTCCGGAAATTATTCTGATGGACGAACCCTTCGGCGCTGTGGATGAACAAACCCGAAGCCTACTGCAGGATGAATTACTGAAAATCCATCAGCATTTAAAATGCACGATTATCTTTGTAACCCATGACATCCAAGAAGCCGTCAAACTGGGCAGCCGGATTGTGCTGATGAACAAAGGAATTATCGAACAGACGGGAACCAAGGAAGATTTAATCCTTCGACCAGCAAATGATTTCGTTCGTCGTTTTATGGGAATCAAGGGCTTTATGGCATTACTGGATGAAAAGGAAATGAAAGCTCTTTATCAGCAAGTACTGGAGGAAAAGATTAGCCTGGAAGAGGTTTATAGGAGTGTAACGGGTTAACAAATATAAAGGTAAATACAACGATAAAGGCGGAGGCATGATGCTTCTGTCTTTTTTGTGCCTAAAAGAAAAACCTTAAGAAATATTAAGTGATAATGAATATCATTGACCTTTCTCTCTTTTTAGATTAGGCTAAATAGCGAAAGAAAAATAATGACTATTTAGGAGGCGTTAAAAGTGAGAAGACATAAAAAGAAAGGAATCCTAATGATAGGGATAATGATTTGCTTTTTATTATTTGGATGCGGTACAGAGCAGGCAACGATATCAGAAGAAACAGCACAGGAAGCAGAGACGGTTTCCCTAGTGGAAGAAGAGACGAGCCGTGATATTCAGTTTACAGATTTAGCTGGACGTGAAGTGGTGTTGGAAGATGTTGCTGAAAGAGTCTTTTTAGGATTTTATGCCGAAAGCTATTACGCCATTAACGGTAGCTTTGATAACGTGGTATGCATTGCAAAAGGAGAATGGGAAGATTTCTTTAATGCTCAGTATATGGCCTATGAATCAGCCGTGGATCATTTAGAAAATATTATTGATACGGGTTCTGTGTACAAAGGATCCTTCAGCATGGAAGCTACCTTGAGCTTAAAGCCGGATGTGGCCATTTTAGCTCCTTTTCAATATGAGACCTTGGGAGAGAATATTCATAAGCTTGAAGAATCCGGAATCACCGTAGTAGTGGTGGATTATAATGCACAGCAATTGGAAAGTCATCTGGAAAGCACTCAGATTATTGGATTAGTGACAGGTAATGAACAAAGGGCGGCCGAAATTAATAAACTTTATCAAGAATCAGTTTTAGAAGTAATGGAGCGGGTGGAATCACTAACAGAAGACGAAAAGAAAAAGGTGTATGTAGAGTTGGGAAATCTTGGTGCTCAAGAATATGGGAACAGCTATGGACCTTATATGTGGGGTAGTCTTGTGATGATGGCAGGAGGCAATAATATTGCAGCGGATCGCATTGAAAGTTTTGGTGCTTTAAGTCCGGAGTATATTTTGACAGAAAATCCGGAAGTTATCTTTCTGGCAGGATCTCGTTGGGTAAATGATACAGGGAACAGAGTCAAGGTCGGGTTTGATGTGCAGCCGGAAGAAACCATGGAAAGAATTGAGCCCTATACGAAGCGACCAGGCTGGGGAAGGATAAAAGCTATTGAGCAAGGGGATGTTTATGCCGTAGATCATGCAGGGTTAAGAAGTGTGTATGATTTTGTCTATTTACAATTTATCGCAAAATCTATTTATCCGGAATTGTTTGAAGATATTGACCCACTAGAGAATCTTGAGGATTTTTACAAACAATATTTACCAGTTACCCCGGAAGGGACATTTATGGTGAAGTATGAAAGCTAGGGGTGTAGCAACCTATCATCAGATCGCAGGGAAGCGGCGTATTATTTTTGGTGTTACGTTAGTGTCGATCATTATAGTGTTGATGGCAGACCTGATGGTAGGAGCATCTGGAATTGGCTTGCAGGAAGTAATCGAAGGGTTACTAAATGGACCTGGGGGCGACAGTATTCTAACGGCAATTATATGGAACGTTAGACTCCCGATGACATTAATTTGTTTATGCGTAGGTGCTTCTTTGGGTTTGGCCGGTTGCCAGATGCAAACCATTTTATCTAATCCGCTGGCAAGCCCCTATACCTTAGGCGTGTCTTCTGCGGCAGGTTTTGGAGCAGCCATTGCCTTTATTACAGGATTTCCCTTTGGAGGTTCCTTTAGCTGGGTGAATGCACCGGTCATTGCTTTTGTCATGACAATGATTTCAACCTTATCCATTTATTATATCGGTCGTATCAAAGGGATGCAGGCACAATCCATGATTCTCTTTGGGATTGTTATTCACTTTCTTTTTCAAGCACTGCTTTCATTGGTGCAGTTTCGATCGACTCCGGAGGTTGCAGGTCAAATTGTGTACTGGATGTTCGGCAGCCTTTTGAAATCTTCTTGGACAGGGGTATTTGTGAGCGGAGCTATTTTTATGATATGTGCCTTTATTCTGACACGGTACGCATGGCGCCTTACGGCACTTTCCGCAGGAGAAGAAAGAGCGAAAAGCTTAGGGATTGATACTGACCGGTTGCGATTGCACGTTTTTGTAATCAGTGCTTTTTTAACAGCGGGAGCTGTCTCTTTTGTTGGAACAATTGGGTTTGTAGGGCTGGTTTCTCCTCATTTTGCTCGTATGCTGGTAGGGGAAGATCAGCGTTATTTAGCACCCATGGCATCGATGATGGGCGTACTATTGATGGCAGCCGCTTCGATTGTATCGAAAATAGTAGTGCCCGGCATTATTATTCCCATTGGCATCGTAACCGCTTTAATAGGGGTTCCGTTTTTATGCTATATGATTTTAAGGAGGGTGTCCTCGTGATGCAAATGAAGCTTAGTCAAGTAGCCGTTTCTTTTCAGCAAAAAGAAGTACTGAAGTCGGTTTCTGCTGAATTTCGAGGTGGAGAACTGGTAGCGGTTATTGGACCTAATGGAACTGGAAAAACAACATTAATTAAGGCTATTGCAAAATTGAACACCTATCAAGGAAATATTGATATTGTGGATGAGCAAGGAAAAAAAGTGGACAAAAGCCAGATTGCTTATGTTCCTCAAACCAGTTCGATGCAGACAGACTTATCCGTATTTGAAATGGTTTTGCTGGGCAGGGTGAAAGATTTATCCTGGAAAGTAGAATCCGTTCACTTAGAAGCTGTGGCAGATATTTTAGAAAAGTTAGGCTTGGAAGCTTTGAGTTTGCAAGCCTTTTCTAAACTGAGCGGGGGACAAAAACAAATGGTCATTATGGCTCAGGCTCTTGTTTCAAACCCTAAGGTCTTGCTTTTGGATGAGCCTACTAGTGCACTGGACTTAAAACATCAATTACAGGTGTTGGAAATTGCAAAACAGTATTGTACTGAAACTCAGGGAATTACGGTGATTGTTTTACATGATCTGGCTTTAGCTGCTCGTTACAGCGATGAAATGATCCTATTAAACGAAGGGTATGCTGTAAAAAAAGGAAAGCCGGAAGCGGTTTTGGACATAAAACTTCTTGAAAAAGCCTACCAGGTAGAAGTGGATGTCAGCACCAACAGCAGCGGATTCATGACGGTAACGCCAGTGAAACCCAGTAAGGCGGTGGGATAAGTATTGGAAAAGCCTAATACTGGAATTTATTATGCGGTGGCTTCATCATTGACCTTTAGTTTTATGAACGTTCTAGTTAAAGCAACATCGGCCTCTGTTTCTTCCCATCAAATTGTTTTTTTTAGAAGTATCATAGGACTAATAATTGTAAGCATGATTATGAAAAAAGAAAAGATTAGCTTATCAAAGCATAATAGGAAAATCCTCGTTTTAAGAGGCATGCTTGGAGGATTCTATATGATAGCCTACTTTTTGACATTATCAAAACTTCCCTTAATCGACACAATGATTTTAGTAAACTTATCACCATTATTTGTATACATTATTTCTCGTGTGTTGTTGAAAGAAAAAGGTTTGCCGGGAACTAAGATTGCTATTTCTGTTATTATCATCGGAGCGATTACGGCCATTGCTCCTTGGAACTTTACTTCCTTTACCCTGTGGGCCATAGCGGGAATACTGGCTGCTCTTTTTGCAGGTGCATCCGCTGTTAGCATTCGCTATCTTGGACAAGAGGGACATCCATCCACAGAAATTATTTTTTACTTTATGTTGATGGCCAGCATCACATCTTTTCCACTGATGATAAAAGAGTTTGTGTGGCCATCGGTTGACCAATGGATAGCGCTGATTTTTATTGGAGTTATTTCGTTACTGGCACAGATATACTTGACAAGAGCTTTTACTCATGAAAATGCTTTTCTGGTTACGGTTGTACGATATGTGGGCATTGTTTTTAACGGAATCTGGGGATTTCTCCTGTGGAAAGAAGTACCTAGTTCTTTCGTGCTTATTGGTGGAAGCTTTATCATATCAGGCTGCATCCTGCTAAACTATTCAAAAAATCGAGTTGTAAAAACCATATCAAAGGATCACGGGGTTAGTTCAAAAGTTTCATGATGCAAAGGAAACTTTAACGTCGTTGTATACAGAGACCCTATGAGATGGCTTTCGAAAACACCTTTATGAGCGGTCATGATTCGATGACAGGTTTTCAGACCAAGACCAGTGCTTTTGTTTTTCTCTGCGCTGGGGCAACGGTGGTTTCTTTGCTCAAAGACAAGCCATCCATGATCAATATAATTAATTTGTTTGATAGGATAGGAAGGATCCGCATGTTTCATAAGATTTGAAAGCAAGTTATCAAAAAGACGTGTCATCATAAAGTCATCCATCCATATCTCTGCCGGATCATCCGTTAAGCGTTCCTGGATACGATAATGATCCGGCAAAGCACTGGAAACATAAGCTGAGAAATGACGAAACACGTCAACGCCGTTTACTTTCGTAACATGTTCCTTTTGATCTAAGCGGGCAGAAGCGTTGTAATAGTAGAGTGCATCATCAATTAAGTGAAGCAGGTAGTCGGTTTTTGTCAAAGCAGTGGCAGCATACATGGATACTTGAGGCGAGGTGGTTTTCATGAGTTCTAGGTATCCGACAATAGCGGTTAAAGGCGTCTTGAAATCATGGGAAACAGATCCCATGATATCGTCCATCATCTTTTGATATTGCAACGTTGTTGCTTGATGATTAACCAATTGTGCATGTAGTTTCCTGGTTTCATCAATCAAAGGAGAAAGTTTTTTATCGGAACAGGAAAAATCTATGCTTTCCAGCCTTCCCTCCGTTAATGACGTTAACTGACTTTTGATCTGGTCTAAGGATTGTTGCTGTTTTTTAAGGGAAAAGAGAGTAACAAGGATCCATAAGCCTAACACCAAAGCAGCAGCGCCGATAGCGGCTTTATCTCGGTAAACCATATTTGTCAGATAAAGAAATCGAACCGATTGGGATTGGTCAAAAAAATCGATAGTAAAGGTTGCGTGTGGTTGAGAAACAATGTCATAAGAAGAAGATGGAGCCAGTACCAGATAATTTCTTTGATCAGCCCAAACTGTGATACGATAATCATCAGTGCTACGAATTCTTTCGTCCAAAACAAATCGTTGAAAATCAATGGCATAATGGGATAATCTTCTTTCAGCTTGATTGTCGAGCGTGTAAACAGAAGGTATCCATCTGGCTAGAAAATACCATCCAATGAGAAAAAGGAGAATGGTAGCCATCAGTGGAAAAATTACTTTATGAAGGATGGAGTTTTGAATAGTACTTTTTAACATGTTCAAGTTGATACCCCTTTCCCCAGATCGTTCGTATTTGATATGGCAATAAAGGAAAGGCTTCAATCTTTTTTCTTAGTCCACAAATGTGAACCATTACCGTGTTTCTGGATGTTTCCCAGTAGGCCTCCTCCCAGACGGCTTCATAAATCGTCTGTATAGAACAACATTCCTCTACATGAGATGCCAGAAAATGTAAAATACGGTATTCGATATCCGTTAAATGATTGGCCAGCGACTGAACAGAAGAAGGATGATTGCTGGTTGGCTCAGGCGTTTGCTTTCCTTCATAAACAAGGTAGCGTCTAAGAAGCGCATGAACTTTCCATAAAAGAGTCTGTTCTGTGAAGGGTTTGGTAAGGTAGTCATCGGCTCCTGATAGATAACCACTTTGCATATCCTGATGATTGTTTCGAGCGGTTAAAAAAAGCACCGGCATCTGATGAGTTTTTCGAAGGTCGCGACAAATTTCAAACCCGTCTGATTCAGGAAGCATCACATCTAAAACAACTAAATCCCAGAATTGATGCAGAATTTCTTCGTAGGCTTCTTTAGCAGAGTGGACACAAGAACAGTAATAACCAGCCTTTTCAAGCATGGTTTTTAAAATGGTGCAAATATTATGATCATCATCGACGATTAGTATATTGATAGTGGTCATATCCAGTGGCTCCTTATTGAATTATTATTGACGGAAGTCAACAATGAATATCATTTTCCTTTATAATACAATATTTTGTGAAAAAAAGGTAGGGCTGTGAAAAAATAGGGACTGTAGCTGTTTTGGAGGATATTATCCCTTGGCGCAAGAAAACAGAGGTTGACAGGCAAAAAGAAGAAAGCTATAATGAAAATCATTATCAATAAAATATTTTTTTGCATGTGAACCGACGAATGCGTCGGTAAGAGAGGGTGACGTGAGTGAGAAAAACCAGTGAAGAAAGGAAAAAGGAAATTTGGCAGGCAGGGAAAGAAGTGTTTTTAGAAAAAGGTTACGACAAAGCAACCATGGAAGATATCATCAGCCGGACAAGTTTATCTAAAGGTGGATTATACCATTACTATCGCCGGCCAAAGGATATTCTTTTTGACATTATGAGGTATCATAACGAAGCCTATTTGGAAATTGATATCAATCAGAAGATCCTGCAAGAAGAAACTTGTCCACACAAACAGTTGGATAAGCTGTTAGATGCGATTATTGACAAAATGTGCCGACCAACGCCGGAAAGAAAACTTTTTGCCATCTTTATGTCTTTAATTCCGTTTGATCCGGAGGTAGAAGCTGAATATAAGCAATTACAACAATCTTTTCTAAAGGGTCTTTGTCATCGGTTGGCGATAGAAAATAAGGGCGATAAACATCAGCAATTATTGTTTATGAGTCGGTGGATTAACGGTGTTACCTTTTTTCAGAATATCCTACCGGAGCCGGATCGATTGATGAGAAATAAGGATTCATTGCGTAAAATGATGAAAGAAGAGTTAATGCTATTGATGCAAAAGGAAGAAGTGTAAAACTTCTATTAGATAAACAGGATTTTTCTAAGAAGCAAACCTGTATAAAGGAGATTATAAAGGAAATGATAAAGGGAGGAAAAAAATGGATACCTTAGCAAAGTTAAACCCATATATGAAAGGTCGCAGAGGGTTAATGCCGGCAGCCTTGTTTTTAGCCGCTATTAGTTCAATTGCTGGAATTGTACCGTATTTACTGATTTGGTTTATTATTCGAGAACTGTTTACCAATGGATCTTATTATTCTCCTGGTTTGATTCTTATTTTTGCCTGGTGGTCTGTAGGAGCAGCAATTGCCAGCATTGTTCTATACTTTATCGCATTGTCATTTTCGCACTTAACAGCTTTTCGGGTGGAGGTTAATCTGCGTAAGGAAGCGATGCGACGAGTCATAGAAATGCCTTTAGGGTTTTTTAATCAAAATACGACAGGGCGAATCCGCAAAATCATTGATGACAATGCAGGTGTGACCCATGTGTTTCTAGCCCATCAAATGCCAGATTTGGCAGCTACTTTAATGATACCGATCACCATTGTGACATTGATCTTTGTCTTTGATTGGAGATTAGGACTGGCTTGCTTAGCTCCTATTATCATGTCGCTATTTATCATGGGTTTTATGATGGGGAAAAAAGGCAAATATTTTATGGAAAGGTATATGACCTATTTGGAAGATATGAATTCCGAAGCTGTTGAATATGTGCGGGGCATTCCGGTGGTAAAAGTATTCCAGCAAACCGTATTTTCTTTTAAACATTTTCACAAAAGTATTACTGATTATAAGACTATGGTATCAAACTATGCGAAAATGTGGGAAAAACCAATGTCAGCCTATACAGTCATTATCAATAGCTTTGTATTTGTGCTGGTACCAGTAGTAATAATCATCATTAACCATACAGGAAATGTTGAAGCGACTATTCTCAATCTTTTTTTATACATCCTGATCACTCCTACATTAGCACAAAGTATTATGCGGAGTATGCACTTGAATCAAGCCGTTGGACAGGCGAGAGAAGCTATCAACAGAATTGAAAATCTAGTTGATGCAGAAGGATTAGTTGTTTCGAAAACCCCAAAACCAATAGAACGGTACGGTATACAATTGGATCATGTAACCTTTTCTTATCCGGAAAGTAACCAAAAGGCCGTAGAAGATATTTCCTTTGATATAGCGGAAGGTGAGACGGTAGCATTGGTGGGAGGCTCTGGGAGCGGAAAAACAACCATAGCGAGACTGATTCCTCGATTCTGGGATGTTGATCAGGGAGCTGTGATGATTGGTGGGGTAAACGTGAAGGATATTAGCCCTGACGAGCTAATGCAACATGTTTCCTTTGTTTTTCAAAATAATCGTCTTTTCAAGACCAGCCTACTGGAAAATATAACCTATGGAAATCCCTTAGCAAGGATGGAAGCTGTAGAAAAAGCTGTAGAAATGGCACAGTGCAAAGAGATAATTGACAGGCTGCCGGATGGATATCAAACAATGATTGGCAGCCAGGGTACCTATCTTTCAGGAGGTGAGCAGCAACGAATTATTATTGCCAGAGCTATGTTGAAAGATGCACCAATTGTCATTTTGGATGAGGCTACTGCTTTTGCGGATCCGGAGAATGAATATTTGATACAACAAGCTTTTCGAAAACTAACAGAAGGGAAGACGGTTCTCATGATTGCCCATCGATTAAACAGCGTTATTTCGGCTGATAAGATTTTAGTGATGAAAGAAGGAAAAATCGTTGAACAAGGAAATCATCAAACTTTGCTAAAAAAGGAAAATGTATATTCAACTATGTGGGAAGAATATCAAAAGGCCGTGGATTGGAAAATTGGAAAGGAGAAACCATTGTGATTAATGCCGTGAAAAATCGATTTGCTTTGTCTCATCAGGGTGCTCTTGACTTTATTAAAGGGACTGTGTGGTCCATAGTGCTGAATATAGCTTTGATGCTACCGGTAGTATTTACGGTTGTTTTTTTGGAAGAGTACTTAAATATCGCCTTTGGCGCAAGTGATATGAATAATCGTGGAGTGGGATATTATTTATTGCTTGGGATCGGATTTATGGCAATAATGTTTTGGGTGGCTATCTTTCAATATAAAAGCACTTTTGTTAGTATTTATGACGAAAGTGCCAACCGGAGAATAACATTGGCTGAAAAACTTCGAAGATTGCCGCTGGCATTTTTTAGTGGCAAAAACCTGTCAGACCTGACGGCAACCATCATGGAGGACAGTACGGATTTAGAGCATACCTTTTCGCATGCTGTACCGCAGCTGATAGCAACCATCATCAGCGTTCATTTTATGGCTCTTGGACTGATGTTTTATCATTGGCCTCTGGCATTAGCTTTATTGTGGGTAGCGCCTTTTGCGATAGGAATTATCCTGTTATCGAAAAAAATTCAGTTAAGATCCTTTAAGACTGGTTATCGGTTCAAACGAAATGTAAGCGAACAAATACAGGAAGGTTTGGAAACAATCCAGGAAATAAAATCCTACAACAGAGAAAAAACTTACCTAAATAACTTGTACAAAACAATTGATCAATACGAAAGCCAGCTTATACGTGGAGAATTAGTGGTGGGCGGACTTCTTAACATTGCACAAAGTTTTCTGAAGCTGGGACTAGTCAGCGTGATCATTGTAGGAGCAAAATTCATGGCAGCTGGAAGCATAGACCTGTTCACCTATTTAATTTTTTTAATGGTAGCATCACGAATTTATTCTCCTTTGGACATTGTGCTGTCCAATCTGGCAGTCCTATTTTATTTGGATGTTCGTATTAAGCGTATGAGAGAAATGGAAGCATTGCCTGCTCAAAGTGGAAAGACCATTTTTGATCCTGAGAACTATGATATTACCTTCAAAAATGTTGATTTTTCTTATCATAATGAAAAGCAGGTAATAAAGCAGATTTCCTTTACGGCTAAGCAAGGAGAAATAACGGCTTTGGTTGGTCCTTCCGGTGGAGGAAAGAGTACAGCAACAAAACTGGCAGCTCGTTTTTGGGACACAGACAAAGGAAAGATTTTGTTAGGCGGCTATGACATCAAAGACGTTGAACCGGAAACATTGCTGAAAAGCTATTCCGTTGTGTTTCAAGAGGTTGTTTTATTTAATGCTAGCATCAGAGATAATATCAAAATAGGGAAAATGGATGCAACAGAGGAAGAAATAATGAAGGCAGCGAAGTTGGCTCAATGTCACGATTTTGTTCATAAACTTTCAAAAGGATATGACACCGTTGTGGGAGAAAATGGGGAGACTCTTTCTGGAGGAGAGAGACAGCGCATATCAATAGCGAGAGCGCTACTGAAAGACGCACCGATTGTTTTGCTGGATGAAGCTACTGCTTCTCTTGATGCTGAAAATGAAACAAAAATACAAGTCGCTATTTCTGAACTTACTCGCAACAAAACCGTATTAATGATTGCGCATCGTATGCGCACAGTGGCTAATGCTGATAAAATCATTGTTCTGGAAAACGGAAGCATTGTGGAGAGCGGGAATCATGAGGAATTACTTTCAAAAAAAGGCGTTTATTCAACCATGTGGCAAATTCAGCAAGAGAGTCTGGCGTGGAGTGTATAGAAGTGGCGAAAATAAAAGACTATGTGAATCAAACAAGTGATGTTTCGGCAGCAGAGTAGGGATTTAGATAGATGCAGACCCAAAACCATTGTTGCTTTTAACGAATGGTAAATATTCACAGGACTTGTAATCTCTTGTGAATATTTTGTTGTTTAAGGAAAGTTACATCACTAATGTCAGAAATAAAAATGTTACTAACTATATATCGATATTGATAATATTAGGAAAAATGATATTTTTGAGATAATAAATAAGAATACTATAAAATCATTATAATTTTCCTTGTTTTGAAACAAATTTAGAGTTGTCGCGAGAGATGGAAATAAGCAATCCAGTTTTGGCAGATGATCGGCTGGTAGAAAACAAAGAGTAAAATCTTGTGTATGCCAAGATGTTTTTCTTAGGACAATAAATTTTCTAAGTGGGAAAGATTTACTAAATTATTTTAAGTGATAAAATAAAATTGTAAACATTCGCAGAATATGCTATAATTTTAAGAAGATTGATATATTTGCTACAAATTCCTGGCTAAAAAATTCGAGTGATCCGGAAAGAGGGGGGCATAACTGGCCGGAGTGGTAATGTGAAAAGATAACTTACTCTAAAAGAAAGCAAGGTGAATAAGCATTGAATAAATATGTTGCAGAACCTTATAAGGTAAAAGTGGTGGAGCCTATTGCAGTAACCACATGGGAACAGAGAAAAAAAGCAATTGAAGAAGCTGGATACAATACCTTTCTCTTAAGGTCGAAAGACGTTTACATTGATCTGCTGACAGATAGTGGAACAACGGCCATGAGTGACGATCAATGGGCAGGGATGAACCTAGGCGATGAAGCCTATGCCGGTTCGGAAAACTTTTATAATTTACTAAAAGCGGTGAAAGAAGTTTATGGATACGAATATGTAATTCCAACCCATCAAGGTCGGGGAGCGGAAAACCTTCTTTCCCAATTAACCATAAAACCAGGAGATTATATTCCTGGAAATATGTATTTTACAACGACAAGAGCACATCAGGAACTAAATGGTGGCACCTTTAGAGATGTTATTATTGATGAAGCCCATGACTCAGATTCTGAATATCTCTTCAAAGGGAATATTTGTCTGGACAAATTGAAATCCCTCATTGAAGAAGTGGGAGCCGAAAAAATACCTTATATTTGCATGGCAGTGACAGTAAATTTAGCTGGTGGACAACCAGTTTCCATGCAAAATCTTAAAGATGTTTATGCACTGGCAGGCAAACATCATATAAAAGTAATGTTTGATGCAACCCGATGCGTTGAAAATGCCTATTTTATCAAAAAAAGAGAAGCTGGATACGAGAACAAATCCATTGCAGATATTCTGAAGGAAATGATGTCCTATAGTGACGGTTGCACCATGTCCGGCAAGAAAGATTGCCTTGTGAACATCGGCGGATTTTTAGCAGTGAATGATGAAGAATTATATACAAGAGCAACACAGATGGTAGTTATGTACGAAGGCATGCCGTCTTATGGAGGACTGGCTGGCAGAGATATGGAAGCCATGGCTCGAGGAATTTATGAGGCGATAGACTATCACTATATTCATCACAGAATTTCACAAGTCCAGTTTTTAGGAGATAAATTAATCGAAGCAGGAGTTCCAGTAGTACGACCTATTGGAGGACATGCGGTATTTTTAGACGCAAGGAAGTTCTTGCCTCATTTAGAACAGGAAAAGTTTCCAGCCCAAAGCTTAGCGGCAGAAATTTATCTTAAATCAGGTGTAAGAACCATGGAACGTGGCATTGTATCTGCAGGTAGAGATAAAGAGGGCAATCATCACAAACCAGCCCTTGAGCTCGTTAGACTCACCATTCCAAGAAGGGTTTACAGCTACGCACACTTAGAAGTGGTGGCGGACGCCATTATTGACCTTTATCAGGAACGTGAGAAAATAAAAGGGTTAGAATTCGTTTATGAATCACCGGTATTACGATTCTTTACAGCTAGATTTAAGCATGTAGACTAAAAATGAAAATAGAAGAAAAGGCGCCAATATCACAAGAAGGAGTGATGGCGTCTTTTTGCAATATTAAAAGCAAAAGAAACGGGAAAGGTTCAGTGTGTTGACGAAAACAAAAAAGTGTTTTTGAAAAAGAAGTAACTGATTGACTGAAAGAAGTGAGGGTATCTTTAGAAGAAGTAAGGACCTTTTTAGAAGTAAAAAAGAGGGGTGTGCCTAAGTGCATTCAAAAGTTGCGGAGGTGGTAGGATGAACGTATATGCGGCTCGTCAGCCTATTTTTACTAGGAAGGAAGAAGTTTTTGGCTATGAATTGCTGCATCGAAAAACAGAAGAAAATCGGTTTATGGGGACAGACCACACAGAAGCAACGGCAGAACTGATTAACAACACCTTTCTAAGCATTGGTCTACAAGAATATTCCAGTAATAAAAGGCTCTTTATTAACTTCTCCAGAGATTTGATTGTCAGCAAAATCCCTATGCTTTTGCCGAAGGAGTTGATCGTTGTTGAAATACTGGAAGATGTTGAAATAGACAAAGAACTGGTAGAAGCCTGTCAGGAATTAAAGGAAGCAGGATATCTTTTAGCACTGGATGACTTTGTTTTTCGAGAAGGTTATGAAGAACTGATTCCTTTGGCAAGCATTATTAAAACGGAATATGGCAGCTATTCGCCGGCAGAACATCAAAAACTGGTTCAGCAGTATGGAAACAAAATATTGTTGGTGGAAAGAGTGGAAACAAGAGAGGAATTTGATGAGTTGGCAGGGTATGGATACCATCTTTTTCAGGGCTTCTTTTTCAGTAAACCTATTATGATGAAAGGGAAGGAAGTACAACCTTTTAATCCAGTCTTATTACAGGTGATTGAAGAACTCAATAAAGAAGATCCTCACTATGATCTGATTGCACAAAAAATAGAGAATGACCTTTCACTGACCTATAAATTTTTAAAACTGGCTAACACCATCCAATTTGGTTCGAAGTTTCCTGTTGATACAGCGAAGGAAGCCATGGTCAGGATTGGGCTGGAAAGCATACGGAAATGGATCTACATTTTGATGTTACAGGATGTAAAATTCAACCAAAATAGTGAAATGATTACCAATAGCCTGATTCGAGCAAAGATGATGGAAATGATTGCTGAGCATCAAAAGAACAAAAAAAGCCACTTCTTTTTGGCTGGCCTGTTTTCTGAACTAGATGCCATCACGGGTAAGTCCTTTGAAATTCTGGCAGAAGAATTGCCCTTGTCTCCTGAAGTTGAAAAGGCGTTGCTTCGAAAAGGTGGTAAAGTGATGGAAATGCTTCATTTCATTTTGAACTTTGAGAAGGGAAAGTTGGTCAGTCGGGATGATATGTTGAAAAATGGGAAAGAAGAACTGAATCTGTCTGATGTATATCAGCATTCCATTGAATGGTCCAATAAACTATTGGAACTGAAATAAAAAAGCGTCAAGGATAATACTTTTTTTATCCATGGCGCTTTTTTCGATAGGTATTGACAGAGAGAACGATGGTTAGAGCGGCAGCGATGAGGACGGCAATTAAAACAGCTTCCACGCCCTGTTGAATCGCTCTTTCGTAGTTTTGCTCTAAAAGGGAAAGCATTGTATAATAAACACCAAAGCCAGGAACTAAAGGAATAATGCCGGGCACCAGATATAAGGTGGCTGGTTGTTTTTCCATAACAGCAAAGAATTCACCCAGAACGGCAATGCCCATGGAGGCAATAAGGGTAGAAATAACAACGGACAGATTCAGCTGAACCATGGAATAATAAATGGCCCATCCCACGCCACCGCTGAAGCCAGCTTTTATAACAGAAGCTTTGGGAACATTAAAAAGTACGGCAAAACCTACAGAACACATAAATCCATAGATGAAATTAAGAAAATAAATCATAGGATCATCCTTTCAGCTAACCGCCATATCTGCAAAGAAGCACCTACTCCAAAAGCGATGGAAACAGCAATGATTACAGCTTCGGCGGCTCTTGCCAATCCGGAAAGTAGATCTCCCAGAATAGAATCACGAATAGCGTTAGTAATAGCAACTCCGGGAACCATAACCATAATGGCACCAATGATAATCTTATCAATATCAACGAGGGCAGAAAAAGAAGAGAAAAAGCTGGCGATGGTTGCTAATAAAAAGCCACCCAGAATATTAGCCAGGAAGACGGGCATTTTTGCTCTATTCAGGTTGGTTAAAAACCAAGTAATGATCAAACCGGTGACAAAAGCAAGGGAAGCTTCTAAAAGTGTAGCTTGAAACAGCAAGGCAAAAAAACCACTGATCACACCACCAAAAAAAGATCGGGTAGCAATGTGGTAGCTGGAACAATGGTCAATTTTTTTTAACTGATTCATTGCTTCTTCTATAGAAATATCTTGATTTACAAAAGCTCTGGAAAATTCATTTACCATAGCGACCTTATGAAGGTTGATGCTTCTTTCGTGAACCCTTTTTATATAAGAAGCCATTTTATCCTCCGTGTTTTTAGCATCAATACTAACAAAAATACCGGTAGGGATCACAAAGGTTTCTACATAAGAAAAGCCTCTGGAATAACAGAGCCTCGTAATGGTATCTTCCACCCGGTAGGTTTCAGCACCGTTCTTTAACATAATTTCTCCTGCATAAACAGCGATGATTAAAACTTGTTTTTTCGAGTTCATTCAAATTCTCTCCTTGTACCTCCTATTGTACAACCAGTGGGGGGGGACTGGCAAGAGGTGAGCTTATTATCATAACTTTCTGAAGTGGATTAAGACTGTTTTTTATGAGAGTAACCGTAAAAGAAAAAGATTCACATTGATATTATTAATGAGAGAAGAAAAAAAGATAAACAATCTTTATTGGAATACCAAAGGAGTTAAGTGGTACACTTAACGGTGGATTGATAAAACTCTATCTTTCCATAAGTAAAAAAGACTTAAAGGAGCTTTGAAATGAAAATAAGCATTGTATCTGGTTTCTTGGGTGCTGGAAAAACCACATTTTTGACAAAAATACTGCCTCTTGCGCAAGAAAAAGTAGGTATTATTGAAAATGAAGTTGGCGATGTCAGTATTGATGGATATGCATTTGAAAAAGACTTTCGCGTGACGGAGGTTTATGGTGGCTGTATTTGCTGTACCGTTGCGAAGGACCTGAAAAAGGCTGTTTTGTATCTAATGAAGGAAGAAAAAGTAGAACATATTTGGATAGAACCCTCTGGCATTGCTCATTTATCGGCTATTCTAAAAGCATTAAGCCGTATAGAAACACAATTAGAGATCGTTTTTGACTATCAGCCGGTGATTGTTTTAGTAGATGTCAAGGATTTTAATGATTACCATCAATCCATGGGAAGTTTTTATACCGATCAAATTCAACACGCTGATATCATTCTGCTAAGTCGGTTTTACAAGGAAAAACCAGAAGAGATGGATCAAATCATCGGAAAGCTTCGCCAGCATAATCTAGAAGCCTTCATGCTTCAGGAAGAGTGGTTAACCATGGAAAATGACTTGTTGGAAACCTTTCTAAGGGAAAATCAGCTAAGGACAAAGAAGACAGCCTCATCCCTGGACAGTGGGCAGGAAAACGTGGATAGTTCAGATGCGTTGGAAAAAACCACTCTTAAAAAGGCAAAACCTTTTACTCAAGAAGATTTGCGAGTGTTGGAATCAAAATTCATTGAAAAGGAATGGGGGGAGGTATGTCGGGCCAAAGGCTACTTACCCACACCAGAGGGAAAAACCATCCATTTTAATTATACGCCACAACGATTTCATTGGGAAATGAGAGAAGCTGTTATTCCTCCAGCGGTTACGTTGATTGGCACCTCCTTGGAAAAAGAAGCCATTCATACCTATTTCCATGAGAAAAAAATCTATGATTTTCCCTGTCAAAACAATGATATGGCTGGCCTTCCAGAACCAGTCATCCATGAATTAAACCTTTCTTTTCCCCAGGCTTATCAGGAAAGTGAAACCATGATGCACATTGCTTTATCCGTGAAAAAATATACAGGAAGCCCTCACTGTGAACTTCCCTTTTGCCATACTGTGGAAGGAGAAGCCCTTGGGGCGAGAATTCGATATGGAGATGAAACCGTTGGGACACGTAGTGGAGAAGCCGTATGCCGGAGCGCAGAAGACCTGTTAGCTTTGCCGCCTATGAATTTTACTCAAGGGAGAATATCGGAACTGTTACAAGCTTGTAACAAGCTGGCAGAGCAAAGAGAGCAGGTTATTCTTTACCTGTCAGGACCCCTTACTATTCTGAATACCCTTATGGATGCCCGGGTTTTATTTAAAGAACTGAAACGCAAACCAGATCAGATGAAAGCTGTTTTCGATTTTGTAAGAGGAGAAACCCTTCGGCTGATCCAAGAAGCTCAGAAAAATGGTGTGACTCTTTTTAGCTACGGAGATTCCGTTGGCGGTGCCAATATTATTGGTCCTCACTTGGCAGAAAAAATAGCTACCCAATACACCTACCCATTGATGAAAACCATCGACACTCAAGTGTTATCAGAAAACTCAATGATGATTTTATGTCCTAAAACCGCCTATGCCTTAGTAGGCACTGGATATGCCCAGTGGGAAGATTTTTTCCTATCAGCACCAATGCATTACAGTGAAGGATGCTTGGAGGCCGTATCCAGTTTTAACTTTGTGGGTCAAATGTGTATTAAAAACAGATCTTTTTACTTAGAGAATAGAATCTTGAAAGGACTTCGTCTGAAGGAATGTGGAGGATCATAGTAGTATGGAAAATGGCCTTTGAGTCCTGAGAACTTTCGATAATAGTTTAAGCCTGGGAGGATGAAAAAAGTGAGTAATCATATGGAATTATCAAAAGAAGCATTTCTAAAGAAATTATCAGATCATGTGGTTGAAATGGAAGAGGAAGAAGTAATAGAGACCTGTAAAGCCTATCTGGAGGCAGGATTTCCAGCCTTTGATGCCATTATGGAAGGTTTGGTAGACGGGATGAACCGCGCCAGCATCCTTTTTGATGAAGAAGAATATTTTGTAACAGACATATTACTTTGTTCCGATGCCATGTACGAAGGCTTGGAACTTTTACGACCCCATTTACCAGAAGAAACAGCCAATCAAATAAAGCATAAGGGAGTGATTGGGGTAGTGGAAGGCGATACCCATGATATAGGGAAAAATCTGGTGAAAATCATGCTGGAAACCGCAGGCTTTGATATGATAGATTTAGGCAGAGATGTCCCCTTGCAACAGTTTGTAGAAACAGCAAAACAAGAGAAAGCAACCTTTATCTGTATGTCGACCTTAATGACAACCACGATGCAGGGAATGAAAAGGGTTATTGAATTATTAGAAGAAGCTGGCATTCGGGATCAGGTCAAAGTGATTGTTGGTGGAGGCCCGCTTTCCAAAAAGTTTGCAGAGAGTATCGGTGCCGATGGGTATTCCACCAATGCGGTGGAAGCGGTGAAATTGATGAAAAGACTAATTCAAGTAGCTTGAAAGTAAGGTAGAAAATCAGAGAGGAGGTAGGACGGTGACACCTAAGAGTCGTTTAGAAGCTGTTTTAAGCAGAGAGCAAATAGACCGGCCTCCCTGTATTTGTCCAGGAGGTATGATGAACCTAGTAGTGAGCGACCTGTTAGAAAAAAGCAATAGTAACTTTATAGAAGCTCATCAGGATGCAAAGATGATGGCAGAAATTGCTGATGCGGTATACAAAGAAAACTGTTTTGAGAATTATGGCGTTCCCTTTTGTATGACGGTGGAAGCCGAAGAAATGGGTGCCCTAGTAGATTATGGTGACAATCACTGTGAACCCCATGTTACTCATTATGTGATTCAATCCGTTGACGACTGGCGGTCACTTCAAAGCTCAAAACCAGAAGGTGGCAGGTCGGAAGTGGTGCTAAAGGCTTTACAAATTTTAAAAGAAAAAAATCCAGAGGTGCCGCTGATTGGAAATATTACGGGCCCTATCAGTACAGCCAGTTCTGTGATGGAGCCGGTGGTATTTTACAAAGAATTACGGAAAAAGAATTCCAAGGCTCATGAAATGATGGCCTTTGTGACAGAAAAACTGACTCAATTTGCCCTTCATCAGGTGGAAGCTGGAGCAGATGTCATTGCAATTTCAGACCCCAGCGGTACGGGCGAAATCATGGGCCCAAAACTTTTCCAAGAGTTTACGGTTCCTTATCTGAACCAGTTGGTGCAGTCGATTCGAGACAAAGGAGCCGCCAGTATTGTTCATATTTGTGGTCAGATGAAACAAGTATACCCTCAAGTAGACCTGGTGAAGAGTGATGTCCTTAGTTTTGATTCGGTGGTGGCCATGAAGGATGCGAAAAAAAACCTGCCTGATAGGTTGGTGATGGGAAATGTCAGCACCTTTTCCATTGAATTTTCAACACCGGATAAAGTCATGAGCTTAACCCAAAATTGCCTTCGTTCCGGGGCGGATATAATCTCACCGGCTTGTGGCCTTGGCATGAACTCGCCACTGGAAAATGTCCAAGCTATGTTGAAAAGCCTTAAAGATGGTGGGCGATAGGATGCAAGAAATTTTAATTCAAAATCTCAATAGACGTATTAAAATGGATCCTCAAAAAAATCTCATGACACAGCTAATAGAACATCATATCTTTATCGATCATCCCTGCAATGGGAAAGGAACCTGCAGAAAGTGTCGAGTCCGACTGATAAAAGGTGACGTGACGGATTTAACGGAAACAGAAAAGCAGCATTTGTCCTCCAGAGAATTGACAGAAGGCATACGCCTAGCCTGTTTAATCTATCCTTTGTCGGAAATTACGGTAGAAACCTTAGGGAAAGAATCGACTTGTCAGGTGTTAACCCAAGGAGCATTACCAGAATTTGAATTTAATCCGTCAATAGAAAAAAAGAAAATACAGGTGCAACGACCAAGCTTAGAGAATCAAATGTCTATGGAAGAGAGCTTACTGAAGGCAGCAAAGGCACAAAGCCTTGACTGGGAGCTATTACAACAAGTGCCTTCTTATCAGGAAATACAAACCATCGTATGCCGCCATGGCCATTGCTACCAGTTGGAAAAAGGCGATACAGCGGACCAACTTTATGGTATTGCCGTGGATATAGGAACAACAACGATGGCGGTTTCCCTAGTGAATATCAGAACTGGTGCAGAGGTGGGTGTTACTTCTATGATCAATCCTCAGCATCGCTATGGTTCTGATGTGTTAACACGAATTACCTATCAAATTGAAAACCCGAAAACAGCCGTAGAGGAAATGCAAAAAACCCTTGTAGAAAAGCTGGAGGAATCCATTATCAATCTTTGTCAAACACTTCACATCAATCCAGCTTACCTATATGAAATGACCGTGGCGGCGAATACCACTATGCTACATACATTGCTGGGAATCAAGGCAGAATCTATTGGAATTTCTCCCTATGCACCTGCCTTTACAATGTCAAAAGAGTTGAAGGCAGCGGCTATTGGATTCCAAAAATTGCCGGCTATGAATATCTATTGTTTGCCCTCTGTTTCGGCTTATATAGGAGCGGACATTGTTGCAGGGGTTTTTTCATGTCAATTGCAGAAGAGAAAAGAAACTACTTTACTCATTGATATTGGTACCAATGGAGAAATGGTTTTGTCTCATGAGGGGAAATTAAGTGCTTGCTCCTGCGCTGCCGGACCGGCCTTGGAAGGCATGAATATCAGCAGCGGAATGAGGGCGGCTAAAGGAGCCATTGAAGATATTGAAATAGATTCTTCGGGAATCAAATTGAAAGTCATTGAAAATGCAGAACCGGTGGGGCTTTGCGGAAGCGGGATTCTAGCCGCTACGAAAGAATTGTTGCGGAGTGGGATGGTAAAGAAAAATGGTGCGTTTATTAAAAAAACAGAGCTGGAAGAAGAGCATCCTTTGTACCATCGACTTCAAGTCAATGGAAAAAAGCGGGAGTTTCTAATAGCCGACGGCAATCAACCCATTTATATTACCCAATCGGATATTCGGCAGGTTCAATTAGCCAAAGGGGCTCTTCTGTCAGGCTTCTATGCTCTTTTGGATCAGGCGGGAATTACCATGGATCAATTAGATGAAATCATTGTAGCTGGACAATTTGGGGCACATTTGTCAGCGGATCATTTAGTCAAAACTGGGATTTTGCCCAGAGAAACGAAGCATAAAATCAGCTATGGAGGCAACACTTCTAAGACCGGAGCTTACATGGCCTTGATGGCTGTTGATACACGAAAGGCAATGGAAAAACTAGCTCAGGAAATTCAATACAAAGAATTAAGCACCCATCCTAATTATGAAAAACTTTTCAGAGATTCTCTGGAATTTCCAAAGCTAGAAGATTAAAGGAAGAGGAAGAAGGACATCTATTACATTTCTCCATCAGGAAGGAAGATTTGATTCAGAATATTAATTTAACGAAAGGCGAGGCTTATGCTACAATTGGTATTTGGTGGCAGGACAACAAACAAATAAGAAAGGAGGGGTAGCATGAAGGAGGAAATGACACCGAAGGAACGAGTTGCTGCCTTTTCCAGAGGCGAAGCCATCGATCGGGTGATTACGGTTCCAGATATGGGGGTGACCATGACCCCTTTTCTTGGAATCAATGCAGACGATTACTATCATTCAGCTACCTTGATGGCGGAATTGGAAATTCAATTGTTTAAGAGACTCAGACACGACTCTGTCAGCATCTCCACCAGCCTTAGGGGGGTGGCAGAAGCCATGGGTGCACAGGTAGGGTATCCTAAAAACAATATTTCTTTCTTAAAAGCACCAGCCATTCAATCAGAAGAAGAAATTCATGGTTTAAAGCCGGCAGATCCGTTAAAAGATGGCAAACTACCTTTACTGATCAAGGCCATTGAATTAACACAAAATGCCATTGGTCATGAAGTGGATGTATCGGCGGCCATGTCAGGGCCCATTAGTGTGGCTGCTTCTATTATTGGTACCGAAACGTTACTGCGGTGGATGGTAAAAAAGCCGGAAGCTTTGCATGAAGTCATGGAAGTAGTGACGGAGTCGAATAATCGATACATCCAAGAAGTAGCCAAATTAGGGGTATCCATAGGCTTTGCAGATCCTGTGTCTTCAACGAGTTTAATGAGTCCCAAACAGTTTAGAGCTTTTTCGATTCCTTATTTGAAAAAGAATATCGATGAGATAAAAGAAAAAACAGGCGGGGCTCCAGGAATCCATATTTGTGGCAAAAGCAAACGGCTTTGGGAAGATGTAGTGCAGGCAGGAATTTCAAATTTTAGTATTGATAATGTGGAAGATCTGGAAGAAGCCAAAGAAATAATGGGGAAAGAGGTCATTATTACCGGAAATCTTCCACCAGTGGAGGTACTTCACTTTGGTTCAAAAGAAAAGATTTTTGAGTCCGTAAAGGAATGCATCCGAAAAGGCCACGATTCGCCGAAAGGATATATTTTAAGCACAGGATGTCAGATACCCATGAACACACCTATTGAAAAAATAGAAATGTTTATGGAAGCAGCCTGGCATTATGGGAAATATCCTATTCAAACAATTTAGGAGGACAATTAGATGAAAAACGACATCAATAAAGGTAGTTTTAGTGCCTTAGTGCCATTAATTGTATTTGTAATGGTATATTTGAGTGCAGGTATTATTTTGCAGATCGCTGGAGTGCCCATGGCTTTTTATCAGTTCCCAGCACCTATTGCAGCGGCTATTGGGGTGGTAGTGGCCTTTTTTATTATGAAAGGTTCTTTAGATGAGAAATTTGACCTTTTTGTGAAAGGCTGCGGTAGTGAAAACATCATTATTATGTGTCTGATTTATCTCTTGGCAGGTGCATTTTCTTCTGTAGCTGAAGCTATGGGAGGCGTAGCTTCAACGGTCAACTTAGGATTGACGCTGATTCCTGTTAATTTCATTGTAGCCGGTGTCTTTGTCATATCTGCTTTTATTGGAATTTCTACTGGAACATCCATGGGAACCGTTGTGGCGGTTGGACCTATTGCTGTATCACTGGCAGAAAAAGGTGGCCTTAATTTACCGATGGTCTTGGGTGCTTTAATTGGTGGGGCAATGCTGGGAGATAATTTATCGATTATTTCCGATACTACTATTGCGGCAACCAGAACCCAAGGGGTTTCGATGAAGGATAAGTTTAGAGCAAATGCAGGGTTTGTTTTCCCGGCTGCCATGGTTACCTTAGTGGTAATGCTTGTACTGGGAAGGCCGGATCAATTGCCAGAAGCGGAACAGTATCACTATCACCTCATAAAAATTCTGCCGTATTTATTTGTACTAGGAGCGGCCTTAAAAGGAATCAACGTTTTTGCCGTCCTCACCGGAGGCATTGTGATTGCAGGAGGAATTGGCTTATTTTATGGAGATTTTACAGGATTAAGCTTTGTGCAGACAACTTATGAAGGATTTACAGGAATGATCGATATTTTTCTTCTTTCTATGTTAACGGGTGGTCTGGCTCATATGGTTTCGGAAAAAGGTGGTCTGGAATGGATTATTTATAATATTCGTTCTAAAATCAAAGGGAAAAAAAGCGCCGAATTGGGTATTGGATGTCTGGCAGGCCTTACCAATATGGCCACAGCTAATAATACCGTAGCCATTTTAATTAGTGGTAAACTGGCAAAAGAAATATCAAATGAGTTTGATGTGGATCCTCGTCGGTCAGCTTCTTTGCTGGACGTATGCGCTTGTACGGTACAGGGCTTAATCCCTTATGGGGCCCAGTTGTTGGTAGTAGCAAGCTTTACGGATGGGCTGATCAGCCCGGTGGAAATTATTCCTTATAATTGGTATTTTGGGATTCTTTTATTTTTTATTGGGCTGTCTATCCTGACTCCTTTTGGAAAAGGATATATTCGAAAAGTGCCTTTCCAGCAACCAGAAGCCTAATTTTTTTGAATATCTCTATGGTTGTATAGAGGTGGAAGAAGCGTTTGCTCGTAATATAGGTGGACGATTACTTGTCAGGACATAAAGAGAGGACGCAATAAGCGTCCTCTCTTTATGTTACTTAAACAATCTTATTTTTCCTTGTTTTCTGTATCTTCATCCTGAATTGTTTCGTTGGAATTAACAGGTGATTCATGACTTTCTTTGTTTTGTAAAAGATAATTTGGCAGATCTAATCCGGCGCTGTTAAATACGTCCTGCAGAGGTGGTAACGACTGCATCATTCCTGATAAAAAGTTGGCAGTAGCTGGTTTGCCTCCATCTTTTCCGCCACCCATGTTATCCCAGACGGTTACTTTATCAATTTGTATTCCTTTAATAGCTTCTACTTGTATTTTCACCAGCTCTGGAAGTCGTTCTGCGATCATAAGCATTACGGCCTTTTCAGGAATGCCTCCTGCGGCTTCGACAAGTTTTTGGTAACCTTCGGCTTGTTTCTCAAGCATTTCTTTGGTTCCTTTAGCTTGTGCATCCATTTTACTGAAGATAGCGTCAGCTTCACCTCTAGCGGTTCTTCGTAACTCTTCGGCATGTGCTTCCGATTCAATTTCAAGTTTTTGTTTTTGAACTTCTGCATGAACAAGCACATCGGCTTCTTTTGTAGCTTTTTCTCTTTTAGCTCTGGATTTTTCAGCTTCTTCCTCAGCAGAGTAAGCTTCTTCCAATGCTTTTGCAGATTGAACCTTTTCGGCAGCACTTGCTTTTCTTTCTGCTTCCGCACTCTTCTCTCTTTTCTCTGCTTCAGAGTTAGCGACCGTAATTTTGGACTTATTCTCACCTTCAACAGCCGTAGCATCTGCTTCCGCTACTTTAACCCTCTGATCTCTTCTGGCTTGTGCTTCACCAATAGACCCATCTCTATCTTTTTCAGCAACACTCTTTTTGGCATCATTTACAGCCTTAGCAGCCGCTTCTTTTCCTAAAGCATGTATATATCCGGATTCATCGTTAATATCTGTTACGTTTACATTGATTAGACGAAGTCCTATCTTTTTAAGCTCTGTTTCCACATTGCTCGAAACAGCATCTAAAAATTTATCACGATCTGTGTTTATTTCCTCAATATCCATTGTTGCAATAACTAATCGCAATTGACCGAAAATAATATCTTTTGCTAATTCCTGGATTTCTGCAAGACCTAAACCTAGTAGACGTTCGGCTGCGTTTTGCATTACACCAGGTTCGGTTGAAATTCCCACTGTGAATCTTGAAGGGACATCCACCCTTATATTTTGTTTACTAAGAGCATTTTGAAGGTTTACTTCTATAGACAAAGGTGTAAGATCTAAAAATGCAGAACTCTGGATTAATGGCCATATAAAGGATGCCCCACCATGGATGCATTTTGAAGATCTGTTTTCGTCTCCGGCTTTTCCTACTTTACCATATACAACTAAAACTTTATCGGACGGACACTTTTTATACCTTGTAAAGAATGCAGCGATTGTCCCAAAGATAATTACTACAATAACCGTTAATAACACAACTCCTAATTGTGGACCCATTTTAATCATTCCTCCTGTTTAATTTTTCTACTAATAGAACACTACTACTTACAATATCAGTTACTACAACCATTGTTCCTCTTGGGATTATCTCCTCCTCATCTGTCATGGCATCTAATTCTCTTAAAGAATCTTGGAAGGTGATACTAACCTTTCCTACCCCTTTTTTTCCTGGTGGAATAGGCAGATATACTTCTCCGGTAGCACCTTTTGCTTTTTGTATGTTCATAGTGCCGTTATGAGCAAGTTTCGATATAGAGTAAAACAAACCCGACACAATCAGCAGGATAGCAGTACCAAGTACTGTGGACAAAAGGATAGTAGTGAATTGTCCAAGCCCAGCATGAGAAAAAGTAATTCCAGACCATCCGAATACGGCAAAAAAAGCAATGAAATTTCTCACAGTAAAATACTGTAATCCTGACTTGGAATCTCCTTCTTCAGTGATATCAATATCAATATCGATATCACTGTCGCCAATTTCGAAATCCATTTCACCACCAAGCCCTGCAAAAGTAGCGATTAGTTGAATTACTAGCAATACGGTAAAGGGTATGGCTAAATACCAATAAATCCTATCAAGTATCAAAGTTTCTGAAAAAGAATCTATCAAATGACCTCCTCCTTCGAAGTTTGATTTATTCGATTCAAGCTTTCTTTAACTATTGCTACCATTTCGCTTTCTATGCCCCAGTCGAAGTTGAAAATAGCCCCTTGTCCTCCCCCCGCTCCTATTGCAGAAACAAAAATATTCATTCCATCATCAACAATAGTCAAACTTAAGCTTGCCCTGCTTTTGTTTCGCATAAAAAACTTGTCATACACTCGGGTTACAATGTTAATATCTCCACAACTGTAAGTACTTGCATCCACCAAGTTCATGGAGATTCCATTACCACTAATATCATTTTCTAATTGTTGAAGCACTTCATCAAAATCACCTGTTAGTGTATGTTCGTATTTTGCCATGATGACCCTCCTTAATAAGTTGTATAACTTTTTTTCACAATCGCCACTTGAAGGCATCTATAATTGCCTATCTTTCAGCAAGATGGTGATTTTTTAATCAAAATGTGGTTTCTCACCAGGATTACCAAGAGTTTGCCCAGGTTTCCATCGGATAATGTGCCAGGGGAGTGTGTGATCGCAATTGTTCGCCCAGTGATTATGGTCGGGTCTTTTATACCTATGAAAAGGACAATCTGAGGTATTTAACAAGGTCCCCAGAAACACGGATGCTTGGATGATTGCTTATAAAGATCGTACCGGTGTGGAACAGATGAATAAAAGGCTTAAGTGTGATTATTCCCTGGAAGATAAGAAACGTCGTTCTTCGCGTGATCAGTTTTTTGAAGGGGTGCTGACCGCTTCTTGTTAAGGTTAGTTTAATAGCTTTGTTTTATCTAAAGGGATACTCAACAAGGGTTATAACAAATTTATTCTGATTTTGAACTGAGATTTCTATATCTAAACATGGAATTTTATGAGGCATTCTATAGTAAAGCAACAGAGAAAATTCATAAGGCAGTGATGAATTTTGCTAACTATATTAGTATGGCATAGCTTTTGTGGCTTGTCTGGACAATTTTTGTCATTTTTATTCACAATTTTTGTCGTGTTTGTGATCTTCTTTATATTTTTAGGGCTTACGGCTTATATTTTTCCTATATTTTCTTGTCGGAATTCACCTTCTGTTTTCTATGTAGCTATTGACGATTAAGAAGTTTTCATAAAGCGGTCTTGCCAGCCTCCTTTCGATACGGCCTTGGTGTTCATATTGGAATTTCTTTAATCTCAAGCTGTACTTGATGAAAATTCAGTTTTTCCATGTCTTTGGTCAGCTTTTGAATTTTCAACTGGGTATCTTACGCCTGTTCCAAGTTTTGTTGTCTTCTTTCCCGAAAAGAACCTGGGTATCGGCCATAATGCCTTCGGCGGTGCCAATACCGATTTTCCATTGTTTTTTTATCCGGTCGTTTCTGTTTGCTGTGGACAAAGTCCATTTACTCCGCCAGTCCTATAATGAGGACAGCTTTACACGAGTTGTGTGCATCAATCATGATTTATGAAGAAAATCTCTTTTGTAGAATATTGTGATTGCATTCAGATTCTTCAAACTCTAATTGTCTGTTTAGAAGGTGTTGTATTTCGCGGAGTGTTTGATATGTTTTCTTGTTGGAGGCTTATAAAAGAAACGCCCTCTGCTAAAGTAGCAAAAAGCGTTTCGGGAAGATGTTTAAATTTATAGCATATTACTGCGAGACAAACCTATTCCCATTCTCATTGGCATAGGTTTGAGCTGCAGATTTGATTGTGCCTTTGATGGTTAATTTGGATGGACTGGCTTGCCTGTTAACGAATGCTTCATAATCAATGTAGATGACGCTATCTGGGATCGTCACACTACTCAGTTGGTTGTTAGCAAATGCCTGATATCCAATGCTGGTGACACTATCAGGGATCGTTATACTACTCAGTTGGTTGTTAGCAAATGCCTGATATCCAATGCTGATGACACTATTCGGGATTGTAACGGAGGTAAGTTGGCTGCTAGTAAATGCACCATCGACAATTTTGGTGACGCCGTCTGGAATCACCAGCACACCTTGATTCCCATCAGTAATATGACCCCTTATTTCCGTTTCATCATCTCCATAGATCCAATAGTAAGGATGCCCGGCACCAAGACTCACGTCACTCTCATTCAGATCATTTCCGGCAAATGCCCTATCTCCAATACTAATGACGCTGTCCGGGATTGTAACGGAGGTAAGTTGGCTGCTAGTAAATGCCCTATCCCCTATGCTGGTGACGCCGTCTGGAATCACCAGCACACCTTGATTCCCACTAGTAATATGACCCTTAATTTTCGTTTCATCGTCTCCATAGATCCAATAGTAAGGATACCCAGCACCAAGACTTACGTCACTCTCATTCAGATCACTTCCGGAAAATGCCCTATCTCCAATGCGGGTAACGCTGTCTGGGATCGTCACGTTGTTAAGTTGGTTGTTAGCAAATGCTTGAGCCCCAATACTGATGACACTATCTGGGATCGTCACGCTGTTAAGTTGGTTGTTATAGAATGCCCTATTCCCAATGCTAGTGACGCTGTCTGGGATCGTCACGCTACTCAGCTGACTGTCGGCAAATGCCAAATTTCCAATTTTGGTGACGCCGTCTGGAATCACCAGCACACCTTGATTCCCACTAGTAATATGACCCTGTACTTCCGTTTTATCGTTTCTATAGACCCAGTAATAAGGATGGCCGTCTCCAAGAATGATATCACTTTCATTCAAATTGTTTCCGGCAAATGCCCTAATACCAATATTAGTAACGCTATCTGGGATCGTCACGCTGCTCAGTTGGTTGTTAGCGAATGCACTATAGCTAATCATGGTAACACTGTTTCCTATAGAGACGGAGGTCAGTTGGTTGTTATAGAATGCCCTATTCCCAATGCTAGTGATGCTGTCTGGTATCGTCACGTTGTTCAGTTGGTTGTTAGCGAAGACCTCAAAATCTATGATGGTGACGCTATTTCCTATGATGACGGAGGTCAGTTGGTTATCATAGAATGCAGCATAACCAATGTCTATAACGCTGTCTGGGATCGTTACGTCGCTCAGTTGGTTATTAGCGAACGCCAAGCAATTAATGTTGGTGACGCTATTTCCTATAGAGACGGAGGTGAGCTGGTTATCATAGAATGCAGCACAACCAATTCCGATAACGCTGTCTGGTATCGTCACACTGTTCAGCTGGTTGTTGTAGAATGCGCTCTCTCCAATTCTGGTAATACTGTTTCCTATAGAAACGGAGGTCAGTTGGTTGTTATAGAAAGCTCCATCTCCAATGCTAGTGATGCTGTCTGGGATCGTCACACTATTCAGCTGGTTGTTAGCGAATGCCTCAGACTCTATGATGGTAACACTTTCTGGGATTGTCACACTGCTCAGCTGGTTGTTA
>NZ_FNPV01000009.1:0-2141 GCF_900107405.1 Tindallia californiensis | reverse complement strand
AGCAAAAGAACTATCTCCAATCTTGGTGACGCTGTTTGGGATCGTCATACTGCTCAGTTGATTGTTATAGAATGCTCCATCTCCAACTCTGGTAACACCGTTTCCCATAGAGATGGAGGTCAGTTGGTTGTTAGCAAAAGAACTATCTCCAATCTTGGTGACGCTGTTTGGGATCGTCACGCTACTCAGTTGGTTGTAAGCAAATGCCCTTTTTCCAATGCTGGTGACGCCGTCTGGAATCACCAGCACACCTTGATCTCCACCAGTAATATGACCCCTTACTTCTGTTTTATCGTTTCCATAGATCCAGTAGTAAGGATACCCGTCACCAAGAATGATATCACTCTCATTCAAATCGTTTCCGGCAAATGCCCTATCTCCAATGCTAATGACACTGTCTGGGATTGTTACGCTGCTTAGTTGGTTATTAGCGAATGCACCATGCCCAATGTTAGTGACGCTTTCTGAAATTGTGACGCTGCTCAGTTGGATGTTAGCAAAAGCCCTAGTCCCAATGCTGGTGACTCCGTCTGGAATCACCAGCACACCTTGATTCCCACTAGTAATATGACCCCTTACTTCCGTTTTATCGTTTCCATAGATCCAGTAGTAAGGGTACCCGTCACCAAGAATGACATCACTCTCATTCAAACCGTTTCCGGCAAATGCCCTATCTCCAATAATAGTGACGCTGTTTGGGATCGTCATACTGCTCAGTTGGTTGTTATAGAATGCTTTCTCTCCAATTCTGGTAACGCCGTTTCCCATAGAGACGGAGGTCAGTTGGTTGTTAGCAAATGCTGCTTTCTCTATGCTAGCAACACCTTCTGGGATCATCACGCTGCTCAGTTGGTTGTCAGCGAATGATTCCCACCCAATTCTAGCCACGCTGTTTGGGATCGTCACACTGCTCAGTTGGTTGTTATAGAATGCTTTCGTCCCAATACTAGCGACGCTGTCAGGGATCGTTACGCTACTCAGTTGCTTGTTAGAGAATGCATGATTAGCTATGCTAATGACGTTTACCTCTCCTATCGTCTTAGGAATAATCAGATCCTTTCCTCCTGCTATGTCATACCCTGTAATAGTTCCCGTTGAAGCATCGAAGGTAAAGTATTGTTCCGATGTGACGGCCTCCGCTTTTTCTAACATTCCAAATGGTAACAGGAGTAATAGCATAAGTAAAGTTGTGATGAAGATGTTACGTTTTTTCAAGTTCATTTTATTCATCCTTTCCAAAGTGTTAGTCAAGTCCAAATTAGTGTGTAATTTCAACGGCAACTTCTGTTGATCTATGATAAAGCGGATCGTGGAATAAAAAGCGATGTTAGGCTACTTTTGTTTCAATTGGCGCCTGTTCTTGCATCATTTGATGGTATTGGTCCATCTCGAAGTAATTCCGACCGGTTTGCCATTTTCACTCTGTTCCATCAATAGAGCACCCAGAAGGCGAATAGCAGTTGCTTCAATCGGGAAGATTCGAATCACTCTCTCACGACCTCTAACTTCCTAATTGAGTCCTTCAACTCCATTGGTGGTTCGAAGTCTTTTTCGATACTTCAGTGCGAATAGGAGGACGCTGGTAATGTCATCAAAGGCTTCATCCAAAAGGGCCGCTGCTTTAGGCGCTGTGGCTTCATATTTAACAAGAATCAGCTACCACGACCCACCCGATTCAATCGTACTATCAAAATAATAAGGAACATCACCTAAGGTCAACACATATTCCCTGGCGATCTGGAAAGGCATCCTTCGGAGGCCAAAATCCTTATCGCTTAAAAAGTTTTCATTGTCATGCCCTTTCGTCAGCACCGTTATATCTTCAGGTAACTGGTACGTCCATATGGTCACTTCGACGTTATCCCTTTCCTTTGCTAAATATCCACGATTAGCACGTAGTCCCGTATGTTTCACCAATCCCTTTTGTTCTTTTCCGTCAATAATCGTTGGGGTATAGAGTTTATGATTTTTAATCTGAGAGGAGAAGGCTCTAGCATAACAACCGTGACGATCTGCGTATCCAAATTCATGGTTATAGTCATATCGAGCGGTATACAACTTCGTTATTTCAGCGAGGGCAAAACCTGCATATTGGCCATACGGAAAAAGCCCTACCCAAGCACTGACTCCATCTGTTATGA
>NZ_FNPV01000008.1 GCF_900107405.1 Tindallia californiensis | reverse complement strand
AAGACTTGGATCCTGAAGCGTATCCCTGGCACCCAACGCATAACCACAACCTCGCGCATGAGTATTCGAATCCTTTAACTCATAAGCTGCCCGGTGACTGCTATCGCCGGTATGAACCAAAGGTGATACAGCTTGTGCGTTTGCAGTGTAACGGTGGACCGGGAGACAGTCTTCGAAATGTAGTCTAGCTACAGGAGGAATTAGTCTTTGCCCAGATAGATCCTTTTCCTTGGTTCTATTATCCAGGGATGCGCTTCAGGATCCAAGTACTAATTCAATATTTTATTGAATAAACTTATTATACGAGGAGGAAGTCTTATGGGAATGACAATGACTCAAAAAATACTGGCCGATCATGCGGGAAAAGAATTGGTTACGGCGGGAGAGCTGGTAGAAGCCAACCTGGATCTGGTTTTAGGAAATGACATTACCACACCAGTAGCCGTAAGTGTTTTTCAAAAGATGGAAGCAACAAAGGTTTTTGACCGGAAAAAAGTGGTCGTGGTACATGATCACTTTACACCGAACAAAGACATACAATCAGCGGAACAATGCCGAGTTAGCCGTAATTTTGCGTTGGAACAGGATTTAGAGCATTTTTATGAAGTAGGCGAAATGGGGATTGAACATGTGTTACTACCGGAAAAAGGCTTAGTAATCCCCGGGGATGTGGTTATTGGAGCGGATTCCCATACTTGCACCTATGGTGCGTTAGGTGCCTTTTCGACAGGTGTTGGTTCAACGGATATGGCAGGCGGTATGGCACTTGGAAAAACCTGGTTTCGTATTCCGGAAGCCTTAAAATTTGAAGTGACCGGCAAAATGCAAGAGTGGGTCAGTGGAAAGGACGTTATTCTTTATATTATTGGGATGATTGGAGTGGAAGGAGCTAGATATAAATCCATGGAGTATGTGGGAGAAGGAATCCAAAACCTTACCATGGATGACCGGTTTACGATTGCTAATATGGCAACGGAAGCCGGTGCTAAAAACGGAATTTTTCCAGTAGATGAGAGGACAGAAGCCTATCTGAAGGAGCGGTCCAACCGAACCTATCAAGTGTATCAGGCAGATGAGGATGCTGAATATGAAAAAACCTACCAGATCAATCTTTCGGAAATTCCGCTAACGGTAGCCTATCCTCATCTTCCGGAAAACACACGTCCAGTGAAAGAAGCAAAAGAGGTGAAAATCGATCAGGTGGTGATTGGGTCCTGTACCAATGGAAGAATTGACGATTTAAGAATGGCGGCAAAAGTATTGAAAGGCAAAAAAGTGGCAAAAAACCTGCGATGCATTGTTATTCCAGGGTCACAGCAAGTACATTTGCAGGCGGTTAAAGAAGGGCTAGTAGAAACCTTTATCGAAGCCGGTGCTGTTTTTACAACGGCGACCTGTGGTCCCTGTCTGGGAGGCCATACAGGAATCCTTGGAAAAGGCGAACGCTGTGTATCAACAACTAATCGGAACTTTGTAGGGCGAATGGGACACACAGAATCAGAAGTATATCTTGCCAGTCCGGCAGTAGCAGCTGCCTCTGCTGTGACAGGAAAAATAAGCAGTCCGGAAGACATGGTATAGGGAAAGGGGAAAAACAATGATCGCAAAAGGAAAAGCGTTTGTCTATGGAAACAATGTGGATACAGATGTTATTATACCGGCCAGATATCTTAATAATGCAGATCCTTCTGCATTAGCCAGCCATTGCATGGAAGATATTGATGAAAATTTTGCTAAGGAAGTAGAAAAAGGGGATGTAATCTTGGCTGGAAAAAACTTTGGCTGTGGATCTTCCCGGGAACATGCACCGCTGGCCATCAAAACCACCGGTGTCTCCTGCGTAATTGCTGAATCTTTTTCTCGGATATTTTACCGCAATGCAATTAACATAGGGCTACCAATTTTGGAATGCGAAGCGGCTGTGAAAGAGGCAAAGAGAGGGGATGTGCTGGAAGTTGATTTTTCCGGTGGCACCATAGTCAACAAAACCCAGCAGAAAACCTACCAGACAAAACCCTTTCCACCCTTTATACAATCTATTATTGATCAGGATGGCTTGGTAGGAAAGGTTCAGAAAGAATTAGCCGCAAAAAAAGGATAAAAAGAAAAACCCTGAAACTCTGTTAACAGAAGTTAAAACAGAAGAACAGGGTTTTTTTAAGGTTTCAAAAGCTTATTCAAGATAGCGAGGGTTCGTTGAACATGACCTTTGACAGCTTTCTCAATAATGGGAGGATGACCGGATTCGATGGCCTTCATGATATCCAAATGATCCTGATGCCTAAGATCTAAAGGGTAAGGCGTTAATTCCAAGGATAAGAAACATTGTTGCCACTGAAGGCATGTTTTTTTATGCATTTCATGGATCATCGGATTTCCATAATAATGAGACAGGAGGAGTTCTAATTCCATCGACATAAAGACATCTTGATGATCTTGTGTGGACCCCAAAATCCTTTCCTCCTTTTGGATAACGTCATAAAGTTCTTTTAGTTGCTGAGGAGTTAAGGTAGAAGCCAGTTCTACGGCACAAAAACTTTCAATCATCATTCTGGACTGTGCTAATTGCTTTAGTAAATGAAAAGTTTCCTGACTTTTGTCAAAAGTTTCGGTTCCTGACAGGAGAAAATTTTCCGGGCCATTAAAATAAACCCCGCTCCCATGACGAATACTGACAATATCCTTTGCCTGTAATGTTTTAAGAGCCTCCCGGATGGAGGTTCGGCTAACGGCTAAGAGGGTGGACAGTTTTCGTTCGGAGGGAAGCTTGTCTCCGGGATGATACTGGTTATTTTTCATAAAAGCAATCAGCTGTGCAATCACAGCCTCGTAAAGAAAGATCTTTTTTTCAGTAGGCATAAAAGGGGCACTCCTTATGGTTATTGAGATGTCTTCTGTGGTCGAAGCAATAAGCCTATATCACTAGATCTTTATTTTACCTTATTCAGTGACCATGATCAATTCAAAGCTACCTGTCGAAGAAGGTTAATAAACCCGATTCACCTTAAATCCATCCTTTAGCAGTGCTTCAATAATTTCATCAATGTGAAGGTGACCATTGGTCTCTACCGTCACCTCCAACTGAACATTTTCATAACGATCCATTGCCTTGAACTGGTTATGATCCAGTTTGATGACATTGGCTTTCAGATCCGACAAAATTTTAGAAATATGAAGAAGTTGACCAGGAACATCCGGCAGGTCGACGCTAAAACAAAAAATTCGCCCCCGGGAAATAAGCCCCTTATTAATCATAGAAGAAATGGTCACCACATCGATATTACCGCCACTGATCACACTGACAATTTTTTTATTGGTAACCGTCAGCTTCTTCAGCGCTGCAAGCGTAAGAACACCAGCAGTTTCGGCAATCAGCTTATGTTTATCAATAAGCATTAATAGTGCTTCCATAATTTCTTTTTCAGAAACTGTAACAATGCCATCCACAAAACATTTTGCAATCTGAAAGCTTAAATCTCCTGGTCGTTTTACAGCAACACCTTCTGCAGAGGTGCGAATGAGGCTAAGGTCACAGACTTTATCATTGTTAAGCGAATTTTTCATGGTCATGGCTCCTTCTGGCTCCACACCAATCACCCGAATATTAGGATTCACTGATTTTACGGCCATAGCGATACCGGCAATTAATCCACCACCACCGATAGGCACCAGGATTTCATCAACATCCTTCAGTTCCTCCACAATCTCCAAACCAATGGTTCCTTGACCACAGATTACATCATAATCATTAAAAGGATGAACAAATTCCCGGCCTTCTGTTTTGGCAATATCCATGGCTTTCTGATAAGCATCATCATAGATATCACCATGGATCACAACTTCTGAACCATGAGCTTTAGTAGCCTCTACTTTAATTAATGGTGTGACACTGGGCATAACAATTTTTGAAGAAATACCGAGACGTTTAGCTGAATAAGCTACGCCCTGAGCATGATTCCCGGCAGAAGAAGCTACAATGCCATTTTTTCGTATCGATTCCGGTAAGCGGACAATTTTATTGTAAGCTCCTCGTATCTTAAAAGAACCTGTAAACTGAAGGTTTTCAGGTTTCAGATATACATTGTTCCGGCATTCACTGCTGAAAAAATCACTGTAGATTAACTCGGTTTTATTCACAATCCCCTCTACATTTTCTGCGGCTACTTTAATGTCGTTACCGGCCTCTTCTAAGCTAACATGTTTACTTTCAAAATCTTTTGCGGTCATGATCATCCCTCCTAATAAAATAAAAAACCGCCTCTATCATATAAGAGGCGGATATCCGCGGTACCACTCTAATTGCTCTTTTATTCCAAAGAGCCACTTATTTCGGTTCTATCAAACCTAAATCGATAACGAGATTAACCGTCCTTTCCTACTATTATTCAGAAATGCTCCCCTGGAGTGATTTGAGGCAATGGCTCCAATGTCGGCTTTCAGCATACACCGACTCTCTTTGATTGGAAGAACAAAGCACCTGTCTCCAGCAATGGTTTTTTCATTCATTAACTTGTCAGTAAATTATCATCTATTCTAAATATTTCTTCGATTGCTGTCAAGGCCTAATGAAAAAGTTTTTTGAAAAAATATTGTCTGACAAAGTAAAGTTCCCCAAAATGTGTAATTTTATCGATAACATTTTTTGATCGATGACAATGATCATACCGTTATTTAGTAAAGAGGAATAGGAATAGACATTGTGTTCATTCACTCATCCGTGATAGTATTTAGCTGAGGAAAATAGGGATATGTCTTCAAAAAAAACGGTGGGCTGCTGTGAAAAGCAAGTCGGAAGGCTTAAAGATAAGGACTTGCTAGGGGTAGATCCACTTGAATCGTAAGGAGCGGGTAGGATGAGCATGGATTATGGATTTACCTTAAAGCAATTGAATAGTGACAGAGAAAAGCAAATGGTTTCGGATTTTCTGATAGAACAAGGCTTAAAGTTGGAAAAAGATGTGGAGTATACGGTGGGCATTTTGAAAGGTGAGGAAATCATAGCGACGGGTTCTTTAAGCAGGAATGTACTAAAATCTCTGGCGGTTAAGGAAAACTATCAAGGAGAAGGCCTTACGAATAAAATAGCCACCCAACTGATCAATGAAGCTTATCAACGTGGAGAAACCCATCTTTTTATCTATACGAAACCAGAAAACCGGCGTATGTTTGAAGACTTGGGATTTTATGCGATTACAGAAGTGGAAAATTATGTTTGTTTACTTGAAAATCAGCGAGATGGTATAAAAACCTATATAGGAAATTTGAAAAAGAAAAAAAGAGACGGTCATGTGATTGGTTCCATTGTGATGAACTGTAATCCCTTTACCTTAGGGCATCAATACTTGATTGAACAAGCTGCCAAGGAATGCGATGTAGTGCATGTATTTATTGTATGGGAAAATCGTTCCAGCTTCCCGGCAGAAGTCAGGTATGAGCTGGTAAAAGCTGGAACAAAACATCTTGAAAATGTGTTTCTTCATAAAGGGGAAAACTATATTATTTCCGCCGCTACCTTTCCCAGTTATTTTTTGAAGGGCGAAGAAGTTCTTCGGTCCCACACCTTGCTGGATCTGAAAATTTTTACCGAATTTATTGCACCGGCATTAAATATTCATCGCAGATATGTAGGAGAAGAACCTTATTGTCCTGTAACAAAAATGTATAACGAAACAATGCATCAAGTATTACCGGAAGCGGACATCGAATTAAAAGTGTTTGAAAGAAAGAGACAAGAGGATAGTTGTATTAGTGCATCAATGGTTCGAAAAGAGTTGGCAGCCGATCGTTTGGAATCGGTTCGACAACTTGTCCCAGAAAGCACGTATCAATATTTATTAACGGAAGAAGGGCGAAGAATTACAGAAGCAATAAAAAAAAGCAATAGCAGGCATTAACCCTTTGTTAAAACTGGATTAATGGAGTGACGAATGTTGGATAAACGAATGAGAAGAGTGCTAGAAGCAAAGGAAGAAAGGAGCGCCTTTCAAAAGGAATGGATAGCTAGGTACCAATTACCGATGATTTCCCTAACATTAAACTTGCCAGGTGGTTTTGAAGCGTATAAAGAGTGGGAAACAATATTTCATATTGCCTTAAAAACCATTGATAGAGCTTATGACGGAAATATTGTAGATAAGCATAGCAGGTTGGGGAAATGGGGACCTGAAGGTTTTTGGGTCATTGATTTACCGGCAGTTCAAATAAAAGAAAAAGCCATTGACCTGGAAAACAGCCATCGAGGGGGGCGGATTTTTGATATTGACGTGCTAGACGAAAAAGGAAGCATGCTCTCACGTCGAGATTTACTAATGGAGGGAAGAGTTTGTTTGGTTTGTGATGAAAAAGCACTGCTTTGTTACCGTGAAAAAAAGCATGATTTTGAAGAAGTGAAGGCAAGTGCTCAAAAAATAATCTTCAAAGGATTGGTGACAGATGAATGAAAAACAATGGAGCTTATCAAAAGAGGCACTAACCATTGGACAGGCAATGACAGCAGGCATTCTTTTAGAGGTATCCTGTGAACCATCGCCGGGATTGGTGAGTCCCAACTCCGTAGGTGCACATAAAGATATGAATCTGATTAGTTTTCTTTTAAGCAGTGCGGCCATTGCTCCCTATTTTTCTATTTTTGCGGAAATGGGATTGGATTGCAAAGTGGAATCTCAGTTGCTCCCAAAGCTTCGACCATTGGGAATAGAAGCGGAGAAGGAATTTCTTTCCCTGACAGATCAGGTGAACACGCAGAGAGGCATTTTATTTCTTGGCGGTATTGTGGCAGCAGCAGCTGGTCTTGCAACTAATGCAGGAGAAAGATCGATGGAAAAAATATGCGAAAAAGTTTCCGTGATTTGTGAAGGAATGATCAAAAAAGAACTTGATGCTATTAGGGAAGATAAAGAAAGGACCAATGGAGAAAATCTATACATAAGCCATGGATTAACAGGTATTAGAGGTGAAGTTGAGAAGGGGCTTCCTTCCATAAAGAATATTGGATATCCAGTATTTCAGGATGCTATAAACAGTGGAATGAGCGTTAATGATGCAATGGTGCATACCCTGCTGCATTTGTTTTCTCAGGTGGAAGATACCACCGTTGTTTCGCGGGTTGGGATGGAAGGACTTCAAAAATGCCGAGAACAGGCGTTGAGAGTGATTGAAAAAGGTGGCATGGAGAGTAAAGAAGGACGGCAAGCGATGACAGAGCTAGATACCTACTTTATTAACCAGAATATCAGTCCCGGCGGATGTGCGGATTTATTAGCCGTAACAGTAGCGATTTATCTAATGGAAGGTTGTTTTTTCAAACTTGAAAATATTCTTGGTTAACGAATACCGCCTTTTCTGGTTTTGAACACAGAAAAAGCGGTATTCGTTGTTTTGGATCCTTCAGAAAGCATGGATCAAAGGGGAATACAAATTTGGATGGTATTAACTGATGAAATCAGTTAAACCTTAAACTTACCCAGCTCATCATTAAGCTTGACAGAGAGTGCATTTAACGATTCTGCTTCAGAAGCAATTTCGTCAATAGCGGACGATTGCTGATGCATGGATGCGTTTACCTCCTCCGAAGTAGCGGCTGATTCTTCAGATACAGCGGAAATATTTGTCATTGTCTTAACAATATCCGATACGACAAAGGATAAATCCCTCGAAGAGTCTTTAATGCTTTGAATTCCTTTTGTAATACCGCTGATTGATGTTGATATTTCGTTAAAAGATTTTTCCATATTCTCTACAGCATTCTTTTGTTCGCTGGAAATCTGTTTAGCTTTTTTCATTGTTTCAACTGTTTGACCACTTCCGTAAATAATAGCCGTCGTTATGTTGCGGATTTGATCTGTTGCTTCGCTAGACTCTTCGGCCAGCTTACGTATTTCCTCTGCAACAACAGCAAATCCCTTGCCTTGCTCTCCAGCTCTTGCAGCTTCGATAGAGGCATTTAAGGCTAATAAGTTTGTTTGAACAGCAATTGAACTGATAGAGTCAAGAATACTGCTTATTGACTGTGTATTTTTGTCTAGGTCTGAAATTGCTTTCTCGACACTATCGTTGGTACTTTCCGCTAACTCAGATTTTTCCTTAAGTTGCTTAATAGCCACCTCACCCTGTTCTTTTTCGCCAATAATCTTTTCTGAAAACCGATTCATTTCAGAAGCTTTACCATCCATTTCTTCAAAAACCGTTGAAAGCTTTGAGGCTGTTTGAGAAGCATGATCTGTATCGGTAGCTTGTGCACAAGCACCTTCAGCGATTTCATCAATTGCTTTGGAAACTTCATCCACTGTATCGCTAGCTTTTTGGGATGACATAGCCAAGGTTTCAGCCGATGATTTAGCCTTGGAAGAAATACCCTTTATATTTCGCAATAAACCATTTAAGACTTGTATGGTTCCTAAAACAATATTCTGCTTTTTCTCTGAAGCAGGGCTTATTTCTATAAGATCAACCGTTGCCGCAACAATGCCATTGAACCTGGCATTACGCTGATAAGGTGCGGCGACAATAATAGCGAGCCGATTTTCTCTTTTAGAAAAAGTACAATTGGATACTTGTGGTTTTCCAGTCTTCTCAGCGTTTTTGAAGTATGACCGATCTCCGTTAAAAAGTAGTTTTTTTGGATCCGTTACCGCCGAGTTATAGATTTGCTGACCTGTTTCGTCGGTAATAAAAATTCGCTTAATTCCTTTATGATTACGAAGAAATCCTTCATAATCATAGGCATCTTTTGTGGATAGATCTGATCCTTTTGAAAGGCTATGAGCTATGTGACTGATTTTTTCTGAGTAAGAGAAGATAATCGATGTTGTCTGTTTACCAAGTTCGGAAGATACAACCAAATTTCCGGCAGCAACATCCGTGAGATAGGTTAAGATTTTCTCATCATCCTTGACTAATCTAGAAGAGATAAAAAAATAGATGCCAATAAGCAACCAGGAATAAAGACCATATAATAACAGGTTCTTATCATATGGAAGCACAATAATGGGGACAGAAAAAAGCAAAGCACCTAGAATAATCTTTGGGGTTGCTGCTTTTGAAGACAGCCATTTTTTCAACATGGTAGTTCCCTCCTAAAAGAATGTGTTTTTTCCTACTTGTAAAAGTAAAAAGGTAAAAAAAGCAAAGAACCTTCGGATATTATACATACAAAATTTTCGGAATATTAGAAAGTGAAACGACACCGAGGAAATAGAAAGGATTTTCTGTATACAATATACAGAATACATTATAAAATAGACGAAAGAAAATAGCAACGGCGGTTGAAAAGGATTATCCGGATAAATTTTTTGTTAATTTCGAAATTTTATTGACAAGATCTAGCAGAAGGAAGTATACTGTATACAATAAACAAGAAACCGTTTGCATAAAATGAAGGTAACAATGTTAAGATATTATCATTCAAAATAGAGGTGTTAATGATGAATACAACTTACAAAGTAGAAAATATACAGTCCGTAAGCGATATCGTTTATAGTAATTTAAGAAATATGATCTTCAGTCAGGATCTTAAGAATGGAGATCGATTGATAGAGAGTAATATTGCTGAAGAAATGAATGTCAGCAGAACGCCGGTAAGAGAAGCGATAAAGAAATTAGAAGCGGAGGGATTACTGGAGTATAAACCTCGAAGAGGAGCTATTGTAAAGGGAATCAGTAGAGAAGATATCATTGAGATTTACTCCATAAGAAAGGCCATAGAAGTGTTGGCGGTTGAGTATTCCGTAGATAATATTACGTCGGAGGAATTAGAGAACCTCAGAGAGTTATCCAATAGATCTAAAAAGCATGCAGAAGCAGGAGAAACAGAATTGTTTAATAAAGTGTTGAAAGAATTTAATCAACTGCTGATAGAAACCAGTAGAAAACCAAGATTGATACGGCTTATAGACATACACTTAGATTATTTAGAAAGATTTCGATTAGCGAATAGAGGTCAAATCAATAGAAGAAAAGAAGCTATTGAAGAGCATGATGAAATCATCGAAGCAATCTCAAAAAAAGATAAAGAAGAAGCTAGAAATGCTGTGATAAATCATTTGAACAACGCTCAAAAAGCATACTTAGATGTGGTCTTAGAGTAGATAAAGGAAGGCGGGTGGTGAAAAACCATCAATCTTTGCTGTGGATTGTATACAGTATACTGAACTGAAACTGAAAAATGATGATCCAGAAAGCGATCAACGAGGATATCTACCAAGGCCTGGAAGCATGATTCATTAGAAGAAGGGGACACCTTAGAATCCTACAAGGGGTGAAAAAAGTGAGCAAGGATAGAATCGGATATCGTGTGAGAACAAAAATCAATCGATTAGATCAGAACACAATAGAAAAGATTAAGCAGTATGATACCACTTTGCTGGCGGATGGAGCAGGCAGTCGAATAGCTTTATCGAGTGACCTCAAGCCTGTGATCCAGGAAAAAAGTATTGTTGGACCTGCGATTACGCTTAAGCTAACCCTAGGAGACAGCTTGTTAGTTTCTAAAGCCATCGATATTGCTCAGGCGGGAGATATCATTGTGATTGATGCTTTTGGAACTGATATGAATGCGGTATGGGGCGACTTGAAAAGCCTGATAGCAAAGCAAAAAAACATTGAAGGAATTATTATTGACGGCTCCATAAGAGATGTCAGTGCTTGTAGGGAAATAGGTGTTCAGATTTATTGCAAAAATATAGTTTGTAGTTCCAGCACAAAAAACAGTCCGGGTGAAATAAATATCCCTATTGTATGTGGAGGTATGAATGTTCATCCAGGTGATATTGTTGTTGGTGACGAAAATGGCGTGGTAATATTGCCGGCAGATGATGTTGATAAAATTCTTGAAAACGCTAAGAAAAAGCAGGAAATGGTAGAAAAAATACGTCAGGAAATTATAAAAGGAAAATATATATCTGACAATATTTCGGAAAAAATGAAGCAATTGGGATACGAAGATGAATCGGTATAGATGAACTGGGAAAAAAAGACAAACCTTGCGTGAATATGAGGGAATAAAGGTATTCTGCAGTAAGATACTTTGGTTACTCAATGAGGAGTGGTTTTTATGGGAAAGACGGTTGCAGAAAAAATAATTAAAACTCACCTAGTGGATGGAAAAATGACAAAAGGCAGCGAGATAGGCATTAAAATGGATCAGACCCTCACTCACGACGTGACAGGAACACTGGCATACCTTGCCTTTGAATCGATGAAGATACCAAAAGTGAAGACTGAATTTTCGATAAGCTATGTCGATCATAATTTACTTCAGGTGGACTATAAAAACATGGATGACCATTTATTTTTGAAATCTACAGCAGAAAAATTTGGTGTTCATTATTCAAAAGCAGGAAATGGAATATGCCACTCCGTTCATTACCAACGGTATGCAGTACCTGGAAAAACCCTGATAGGATCTGATAGCCATACGACAACCACAGGAGGACTTGGAGTTCTTGCGATTGGTGCTGGTGGGATGGATGTGGCGATGGCTATGGCTGGCGAAGCTTTTCACCTTACAATGCCCTTCATCACAAATGTAGTTCTAACGGGTGAGTTGAAACCGGGCGTTGCGCCTAAAGATATTATTCTTGAGCTTTTGAGGCGTCTGTCTGTGAAAGGCGGCTTGGGCAAAATAATGGAATATACTGGCGAGGGTATTAAGTCGTTAAGGGTTCCGGACCGGGCAACGATTACGAACATGGGAGCTGAACTGGGAGCAACAACATCCATTTTCCCAAGTGATGAAATGACAAGAAAATTTTTGAAAGCACAAGGAAGAGAAGAAGACTGGACAGAAATCCTGCCGGATGAGAATGCGGTCTATGATGAAGTGATAGAGATTGACCTGAATGAACTGGAACCAATGATTGCAAAGCCGGACATGCCGGACAATGTAGTTCCTGTAAAAGAGTGTTCTCATGTGAAAGTGGATCAGGTATATATAGGGAGCTGTACAAATGCCTCCTACTCAGATATTAAAAAAGCGGCGGTTATGCTTAGGGATAAAACAGTACATCCTGATGTTAGTTTTATTCTATCAGCCGGTACTCGCCAAACATTTCAGGAGTTGATCCGTGACGGTGTGATTCAAAGCTTAGTAACATCAGGAGCGAGAATTATGGAACCTGGCTGTGGTGCCTGTGTTGGCATAGGACAAGCCCCAAACAGTGGTGGTGTTTCTGTAAGGACATCCAACCGAAATTTCAAAGGCAGAAGTGGCACAATGGATGCTCATGTATATTTGGCAAGTCCGGAAGTGGCAGCAGCTGCGGCATTAACGGGGTATATTGAAGATCCGAGAAGAGTATTTAACAGCAGAGAACTGGCAGCCTTTGTGGAGCCGACAAAATACCTGGTAGATGATAGTCAGGTAATAAAACCTAAAAATAAGCACACAGATGAAGTTGAGATATTAAGAGGTCCTAATATAAAACCATTGCCTATTAACGAAGGGATAACAGAAACCCTGAAAGCTCATGTGGTATCAAAATTAGGAGACAATATGACAACCGATGACATTATTCCGGCTGGTTCAATCTTTTCATCTCTTAGATCTAATGTGCCAGAGATATCGAAGATCACTTTTGGCAGAATTGATCCGAATTTTGTGGAAAGAACCCAACAATACAAGAAAAGCATTATTGTAGGGGGAGAAAACTATGGACAAGGATCCAGTAGAGAACATGCGGCTATTGCCCCTATGTATCTTGGTGTAAAAGCAATCCTTGCTAAGTCTATTGCAAGAATTCATAAAGCTAATTTAATCAACTTTGGCATTCTGCCCCTGATATTCCGGGACAAGAAAGACTATGAATATATTGCCAGGGATGATGAGCTGGAAGTGGTGCAAATAATTAATCAAATTAAAAATAAAAAAATAAGCATCCGTAACAACACTCAAAACCTTATCATTGAAACTGTGCTGGACATATCGGATAGGGAAGCAGAACTTTTAATTGCCGGTGGACGTTTAAACTATGTGAAACAAAAAAATCAAATAAACTAAAGAAACTATGTACAAGTTGATTTGAAGATAGGAAGAGGAGGGGATAAGGAGCGAGGAAGAAGCCGGGCATTAGATAAAAGAATCAATAAAACTAATGAAGAAAAATTAATGAGGAGGGTTACAATGTTTAAGACGAAAAAGTGGAGTAGGATAATGATTCTGGTGGCTGTTTTAATAGTTAGTATGACTTTTACTGGTTGTGGATCACAAGAGGAAGCTGTAGATGCAGGTTCACAAACAGAGAATGGGCAGGAAGCATCCGGAGGAAACGGATATCCAACAAGAAACATTGAACTGGCGGTACCTTTTTCAGCGGGTGGCGGAACAGACTTGGCAGCAAGGGTAGTTGCACCATTTTTAGCGGATGAACTGGGCGTTAACGTGCTGGTTGAAAATAGAGAAGGCGCTGGGACACAAATTGGAATCACTCATTTATTGCGATCAGGAGATGGCGATGAAGGATACTCTGTTCTTTTTGCCACTCAACCTCATGCCAGCAACACCATTATTGGGCAGGGTGCTGAATACGCCATCGATGATATCCATTGGTTAAACTTCCATCATATTGATCCTGTAGCGGTCAATGTTGCGGAAGATGCACCTTGGGATGACTTGGCAGAATTAATTGACTATATTGCAGAAAATCCAGGTGAAGTATCCATTGGTGTTGCTCAAATGGGTGGAGGTCATATATTTATGGAATACCTCATTGACAAACTGGGAATTGAGCCAATCATGGTGCCTTATGATGGCGGCGGAGATGTTAGAACCGCATTTCTGGGAGGACATGTTGACGTTGCCTTTACTAATGTAGCACCAAGCGCTCAACTGATTGATCAGTCAAAATCCCTTGGAGTTGGATGGAATGAAAGAAGTTCTATCTGGCCAGATGCACCAAGCTTTGATGAAATTTTTGATGACGAAGAAATCATTGAAACAGCTATGGGTCTGGCATCCTGCAGAGGAATTGCTGTTACAACAACCTTTAAAGAGACTCATCCGGATCGATATGAAATACTATTAACAGCTTATGAAGCGGCTTTCAATCATGAAGATCATATTCAGGAAATGGTAGATAATGGTCAAATGCCTATTTCTCAATGGATTGGCCCGGAGGAGGCTAATAGAATAGCCGAATCGACTCATCGAACATTGTCTCAGTTTGAGCATTTATATTAGATAAGCAATAAAAATGATTGAATAAATTATCCCCCTTTGTAGAAAGAAGAACGTCACCATAGAAAAACAATTAGAAGTCGAAAATTGTGTTGGTGACGTTCTTCGATAGTTTACCGGGAAAAAGGAGGCACATATGAAAATAGGGAAGTACTATATCTATATTAAGTCCAAAGGAGAACTGATTCTTCCTGGCATTATGTTGATGTTTTCTTTTATGTATCTGCGTGAAGTCATGAGGCTAATGGGCACGGATTCTATGCTGTTAGTTCGATTTATTCTCGCAGGTGTCGTAGGCCTGTCGCTGTATATGATCATTAGAGAAATTAAAATTACCAGTGAAGAAAAAACGGAACTTAAAAGCAAGATTAATTTCAAAGACTTGATACTCAAAAAAGAAAATAAGAATATTATCATTTTTGTGGTGCTGACAACCATCGCTGTCAGCGTCATTATGACACTGGGATATGTGATTACTTTTGGAGGCTATTTAATCATTATGATGTACCTGTTGGGAATAAGGAATTACAAGCTATTAGTTGGTGTACCTGTCGGACTTATTCTGTTTCTTTTCTTGCTTTTCCAGATGTGGTTAAGGGTGCCACTTCCAAAGGGGATTTTAAGTGGAATTATGTAACGATGTGACTATGAAAAAACTGAAACTTGAGGAGGGTCTAGCGTATGATTGAATGGTCAGCTTTTTTAGGTGGGGCATCCCAACTTATGAGCTTAGAAATTGCTCTTATTATCACTTTTGGAGTTTTCTTTGGAATTATTGCTGGAGCTATCCCGGGATTTTCCTCGGCGATGGCAATTGCAATTCTTTTACCAGTGACATATACAATGGATGCGTTGACAGCAATGGTTTTTCTTGCATCTAACTATGCTGGTTCAACCTATGGAGGTTCGATTGCGGCTATTTTGTTAAATGCACCAGGAACACCTGGAGCAGTAGCCACTGCTTTTGATGGGTATGAAATGACAAAGCAAGGAAAATCCAGCGAAGCATTGGGTCTTGCCATTGGTTCATCAGTAGTGGGAGGAGTCATAAGCTACGCACTGCTTTTAGTAGCTATGTATCCTATTGCAGGATTTGCTATTCGTTTTGGAGCGCCGGAAATGTTTTTGTTAGCCGTCTTAGGCTTAACCATTATTGCTAGTATGAAACAAGGAAGTTTTGCAAAAGCCATTCTAGCCGGACTTTTTGGTGTGTTAATATCCGCTGTAGGAATTTCACCAACAGGAGCGGTTAGAGCTACTTTTGGGTTTACAAACCTCTTGGATGGAGTTTCACAAATGCCTGCTATTATAGGGTTTTTAGCGTTTACAGAATTATACAGCATGATCAATAAGGAATACGTAACTAGCGATTCTGAAAAAGTTGAAAGAAGCTATAAAGAGATGTTCTTAGGCACAGTGAAATGCTTGAAATCACCGATTAACTTACTTCGCTCAAGCGGAATAGGTACCTTTATTGGAGCTGTACCAGCGGCAGGTGCAACTATTGCCAGCTTTATAAGTTATAATCAGGCAAAGCTATCCTCTAAAGAGCCAGATAGCTTTGGAAAAGGAAATCCAGATGGGGTTATTGCCGCAGAATCGTCTAACAATGCTTCTACTGGTGGTGCAATGATTACCATGTTGGCATTGGGAATCCCTGGTGGTGGAACAACCGCAATGATGCTAGGAGCTCTAATGCTTCATGGGCTTCAACCAGGTCCAAGATTATTTATGAATCAGATGGAATTTGTATATGCTATTATCATTGCTTTGTTTTTAAGTCAGATTGTGATGTACATTGGGGGAATTTTCTTTTCCTATACATTAACAGGAGTACTGAATGTATCAACCAAAATACTGACACCATCCATTGCTATCTTGTGTATCGTAGGTTCTTTTGCTTTGTCCAACAGCATGTTTGATGCACGGATTATGTTTGTATTTGGCTTCTTAGGATGGATTATGAAAAAATACGATTATCCGGCGATTGCTGTAGTGCTGGGTATTGTCCTTGGTCCTATGGCAGATGCTCACTTTATCAGAACGGCAATTCGTTACGGTGGAGACTATACCGTGTTTTTCACCCGACCCATAAGTTTAGCTTTACTGATTAGTATTGTAATTCTTTCGATCGCACCTTTTGTAATGAAAAAAATAAGAGAAGCAAAAAATCAAAGGTTTGAAGAAGGAGCTTAATATTTCTGTAGGGGAAAGATAAAACAGTGTCGTGAATTCTGTTCTAGAGTTGTGAGATCGTCATTGAGGAGGAGCTAAAATGGTTAAAAAGTATCGCAACGGAGTTTACCTGGTAAACGGTACAGAGATGGTAGAAAATGATGAAAACGCACCTCAAAAACTTCAGCAATTAACTGGTGATGAAGTGGCGGAAGCAACAGCCAGAAAAAAAACAATTACCTATCATCTTCTTGAAACACATAATACCTCGGAAGACATGACCAGTTTGAAATTGAAATTTGATTCCATGACCTCTCATGACATCACGTATGTTGGAATTATCCAGACGGCACGGGCAAGTGGCATGAAAAACTTCCCGCTCCCATATATCTTAACGAATTGCCACAATTCATTATGTGCCGTTGGAGGCACCATTAATGAAGATGACCATAAATTTGCTTTATCGGCAGCTCAAAAATACGGAGGCGTCTACCTTCCCACCAACTTAGGCGTAATTCACTCCTATAATCGTGAAATGATGGCCGGTTGTGGAAAAATGATTCTCGGTTCTGACAGCCACACCCGTTATGGAGCCCTTGGTACTTTAGCTGTTGGTGAGGGTGGAGGCGAACTGGCGAAGCAGTTGGTTGGAAAAACCTATGATATTACTTATCCTGGTGTGGTAGCCGTGTATTTATACGGAAAACCAAAACCAGGCGTTGGACCACAAGACGTTGCTCTGTCCATTATAGGTGCTGTTTATGCCGATGGTTATGTTAAAAACAAAGTGATGGAGTTTGTGGGACCGGGAATTCAAAATCTCCCCGTGGAATACCGGAATGGAATCGATGTGATGACGACAGAAACAACCTGCTGGAGTTCCATATGGTGTACAGATGACCAGGTTAAAGACTATCTGATGATTCATGGACGTCCAGAAGACTACAAAAAAATGGAGCCGGGATCAGTAGCCTATTATGATGGCCTGGTTTATGTGGATCTTGATAAGATTGAACCAATGATTGCGATGCCTTTTCATCCAAGCAACACCTACAGCATCCGGGAACTTCGTGAGAATGCAGCAGATATTCTTAACAAGGTAGAAAAGGAAGGACTGGAACTTTTTGACAGCTCAGATCTGAAAATAGATCTTAAATCAAAACTGCACGGCAAAGATATTTACGTTGACCAGGGAATCGTGGCAGGTTGTTCCGGAGGTACCTTTGATAATATTGTGGAAGTGGCGGACATTATGGAAGGAAAATCTATTGGCAATTCAAGTTTTTCGATGAGTATCTATCCGGGAAGCCAGCCAGCTTATATGGAATTGGTGAAAAACGGTGCCATCGTCAAAATCATGAGTGCCGGAGCGTTGATTCGTGAAGCATTTTGTGGGCCCTGCTTTGGTGCAGGAGATACTCCGGCCAATAATGAATTGTCCATAAGGCATACCACTCGGAATTTCCCTAACAGGGAAGGATCAAAACCAAGTGATGGACAGATATCCTATGTTGCCTTAATGGATGCACGATCTATTGCAGCAACGGCCATTAACCATGGCAAGCTAACCTCAGCAACAGAGATAGACGTAGAATACTCAAAGCCAATCTACTATTTTGATAAAACTATTTACGATAAACGAGTATACGACGGCATTGGAAAACCCAAGGAAGAGACAGAACTGATCTTTGGTCCTAATATTAAAAACTGGCCTGAAATGCCAGCATTGACAGAGGACATATTGTTGAAAGTGGTAAGCTATATTAAAGATCCAGTTACAACTACAGATGAGTTAATACCATCCGGCGAGACTTCCTCTTATCGTTCGAACCCAATAAAACTGGCTGAGTTTACTCTGAGCAGAAAAGATCCGGAGTATGTGTCCAAAGCAAAAGAGATTCATCAGCTTGAACTTAGGAGAGAAAAGGGAGAAGACCCAAGAGATGGCAATCAGGATTTGAAAACAATTTATGATAAAATAAGCAAAATAGATGCGGACAGAGGGGACAAATTATCCTCTATGGGCATAGGAAGCTCTGTGTTTGCCATTAGCCCCGGAGATGGTTCGGCTCGGGAACAAGCAGCGTCATGCCAAAAGGTACTAGGTACCTGGGCAAACTTTGCCAATCAGTATGCAACAAAGCGGTATCGTTCAAATTTAATTAACTGGGGAATTTTACCTTTTGAAATAAAAGGAGAACCTCCTTTTGATAAAGGAGACTATCTATACATTCCAGGAATTAGAAAAGCAGTACTTGAGGGTACTCCAGAGATTGAAGCCTATGTGATCGGAGAGCAAGTTGCGACATTCAAAGTAAGCTTAGGCGATTTATCGAAGGAGGAAAAAGAAATTATAGTGGCGGGCTGTCTTATTAATTACTATAGAAATCAACCATAAGGATTCTTATCAATGCCATAGTGAATAAGCAGGTTCGCGCATTCGATTAAATGATGAAGTGATTCCGAATAATACGATTAGAATGGTAGAGGCATTAATCATTAAAGGTAGATTTTTACTTTGTGAGAGGAGGAATAGCATGGATAAGATCACAACGGGAATTGCCGGTACCCTTGAGTCCAATGATGTAATGGTCACCGTAGAACTCCGGACAGAAGGCCCCTTGAATATAGATCTTGAGAGCAATGTTATCCATCAGTTTGGAAAATTAATTGAAAAAACAGCAAGAGAGACTCTTGAAGAACTTGGTGTGAAGCATGGGTTGATTAAAATTGTAGACAAAGGTGCTTTAGACTATGCAATTCGTGCGAGAATTATTACGGCCGTAAATCGGGCACAAAGGAGGGAGGTTTCGTGAGAAAACTTAGAAGATCTATGATGTTTGTTCCGGCTAACAATCCGGGAATGATATTTCAAGCCTCTGTTTTTTCTCCTGACTGCATTATTTTTGATCTTGAAGATGCAATACCAGTTAGAGAAAAAGATAGTGCAAGAGACCTGCTGGTAGAGGCCATTAAGTCAATCGACTTTGGAAAATGTGAGATTTTTTCGCGAATTAATCCATTGTACACACCTTATGGAGAAATGGATGTGAGAGCTTTAGCCCATGCTGGGTTGAAGAATTATCGACTGCCTATGACAGAATCGCCGGAAGATATTGAACGAATGGACATGTTGTTGACAGAACTGGAAAAAGAGATAGGGTTAGAGTCAAGAAGCTTGAAAATACTTGGAGCCATCGAAACGGCAAAAGGAGTACTTAATGCACCGGCAATTGCCGGTTCCAGTGATCGGTTGGTAGGAATCTCCTTTGGTGCAGAAGACTTTACACGGAGTATGGCTACAGAACGAAGCAAAACAGGAGAAGAACTTTATTGGGCTCGCTCGCATGTGGTGATGGCGGCGATGGCAGCGGGGATTGATGCTATCGATACAGTTTTTGCAGATCTGGAGGATTCGGAAGCATTTGAAAAAGAATTAAAAATGGCGAAACAGCTGGGTTTTTGTGGGAAATCGCTGATTCATCCAAGTCAGATCAATGTAGTTCATAAAGTCTTTTCTCCTGGTAAGGAAGAAGTGTATCAAGCTAAAAAAATCATTGATGCAATGGAGGAAGCAGAAGAACGAGGCGCTGGTGTTATTGTAGTAGATGGAAAAATGGTAGATGAACCAGTTCTGATCAGGGCGAAAAGAATTATGGAACTGGCAATGGCCAGCGGTATGGAAGGAAGAGGTGACTAAGATGCATCCTTTAGTAAAAAATTCAATTGGGAGAGAAGTACCGTCCTATATCGATGGAATCGGGAAATTAACACCCTTTGCCGGTGCTTTTGCTCATACAACCCAAAAGACAAATGCTTCATTACCGGCTTCAAGCCATCGTCCGGGAGATGTAAAACTGGTAAAATCGATTAGAGAAGCATTGGAAAAATCAGGGTTAGCTGACGGCATGGTTTTATCATTTCATCATCATTTTAGAAATGGGGATCATTTGATGAACATGGTCATGGATCAGGTGGCTGAGATGGGTATCAGAGATATTACCATTTCACCCAGTTCTATGCAAAGTATCCACGACCATTTGATTGCACATATTCGAAAAGGTGTTATCACTGGTATTCGAACCAGTGGTCTTCGAGGGGAACTGGCTCGCCAGATTTCTGCCGAAGGGATCTTGCCAACACCGGTGATGATTCGATCTCATGGCGGACGACCCAGGTCTATTGAATCAGGTGATTCGAAAATTGACATTGCTATTATTGGAGCGCCAGCATCTGATCCACATGGTAATGTCAATGGAGTGGAAGGACCTAACGCATGTGGATCCTTAGGCTATGCCATGGCTGATGCCGCTTTCGCCCAGAAAACCATCGTAGTGACAGATCATTTGGTATCTCACCCAGTTCATCCTGTCAGCATTCCACAAACACAGGTGGACTATGTAGTGGTAACAGATGGTATCGGAGATCCGAAGGGAATTGTTTCCGGCGCCACAAGAATTACACGGAATCCTTTAGAACTACTCATTGCTGAAAAAGCTTGTCAGACCATTCTAGCTTCGGAATTGGTCAAAGAAGGCTTTTCTTTCCAGGCAGGTACGGGTGGTTCATCCTTGGCGGTGGCACATTTTTTGCGTCAATATATGAGAGAGCATTCTATCAAGGGTAGCTTTGCTTCAGGAGGTATCAATGGTTACCTGGTAGATATGCTGGAAGAAGGGCTGTTTAATTGTCTTTTAGATGTTCAGTGCTTCGACTTAAAAGCCATTGAATCTATTCGAAATAACCCTCATCATTTGGAAATGTCTGCCTCTTACTATGCAAATCCGCATAACAAGGGGTGTGTGGCCCACAATCTGGATATTATGATTCTAAGCGCAACAGAGATTGATGTTAACTTTAACGTCAACGTTATTACAGGATCCAATGGTATTATGATGGGAGCCTCTGGAGGGCACTGTGATACAGCCGCCGGATCTAAACTTTCCGTAGTAGTGGCTCCTTTGTTTCGGGGAAGAATACCTATTGTACTGGACGAAGTAACCACGGTGGTAACCCCGGGCGAATCCATCGATGTTTTGGTGACAGAATATGGTGTGGCGGTAAACCCAGCTCGAAAAGACTTAAAGGATCGATTCCAAGACTGTGGATTATCGGTCATGGAGATTCATGATCTGAAAGAAATGGCCGAAAAAATAACCGGAAAACCTCGAAAACCAATGGTAACCGAGGATATTGTAGGATTGGTAGAGTATCGAGATGGTACGATTATTGACACCATCAAAAAAGTAACGACTTAAGATAAGAATGGATAGTGGTCAGGAGGGCATAGATCGCAAGAAAGGTCAAGTTGCCTTCTGACCACCATTTATATGGTTCATTGAGTAGGTTAATAAAATGAATGGGTACTATTTTTCTATTACAGGGATTCAACGGAGACTGTGTTACTAGGTTATGGAAAAGAGATGATTATAAGGAGTAGAAATGAGATGGAACTAAGTGGAGTACTGTTCTTAATCACTATGGGAATAACTGGCTATTTCCTGTTTTACATTTTAGGGTTACCGACACCTGCGCTTTTGGGCCCTTTTTTTCTGGTAATGGTAGCCACTGCCTTGGGATTTCCGTTAGAACCAGTAGCACCGGTGGTTACTCGAGGACTTCAAGTGATACTAGGGACTTTCATTGGATTTGGAATAAACCGAGAAGTTCTCGGGAATATGAAAAAGTTATTCATTCCATCTTTACTGATCATTCTGTGGACGCTGGTGATTACCTTTGGACTAGGAAGTATCCTGATCTACAACTTTGATATTGATCCGGCGACCGCCTTTTTGAGCACGGCACCTTCAGGTCTAGCAGAATCAGCAATGTTGGCTATAGAAGTTGAAGCGGAAGTGGGAATGGTGAGCATGTTTCAGCTTTCTAGGTTTTTGCTCACACTGCTACTGTTTCCAGTGATCATCCGAATGCTACAAAAGAAAACAAAAGATTCCACTAATTATCCATACCATACCTTGGTGATAATGAGACTGAAGAAACTAGTTGGTAAAAACAGGGATCGAAAAAAAAGCCATAGGAGTAGAGAGGCTATATTTTTACAGATGAAGACATTTCTGATAGGAATGCTGGGAGCGTTGATGGGAGTCATTCTTTCCATTCCGGCAGGAGCGTTGATGGGATCTTTTTTAGCCGTTATGGTAATGTCTTTAATAGGGTCAAAGATGGGTAAACCTCATGAAAACATTAGAACTTTTATGCAATTAGGAGTTGGTAGCACCTTAGGACTTAATGTATCCCAAGCTTCCTGGTTAGACCTGAAATCCGTTTTCGTTCCGATGATTGCCTTTACGCTGCTAATGTTTTTGACCAGCTTTGGATTATACCTCGTTCTAATGAAACTGACAAAGTGGGATCAATATTCCTGCATTATTTCAGTAGCTCCTGCAGGAGTGACACCAATGACAATCCTCGCATATGAACATGCGGATAATCCGCTGGAAGTAAGCTTATTACATATGGTAAGATTAATGACAGTTAAAGTGGTGATTCTTCCGGTACTAGTAATGTATTTGATGAGTTTGTAGGCAAATGCAAAACAAGATAGACTCATAAAAAAGTTACTTTAAAAAGACTGGGATCACTCAGTCTTTTTTCGATATCTGGATAGAAAGCGTCAAATAACAATGATTAAGACAGAGAATCTGTGATATAATGGCGGTTAAAGTTGTCATTCCTCCAACTGCTAGGGCGCATTAAATTAGCTATTCAGAGCTTCCAAACAACATCAATAAAGGAGATGCTAGGATGAACACAAATGAAAAAAGTCTGAAGCTACATGAAGAACACCAGGGGAAAATAGAAATAGTATCTAAAGTAAAGGTGGAGACCAGAGAAGATTTGAGCCTTGCCTACACACCTGGTGTGGCTGAACCCTGTCGAAAAATTCATGAAGAGAAAGAGCTGGTTTACAAGTATACCTCTAAAGGAAACATGGTGGCTATTGTAAGTGATGGCAGTGCTGTTCTAGGATTGGGAGATATCGGACCAGAAGCCGGTTTACCGGTGATGGAAGGAAAAGCCATTCTTTTTAAGGAGTTTGCCAATGTGGATGCCTTTCCCGTATGCTTGGACACTCAAGATCCAGAAGAAATTGTTAAAACCGTTGAATACATAGCACCAGTGTATGGTGGCATCAATCTGGAAGATATTTCAGCACCCCGTTGCTTTGAAATTGAGGAAAAACTGAAAAAAAGCCTGAACATACCCGTTTTTCATGATGATCAGCATGGTACCGCCGTGGTGACACTGGCAGGAACCATTAACGCCCTGAAACTGGTGAAAAAGAAGTTCAAAGACTGTCGATTTGTTATCACAGGAGCCGGAGCCGCCGGAGTAGCTATCGCTAAGCTACTCCATCATATAGGAGTAAAAGACATTTTCTTGTTGAATCGGGAAGGAATTATTTGTGAAGGACAGAAATATAAAAACCCTTATGTGGCAGAAATGGCTAAGATCACTAATAAAGAAAAGCGGCAGGGCGGTCTGAAAGAAGCCTTTAAAGGAACGGATGTATACATTGGTGTTTCTGGGCCAGATATGGTCACGAGAGAAATGATTGCGGATATGAACGAAAATGCCATTGTTTTTGCCATGGCGAACCCCATTCCGGAAATCATGCCGGAAGAAGCCGAAGCTGGCGGTGCGGTGATTATTGGAACCGGAAGATCAGATTTCCCGAATCAGATCAATAATGTACTGGCCTTTCCGGGGATTTTCAGAGGTGCATTGGATGTCAGGGCTTCTGATATTAATGAGGAAATGAAAATCGCCTCGGCAGAAGCCATCGCCAATATTATTACGGATGAAGAAAGAAAACCAGAGTATGTCATTCCGGATGCTTTTGATTCACGAGTGGTGAAGGAAGTGGCTAAAGCCGTAGCGCAAGCCGCAAAAAATACGGGTGTGAACAGGATATAAGACTAAAGTTAAGGAAATTGAAAAAAGAAAAGATAGGAAAGGAAGGACAGCTTCCGGCAAAATAAAGCCCGGAAGCTGTCTTTTTTAGGAAGTTTCAAAAGAGACTTCTTCTGATATAATAGAAAAGGGAAGTTTTTATCCAATGACAGCCACCGCAAGAAAATCCTCATCATGTAAAAGGAAAACCATTAGTAAAAGCACACAAACTAAGAAAGAATAGGAGATTTTATATGGGATACCACTTCAAATCCTTAGGCATTCAGCCACAATGGATTAACAAACTGGAAAAAAATCAGATAACAGACCCGACGCCAGTACAGACAAAAACCATTCCGCCATTATTAGAAGGGAAAGATGTTATTGCACAGGCTCAGACAGGTACCGGAAAAACCTTGGCATTTTTACTACCCATTATGGAAAAGCTAGACCTGGAGAATGAAGAGGTACAAGCTTTAATAGTGACGCCAACAAGAGAGCTGGCGATTCAAATTACACAGGAAGTAAAAAAATTAACAGAAGGAACGGATATACGAACCTTGGCCGTTTATGGTGGTCAGGATGTTGAAAAACAATTACATAAACTGAAAGGAAACATTCACTTGGTCGTAGGAACACCAGGAAGGTTATTGGATCATCTGGGGCGAAAAACATTAGAATTAAGTAACCTTAAAATGCTTGTATTGGATGAAGCGGATCAAATGCTTCATTTAGGATTTTTGCCAGAAGTAGAAAAAATTCTTAAACACACTCCATATCGACGCCAAACCATGCTGTTTTCGGCCACCATTCCGGAGTCTGTCAGAAAACTGGCAAAAAAAGTGACGACAGAAGCCGTGCATATTCATATTAAAAGCGAGACAGTAACCTTAGATCTGATTCGCCAGATGGTGGTAGAAACAACAGATCGAAAAAAGCAAGAAGCTCTTTGTTCGGTATTGGGAGAGCAAAAACCTTTTATGGCCATTATTTTCTGCCGCACTAAAAGAAGGGCACATGCCTTAAACATGGCATTACAGGAATGGGGTTATTTATCTGAAGAACTTCATGGGGATCTAACTCAAGCCAAAAGAGAGAAAGTAATGAAATCTTTTCGAAAACTAGAACTTCAGCTATTGGTAGCAACGGATATAGCCGCAAGAGGATTAGATATTGAAGGAGTTACTCATATTTATAACTACGATATGGTACAGGATGTGGAAAGTTATATCCATCGAATTGGTCGTACCGGACGGGCAGGAGAAGTGGGAATGGCGGTTACCTTTGTAACTCCCCGGGATCAAGAGACATTGCGGATGATTGAAAAAGGCATAGGGATGAAACTGAATTCTTTAGGGAAACCGGCTCCCAAAGTAGAAACTTTCAAAGAAAAGCAAAAAAAAGAAAAAGGTAAGAAAAGGCAGGAAGGGAAGAAAGTTGAAGGAAAGTCAGGTAAAAAACATCAAGAGAAGAATGAAAAAAGTAGAAACGATTATAAAAGTGGATCAAAAAACAAGAAGGATGTTTTCAATAGAAGTAGAAGCAATGATAAGGGCAGAACGGATAGTACCAATAGCAACCGTAGAAATAATAAAAACAGTCGGAAAAAGAGCCGAAGACCAAAATAAAGTCACTCAGTTAAGTAATGTTGAAAAACAAGAAAAGGAATCAGATACCTTCGATAGAAGGTGCCTTTATGGGAAAAGGCATGGTATAATTAAAACGTAGTATTTTTCGGAAAACACAAACGAATCAGATAATACAATTGGTAGAAAAAATCTTTAGAAGCAGACGTAAGGGGCCCTTATTGTGAACAGAAAAACATGGACGCTGATTATTCTTCTTATGTTGCTGGCAGCTCAGACAATAGTTGCTTCAGCGTACATTGATGTGGTTAATTATTATGCTGACGAAGCATATCCACCCTACTCTTATCAAACCGCCGTAGGGATGGATGGTTTTGACGTGGAACTGATTCAGCGAATTTTTCAAGATCCGAACTATCATCTGGTGATAAGGGGAGAAAGTTGGCCAAAGGTACTGGATTACATGACAGAAGGTAAGGCAGATGTGATTAGTGCATTAGCCATTACAGAAGAGCGAAAAGGTACGATGCTGTTTACGGACCCGATCCTACAAGTGAGTCAAGGTTTTTTCGGTACTGATAGAATAAAGAATTTTTCAATGAATCGGTTACAGGAATATTCCATCGGAATTGGAGAAGACTACTCGGACTTTCTTTTGCTTGAAGAGCTAGGGATATTGGAATACAACAGTTTTTCAGATTTAGAAGAAGCCATGCATGCCTTGATGGCTGGAAGAATTGATTTGGTTTTTGCAGAGGAAGATGCCTTTGCCCATGTATTGATTCAAAACCGGCTTCAAGGCTATATCACTACTTATGAAGGCAATCTTTTTCCACGAACCTATCATTATGCTGTGAATAAAGAAAAGCCGGAACTGGTCAGCTTTATCAATGGACGGCTAGAAGAGCTAAAAGAAACCGGTGTGTATGAGGCAACCCATCAAAAGTATCTGCAAAAAAATTCGCCCCATTTCTATCAAGAGCAAAGAAAGCGACAGATAAGCATCATGGCCATTGTAGGACTTTTGCTCATTGGACTGATCGTCAGTACCCGCTATTTTGCCATTAAAAACCAAATGAGTGAGTTGCAGGCTTCTTACGAAGAAATAAGGGCGATGGAAGAAGAATTAAGCGATCAGGTCGATCAGCTTCAGCACTATATCAGCGTGATTGAACATATGGCACACCATGATGAGCTGACAGGGCTTCCAAACATGAGATCTGTACATGAATATTTAGAAGAAAAAATAGAAGCTGCCGGAAAAACAGAAGAACTAATTGCTTTTGTATTGATGGATCTGGATGACTTTAAAAGTGTCAATGATATTCACGGCCATGCGGCCGGTGATCAATTATTGATCGAACTAGGAAATCGGCTGTCTGCCGAAAAAAGGGAAGATTCCATGGTGGCTAGAATGGGTGGCGATGAATTTATTCTTTGTATTAATAAAATAAAAAGCCAAGAAGCATTACGAGGATACCTTGATCATCTTTTGGAAGCAATTCATCAGCCGGTTCAAATGGAAGAAGTCTCCCTATACCCTTACTTCACAGCAGGGGTAGCCCTATACCCAACAGATGCGACAGACGCCTCCTCTTTGTTTGCCTGTGCGGATGCGGCCATGCATCAGGCTAAGAAAGAGGGTAGCCGACGCTATCAGTTTTTTTATCAGGAAATAAAAGAAAGTGTTCAGAAAAGAGTAGAACTGGAAGCGGATATTTACAAAGCCATCGAAGAAAAAGAATTTAGTTTAGAATATCAGCCTCAGTTTGAAGCGATAACAGGATTGATTAAAGGCGTAGAGGTGTTGATCCGTTGGAACCATCCACAAAAAGGAGTGATCCCACCATCAGAATTTATCCCGGTAGCCGAAGATTCCGGGCAAATTGTGGAAATAGGGCGATGGGTAATGGAGGAAGCATCGAAGAAGATGCATGAATGGAAATCCAAAGGACGAGAACCGCTAAACCTTTCTGTTAATGTTTCCATCAGACAAATGCAGCATCCTTCTTTTCTGAATGACTTTAAATCTTACTATGAACTGGGTTTTGCAGACATTAATCACTTGAAGCTGGAAGTAACCGAAAGTATTAGCATGATGGATTCTGGAGAAGTGTTGGCTTCTTTAGAGGAATTATCCCAAATGGGGGTGCGAATTTCTTTGGATGATTTTGGAACCGGCTTTTCATCCATGAATCATCTAAAAGCGATGCCTGTACAAGAAGTGAAAATTGATAAATCCTTTGTTAATAACATGGAAAACAGTGCATCCAAACAGGCGATTGTTCGCTCCATGATTAAATTAGCCCATGCATTGGATAAAACAGTGGTGGCAGAAGGCGTCGAAACAAAAAAGCAGGCAGAATTGCTCTGTACTTACCAATGCGACATGTTGCAGGGCTACTATTACGCTAAACCTATGACCTGGGAGGCTTTTGTAAAACGATTTTATTCGTGTTCCTGAACTTTTCGGAGGTCTTCATTGGAACCCACGACAATCAAAACATCTTTACTTCTGATGATTTCTTCTGCCTGTGGGGATACGTTAATCTCTTCTTCTCGTTTGATGGCTAAAATACTTAGTCCAAAACGGGATCGGATATTATTTTCCATTAAACTCTTATCGTGCCATATCTTAGGAGAAACAATTTCTAAAATACTGTAGTCTGGAGAAAGTTCAATGAAATCCAGTATATTCGTTGAGGTAAGGTTGTAGGCCAATCGGATTCCCATGTCCCGTTCTGGAAAGATGACCCGGTCGGCCCCGATTTTTGTCAGGACTTTTGCATGCATTTCATCCTGAGCTTTTGCAACTACATAAGGAACACCCATTTCCTTCACTAAAAGCGTGGACATAACAGAAGCTTTTAAGTCGCTTCCAATTCCTATGATGACGACATCCATGTTTCGGATACCAACTTCTTTAAGGGCGATGGCATCGTCAATATCGATGGTAGCCGCATGGGTTACTTCATCGGCAATATTTCGGATAACACATTCGTCATCGTCCAGCGCTAACACATCAAATCCGCTTTTATACAAAGATTTTGCAACACTTCCTCCAAAACGGCCACAGCCGATAACAGCAAATTGTTTCATTGCTACTTTTCCCCCATTCTTTTTATCCCACCAATACTTTTTCTTCTGCATAATGAACCAGATTTCTATAATGATGTTGCCGACGTGCCAGTGCAAAAGCAACCGTAAGGATACCAACACGACCTGCATACATCATTGCGATCATTAATAGCTTGGAAGTGGTTCCCAGTTGAGAGGTAATACCTGTAGATAAACCAACGGTTCCAAAAGCAGAAGTAACTTCAAATAAAATTTGCATAAAGGTAAATGTTGGCTCCATAATAGTCATGAGCATTGTTACCAGAATAATAAGGTTAATTCCAATAATGGCAACGGTGATGGCTCGTTTGATAATTGGTTGAGGAACAGTTTTTTTGAATAGCACTACCCGGTCGTTGCCACGGATAACCGAAAAAGCTAATAGCAACACTACGCCGAAGGTAACGGTTTTAATCCCACCGGCGGTGGAAGCTGGTGAACCGCCAATAAACATCAAGATAATAGTAAAGAAAAGCGAGGCATCTGTTAAACCAGCGGTATCGATAGTATTGAAACCGGCCGTACGAGGGGTAACGGACTGAAACAAAGAAGCCATCAGTTTTTGTGGGAAGCTTAAATTTCCAAGAGTAGCAGGATTGCTCCATTCCAGCAAAAGATATACCAAAGCACCTATTGCCAACAGGCTGATGGTTATTAAGAGAACGATACGGGTATGAAGGCTGAAGTGTTTCGCCTTGTTATGGTTATAGAGATCCAGCAAAACCGTAAAGCCAAAACCTCCGGTAATAATTAAAGTCATAATGGTAAAATTAATCAACGGATTGGTTGCATAACGGCTAAGGCTGTTTCCATCACCCAGAATATCAAAGCCAGCGTTACAGAAAGCGGAGATAGAGTGAAAAATGGCGTATCCGATACCTGTTGAAAAACCAAATTCTGGAACAAATTGAAAAGCTAAAAAAAGAGCTCCTAGGGCTTCAATGCCTAAAGCAACAACGAGTAAAAACAAGGTGAAGCGAACAACACCTGAAATGGTTTCCTGACCGACGGCTTGTTGAATAATGAGTCGTTCTTTAAGAGAAATCTTTTTACCTAATACAACAGCAAAAAGGGTAGCCATGGTCATAAATCCAAGGCCACCTATTTGAATCAGGACAGCAATCACCGTTTGTCCAAAAACAGACCAATAGCTACCGGTATCCACAACCACTAAGCCAGTAACACAAACAGCAGAAGTAGCTGTAAACAGAGAATCGATCCAACCGATCGATTCCTGGTGAACCGTAGCAATAGGAAGATTTAACAAGAACATACCGATCAGAATCACAATAGCAAAGCCACTGGCAAGAATTTGTGGCGGAGATAATTGAACTGGTTGGCTTGTTTTTTTTCGTAGTTTTATCATGACAAACCCTCTTAATGATATAATAATAAAGACCACTTTTTTTTCTTCGATGACTACCACCGCTAAGAGTCCCTTTTCTGTAAGATGAATCCAAGTCGAAAAAGTACAAGCCAAGTTTATCATTAATGTCAAAGAGACACAATAGGGATTTAAAAGCAACAGCATACAACGTTATTTAATTCATGGAGTGATTTCGGATGATGATAAAAAGCTTTGTTGAAGGGATTGTTAGGGGAGAGAAGGATAAGGGTATTTAGAACCATAAACAGGAAAAAGGTGACGAAACATTGGAAGGCTAGGAAGGGTAGGGATAAAATGGATACTGGGATGAATAAATCACTGGAGCTTAGAAAATTTGTTGTGCCGGAATTGGTTATGGGACAGGGTGCTTCCCTCCTGATTAATCGATATGCGATGCATTTTGGAGCCCGAAAAGCGTTACTGGTTACCGATAAACACTTAAGAAAACAACCCTGGTTTCAGGAAATAATAGAAGCGATAGAACAAGCGGAAATAGAAACTCATTTATTTGATGACGTTTCCTGCAACCCTAAAGATTACGAAGTCATGATTGGTGCGGAACAATTCTTAGGGGAAGAATGTGATATTATCGTAGCCATTGGAGGAGGAAGTCCGATGGATTGTGCTAAAGGAATCGGCATTGTTTCTACTAATGGTGGTCATATACTGGATTATGTAGGAGTAGATGAAATTAAGTTGCCAGGACCACCGCTTATCTGCATTCCAACCACGGCTGGCACTTCGGCAGATGTATCTCAGTTTGCGATTATTGCGGATACCAGTGAAAACATAAAAAAAGCCATCATCAGTAAAAAAGTAGTGCCCGATCTGGCCTTAATTGATAACAATCCCCTGAAAACCATGGATCCTTATTTAACCGCCTGCACAGGTATGGATAGCCTTACCCACGCCATTGAAGCCTGTGTATCGAATGCCCGGTCTGATTTGACCCATGTTCATGCGTTGGAATCCGTTAGGATGATTACCAATCATCTGGAAGCAGCCGTTCAACCGGATCGGAGTGTAGAGACGCTCTGGGAGATGATGGTGGGAACGCTGCATGCTGGCTTTGCCTTTTCCAATGCCAGCTTAGGAGCGGTTCATGCCATGGCTCATAGTTTAGGAGGTTTGTATGATTTACCTCATGGTGAATGCAATGGTATTTTATTAGAAAAAGTGATCGAAGCAAACTTTCAGGCAGCAGAACCCTATTTTCGACAAATAGCTGAAAAAATGGATCTTTCTGTAGCTAATATGAATACTGAAGAAGCTTGTATAGCCTTGGTGGAGCGTATTCGACAATTACGCCGGAAAGTGGGAATACCAGATTATCTTCCAATGGAATCAATTGATGAGATCGCCTTAGAAAAGCTCACAGAAAATGCCCTTCAGGACCCCTGTATGGTGACAAATCCTAAAATAATGGCGAAGGAAGAGGTAAAAAAGATTTATGGACAATTATTCAAGGAAAAAAAACAATCTTAAAAATAAGGTTACGCGGGAATCGATTATCGGATTGGGTGAAGAATCTTTTCAAAAGAATTATTACCCGGAACTGCAGGAAAAAATTGTTTCTCTAGAGAGAGTAAGTGCTAGGAACAAAGCACTTATGATGGCGATCCCGGATATTTTGCTGGTAAGTGATGCGCAAGGAAATATAACGCCTTTTTCTTCTGGTGAACAAAGTAAGACTACAGGAACCCTGCTGATTTTTCGAAACCAGCATCTCCTGAAAACATTGCAAAAAATGGCACAAGAAGTGCTGAAATCGAAGGAGCTACGAACTCATTTTTTTGAAATGCAAGAAGAAGAGCGCACCTGTTTTTTTGAGGCCCGCCTCCATAAAACAGAATTGGATGAAGTACTTATCATTATTCGGGATATGACGAAAAGAATTGAGTTGGAACATCGGTTGAGACGAATGGCTGAAACAGATCATATGACAGACCTTTTCAACCGGCGATGTTTTGAAGAAGCTTTTATGGAACTGGAAGGACAACCATGCACAGCCGTAGGGCTGGTTTTATTTGATATTGATGGGTTGAAAATTATTAATGAAACACTAGGGCATATCACAGGAGATACGGTGATTCGGGCAGTGGGTCAAATGGTAAAAGAAGTCTTTGGAGAAGTTGGATTTATTGCCAGAGTAGGAGGTAATGAGTTTGGTGTCATCACCCGTAATCAAAAGGTGGACATACTGGAAAAAGCGATTCAAACCTTTTCAGAAAGACTGCAGACCTATAATGAAAAAGACAATCTCTATAAAGTGGAAGTGTCCTACGGATATGCTTACCACTCACAAGGGACACTCAATACAAGCTTAATGTATCAGGAGGCTGATAATAATTTATATCAACATAAACTTCTAAAAGATACCAGCAGTAAAAGTGCTTTGGTAAGGACCTTGATGAAGGCTTTGGAAGCAAAAGACTATATTACGGAAGGTCATGCGGATCGCATGTCTTTTCTAGCAGAAAAATTAGGCAAAGCCCAGGGTTTCTCGCAGAATCAACTGGATCGGGTACGCTTACTGGCAAAATTTCATGATCTGGGAAAAGTGGGAATACCGGATAAAATTTTACAGAAACCGGCTGCTCTGACAACAGAAGAATGGAAAGTGATGAAGACCCATACCGTTATAGGAGAACGCATTGCATCGGCTACTCCTGAATTAAAAGAAATTTCCAGGCTGATCCTTAAACATCATGAAAAATGGGATGGAACCGGGTATCCATTACAATTAAAGGGAGAAGAAATTCCGGTAGAGTGTCGTGTGCTATCCATTGTGGATGCTTTTGACGCTATGACCAATGAAAGACCATATCGAAAAGCTATGACGGTAAAAGAAGCTTTGGATAGAATCAAAGCATGCCAAGGAACTCAGTTTGATCCAGAAATGGCTCGGATATTTGTGGAAATATGCCAGGACTATCAATTAGATCATTCATAACAAGAAGAAAACCAATGCATTTTACCGCATTGGTTTTCTTCATGTTTTAAAAGGTAGTAAAAGATTGATACTACCGCTGGATGTCAGGAATTTTCAAGACAGCCCCCTGGCTACCGCTGGTAACCATATGAGCATAACGAGCTAATACACCACTGTTAATTTTTGGTTTTCTGGGTTGCCAGTTCTTTTTGCGTTTTTCTAGCAGGTCTTCCGGCACATCTAAGTGGATGGTTTTTGATTCAATATCAATGTTAATCTGGTCGCCTTCTTCTACCAAAGCGATAGGTCCGCCAACGGCTGCCTCCGGTGAAACATGACCAATGGAGGCGCCGCGGGTAGCGCCACTAAAGCGGCCATCCGTAATAAGGGCTACTTTACTTCCTAAGCCCATACCAGCAATGACAGAGGTCGGACTAAGCATTTCCCGCATCCCTGGACCACCCTTTGGTCCTTCATATCGGATAACAACCACATCTCCCGCGTTGATTTTTCCACCGGTAATCGCTTCTGTTGCCTCTTCTTCGCTGTCAAAAACCCGGGCTGGACCTTTGTGCTGCATCATCTCGGGAGCAACAGCGGAAGCTTTTACCACACAAGCTTCTGGTGCCAAATTTCCTTTCAAGACAGCAATGCCGCCAGTAGTGCTAAAAGGCTGATGAACCGGTCGAATAATTTCCGGGTTCTTGTTAAGGCATCCTTTCAAATTTTCTCCAAGGGTTTTCAAGGTACAGGTAAGTGCTTCTTTTTCAATTAAACCAAGCTGGTCCAATTCTTTCATTACGGCATAGACACCGCCGGCTTCCTCCAAATCTTCCATAAAGGCTGGTCCGGCAGGCGCCAGATGACATAGATTAGGAGTTTTGCTGCTGACTTCATTAGCCTTCTCCAAATCTAAGGGTACACCGGCTTCGTAGGCAATAGCAGGTAAGTGAAGCATGGAGTTAGTGCTGCATCCTAAAGCCATGTCAACCGTTAGAGCGTTCTGGAAAGCTTTTTCTGTCATAATCTGGCGGGGGCGAAGATCGGCCTTCAATAGGTTCATGATCTGCATTCCAGCCAGTTTAGCTAATTGAAGGCGAGAGGAATAGACAGCCGGAATGCTGCCGTTTCCTGGAAGGCCCATTCCTAAAGCTTCCGTCAGACAGTTCATGCTGTTAGCCGTATACATACCGGAACAAGAACCACAGGTAGGACAAGCTTTATGCTCAAATTCCTCTAAATCCTCCAGGCTGATAGTACCGGAGGAATGACTTCCTACCGCTTCGAAAACAGAAGATAAACTGGTTTTGGAGCCTTTTACCTTTCCTGCCAGCATTGGACCACCACTTATAAAAATAGTCGGGATATTAAGGCGGGCAGAAGCCATTAGAAGGCCAGGAACGTTTTTATCACAGTTAGGAATCATCACTAACGCATCAAAAGCATGAGAAATGGCCATGGCTTCCGTAGAGTCGGCGATCAGCTCTCTGGTGACCAGTGAATATTTCATGCCGGGGTGTCCCATGGCAATACCATCACAGACAGCAATGGCAGGAAATTCCATAGCTGTGCCACCAGCCATGGCAACACCGGTTTTTACGGCAGCGGTTATTTTATCAAGATGGGTATGGCCCGGAACCACTTCGTTAAAAGAGTTTACAATACCGATTTTAGGCCGGTTCATTTCTTCTCGGCTCATTCCTAACGCACTTAGAAGAGAACGATGCGGAGCCCGATGAGCACCTTTGGTAATTTGATCACTTTTCATTGGTAAACCTCCTAGTCAAAGAATAAACGATGTTTAGAATAGTAATGCTTATCAGAATATTATAGAACATCTGTTGAGTGATTTGCAATGTTTTTATTCGAAACAGGCCTTTCTACCTCTTGATTTTTTCGGGAAGAAGGGTTATGATTTGTGGCTGATAAAAGAAGAAAAGGCCTAAACAATCATGGAGGTACTATCCTATGACTCGAACAGAAAGACGCAAAAAAAGGCAACAACAATCTCGAAAACGATATCTTTTATTAATGGTGACCATCCTAATTCCTGTTTTGTTGTTAGGGTTGAATTTTTCGGAGTATCTAGCAAGTTCTATGGAAGGGATGGTATTTTCCGAAGAAAGAATTGAGGTAGAAGAGGATCCGGAAATAGGAGATGAAAATCATTCGATGGAAAAGAATAAGGAATCATCCTCGGAAGAAGCGAGCCTTCCGGAAACAATGGTTTCTGAAGATGAAAAAATAAAAGTTGTTTTTCTTGGAGATACAATGATGGATGGAAACGTTGCAGGAGCTATGGATCAACATGGGATGGACTATCCTCTCCGAGAATTTGCACCGGTATTGCAAGAGGCAGATCTGATCGTTGCTAATCTGGAGACGGCGGTAGGTACCAGTGGCAACCTGATGGAAGAAAAGAGTTATGCTTTTCAGACAGACCCGGCTTACCTGAAGCTGTTTGAGCCATACAAGGATAAACTGATCTTTACACTGGCCAATAATCATGGAATGGATGGACCGGTAATGGAAACCATTCATGCCCTAGAAAGAGAAGGCTTTCATTTCGTAGGCATTGGAAGAGATAGAAGGGAAGCTTTTGCACCCTATGTAGCTGAAATAAACGGGGTTTCGATGGCTATTTTTGGAGCGTCCCGAGTTATTCCTGTGGCTGAATGGAGAGCAACAGATTCAACTCCTGGTATGGCCACGGTCTATAGTCCGGAACCGCTGGTTGGATATGTAGAAGAGTGGTCAGAAAAAGTGGATTATGTGGTACCCTACCTTCACTGGGGGCAAGAGTTGGAGGAAAAACCGGATAAACATCAGCTGGCGTTAAAGGAAGCTTTGGAAGCCGCCGGTGCCAATATCATTATTGGTAGCCACCCCCATGTCTTACAAGCAATGGAATGGAAGGCTCCCAAATCCTTTACCGCCTATTCTCTGGGGAACTTTGTGTTTACCACCAGTCATACAGCCTTAGCCAACGACACCGTGGCCTTGGAAATGACGTTGACATCAGAAGCGATAGAAGAAGTAAAGGTATATCCGGCAGAAATTCGGTTTGGTTTAGTCCGTTACCTGAAAAAAGAAGAAGAACGAGCCCGTATTTTAGACCGGTTGAACCAGATCAGTCCTAAACTGTTTTTTACTCCGGAAGGGATTGTTGAGAAAAAACAGTAAGGAAGATCTGTTCAACATGTATAAAAGGTTTCAGTTCCTTAAAGGATTTTAGTCCGTGGCTTCGAGAGGAATAAACTGAAATTGACTGACATCAAAGAGCCCCATATCCGTTAGCTTTATTTCCGGTATAACAGGCAATGCCAGAAAGGATAAGGTCATAAAAGGATCGACGGAACGACTGACAGATAAGGAATCATGAGCAAGGTGGATCATCTCTTCTAACTGTTGATGAACTTGATCAATGGGTTCCTCTGATATCAAGCCGGCGATAGGTAATGCTAAGGTTTTCAGTACCTTTCCTTGGTGGCATAAGGTGATGCCTCCACCAACCTTCCGCAAGGTTTCTGTGGCCAGTGCCATATCCGGATCATTATCACCGATAACAATGAGGTTATGAGAATCATGACTGATGGTGGTAGCGATAGCTCCGTTTTTAAGACCGAAGCCTTCGACCAGACCAAGGCCCATATTTCCCGTTCGGCGGTGTCGTTCAATAACCGCTATTTTTAGAAGATCCAGGCGGTGGTCCTGTTCAAAGAAACCATCGACTCTGTTGACTTTACGCAGCTTTTTCTGTGTCACCAAGCTATGAGGTTGCAGCTGGATGACCTGCAGGGTGTCACTGCTGATCGGAAGCCGAAAATTCTTTTGCTCCACCGGTGACAGATTGACTGTATGGTGAAGGTGAGAAGCAGAGACGGATGGTATAGTGGTTTGAACCTTTCCTTCAGAAGCTACCAGACAGCCCTTTTGAAACACTTTAGTTGCCCGAAAATCTTGTAAGTCTTCAAACACAACCAGATCCGCCTGGTAGCCGGGGGCAATGGCTCCTAAATGACGTAGATGGTAGCATTCAGCCGCATTAAGACTTGCCATCTGGATGGCTGTAATAGGATCAATGCCGGCTTGAACAGCCATACGCAAGTTATTGTCAATATGCCCACGTTGAAGCAGGTCTTCCGGATGCTTGTCATCGGTGCAAAAAAGGCATCTTCTGGAATTATCCCGGTTGACAACTTTAGAGAGGGTTGTTAGATTTCTGGCAGCAGAACCTTCCCGAATAAGGATATACATTCCTTTTTGCAAGCGATCTTCCATTTCCTTTTCGGTAGAACATTCATGTTCTGTCCGGATACCGGCGGCTACATAGGCATTTAAGTCTCGGTGCTGTATTTCCGGACCATGACCATCAATGACCTTATCCTTAGCGCCTACCAGTTTATCCAGAATATCTTCCCTTCCCTGAATAACTCCCGGATAATCCATCATTTCTCCCAACCCAATAATGGCCGCATCCTGATACAAAGGTGCTAAATCCTCAGCATTCAGAACAGCACCTGCGTTTTCAAAGTTGGTTGCAGGAACGCAGGAAGGCAGCATCATCTTAACGGTCATGGGAAGGCTCTTGCTGGCTTCCAATAAGAACTGTATTCCTTTTATGCCGGACACATTGGCAATTTCATGGGGATCAGCGATGATTGTAGTAGTGCCTCTTGGGAGAACAGCCTTAGCAAATTCAGCCGGATGAACCATGGCGGATTCCAGATGAACATGGCCGTCAATAAGGCCCGGAGAAAGATAAGCCCCCTGAAGATCTATTTCTTCTTTTCCTTCATAATGACCGACACCGGCAATATAGCCGTCCTGGATGGCAACATCACCTTCCTGAATAGAGGACGTAAAGACATTGATGATGCGAGCATTTTTCAAGACCAAATCAGCGGCTTCTCTTCCAGCCGCAACGGAAATACGCTTGCTAAGAAGATTTTTCATCCCGGACTCCTTTCTCCTCTTTTTTCTCTTTCTCCTTCAATAAAACCAATAAATAATCCGGTGTTACAGGCAGTTGGGTGATCCGAACACCCACCGCATCATAAATAGCGTTCAGAATAGCTGGAGCTACTCCCAGCATTACCGGTTCTCCAATTCCTTTGGCGCCAAAAGGAGCTGTTGATTCCGGAGATTCTACGATAATTTTTTCCAAGGCGGGAAGGTCCATCGCTGTAGGGATCAGATAGCTGGAATAACGGTCATTTTTCATTCTTCCTTTTTCCAGACCAACATCCTCCATTAAGGCATAGCCAAGCCCCATGGCAAAACCACCTTCCATCTGACCTTCAATTAACTGAGGATTGATAGCCCGTCCCACATCCTGAGCGCAGACGGCTTTGGTAACACGCACCTTTCCGGTTCGTGTATTCACTTCTACCTGAACACCGTAAACATTAAAGGTATAAGGCCAGTAAGGATCTCCCTGACCTGTTTCTGGATCGATGGCCGTAGTGGTAGCCGTAAAATCATCTTCCACTGTCAAGGGCATATCGCCTTGTAACCAGGCTATTTCTTGGTAGCAGAGAGATTCCTTTGTTTTAGGGTGAATCAACTTACCAGCCGCTACCTGGATGCTTTCAGGATGTGAAAAATTCCAATGAACAGCAGCGGTTTTTTTCATTTCTGCCAGTAGCTTTTCGGCGGTTCTTTTAACCGCATTACCGGTGTTGTAGGTTTGCCGGCTGGCCGCAGCGGTTCCTGAATCCGGAGTGGTGTCTGTATCTTCGCAAATAAACCGGATCTCTGAAAGGGGAAGTTTTACGATTTCTGCTGCCATTTGACTTAAAATGGTTTTAGCGCCCTGACCAACTTCTGTGGCACCCACAAAAATGGTGACATCCCCTTTTTTTCCTAATTGTGCAATGGAACGGGAAACGTCCGGAAAACCGTTTCCATAACCCGTTCCGTAAAAAGAACATCCGACACCTTTTCCGATGCGCTTCATTTTGCCACCTCCTGTTTCGACTCTTCCCAATTCATGGCGGAAGAAACGGCTTGCAGACATTCAACAAAGGGAACACTTTCTTTTAATCGTTGACCGGTGGCGGTATGGTCGCCTGGTCGAAAAGCGTTCTTCAGACGTATTTCTATGGGACTGATCCCCAATTTTTCAGCTAGGGCATCCATTTGCCCTTCGTGAGCAATAGGGATCTGAGCCGCACCAAAACCACGCATGGCTCCGGCAAAAGGATTGTTGGTATAAGCGCTATAGCCGTCGATTTTCACATGAGGGATTACATAAGGACCGGTTGCATGGACGCCAGCTTTTCGAAGGACATTGATGGCCCAAGAAGCATAAGCTCCGGTATCTGAATAAATGGTGGCTTCCAAAGCCTTCAGATGACCCTTTTCATCTGCACCGGTTTTTAATCGCATTATCATGGCATGACGTTTGCTATGGGCGTAAAAAGACTCCTGACGGGAATAAACGGTTTTAACCGGTCGCTGTAATCTTTGGGCAGCAAGGGCTAAATGAATTTGCATGGTAACATCTTCCCGACCGCCAAAAGCACCTCCAACAGCAGGATTAATCACTTTGACAGATTCAGCGGGCAATTGGAGAGCTTCGGCAATTTCCAGCTGATCAAAATGAGGGTATTGATTAGCGGCACATACAACAATCCGTTGATTTTCTGGATAGGCAATACCAGCCTCCGGTTGCAGAAATGCGTGATCGACCATCGGTGTCCGGTAGGTTTCCTCGACAATGGCATGGCTTTGAGAAAATCCGGTTTCGCTATTACCTTTGCGAAGTTTAAAGTGGTAGACTAAATTACCTTTTTCATGAATAAGAGGAGCTTCTGGTTGCAGTGCTTCCTCCGGATCAAAAACCGCTGGTAAGTCTTGATACGTAACCTTAATGGCTTTCAGAGCCGCTTCCGCTTCTTTTTCTGTTGTTGCCACTAGAAAGGCTAGGGGATCGCCGATACGGCGCACTTTCTTTTCGCAAAAAACCTCATGATCTTTTAGCAAAACCCCATGAGCGTTATGCGGAACATCGGCGGCTGTGAATATTTTTAGAACACCGGGCATCCTTTTGGCTTTTTCTGTCTCTAATTGGAAGTAGGCATGAGGACGGTCGGAGCGAAGCGTACGGCCAAAAGCCATTCCTTCCATTTGAAAATCTTCGGAATAAAGGGCGGCTCCGGTAACCTTTGATTTGCCGTCAACTCTGATTTCACTTTTTCCCACACTGTGCCAGGTCATCAGAATCGCCTCCTTCTTTCAGCTGATCTCGTACCATACAGATGGCTTCAACAATTTTTTCATAACCGGTACAGCGGCATAAATTTCCTGATATCCCTTCTCGAATCTCTGCCTCACGGGGATTAGGGTTTTCGGCTAAAATCACTTTAGCGGCCAGTACCATACCGGGAGTACAAAAACCACATTGAACAGCACCACTGTCTAAAAATGCTTGTTGTATCGGATGAAGGTTTCCGTTTTCACCGCCAATTCCTTCGATGGTTTCAATGGTTTTTCCATTGGCTTGAAAAGCAAGTACCAGACAGGAATTGACGATCACTCCGTCCATGATCACTGTACAGGCGCCACATTCTCCTTCGCCACAACCTTCTTTGGTGCCGGTAAGTTGAAGCTGGTTTCGGAGCAGATCAAGCAAACGTTCTTCTTCAGTGACGGATAAAGTATGCTGTTGATGGTTCACTGTTAAAGTTATCGATATCATCTAATGTCCCTCCTAACGCAAAGTTCCATGGCTTGTTCCAATGCTTCCTGAAAAACACCCTGCACAGCATATCGCTTGAATGGCAAGGTTTTTCTACCGGATAAACGTTCTAATGTAGTAGCTTCCAGGGCTTTAGAAGCGGTTTCAATCATTTTTTTATCCAGAGGCTGGCCCTTGATCAGAGACTCTACATTTTTTTCACGCTGAGCTGTTAATCCTAAAGCACCGCTGGCAATGCGGATATCTTGGCAATTTCCCTTGTCATCTAAGTGTAAGTATACAGCCATAGAAATTCTGGCAATAGCCAATGCGTTTCGGACAGAGAGCTTGCTAAAGCCCAGGCCCTCGCCCTTACCAAGCGATGAAAATTCAATAGATTTCAACATTTCTTCTGGCAATAAGCAGGTGGTTTCTTTGCCAGTCAGCAATTCTTCTAAGGGCAGTAACCGGGAACTTTCCTTGGATTGAAGCAGTGCCTTGGCATTCATAGCTAGTAAGGGTGGCAATAGGTCAGCCGCCGGTGAAGCATTACAGATATTGCCACCGACGGTAGCCCGGTGCCTTATTTGAGGAGAACCTACGGATTGAGCCGCCTGGGCAATGGCTATCAGTCTTTTCTGAAAAATACGGCTCTGCTGAATGTCAGTGAAAGTTGCTGTACTGCCAAGAATAATTCGCTGATCCCTTTCTTCTATATGGTTGATGCCTTGCATGTTGCTGATATCAATAAGCACCGCTGGCATCACAGCACCTTCCCGGAGCTTAATAATCAAATCTGTGCCACCAGCAATCAGTTTTGCTTTTTCTTTATGCTGGTCCAGCCAATCTAGTGCTTCTTCCATAGTGTGTGCCTGATACACTTGATTTACCACGATGGATTTCTCCTTTCCTGCAGCTTTATTTCACAACTCCGGCCCTTTCAATCTGTTTTTGGATAACCCGGTTGGCTTCTTTTCGCAACGTTTTTTCATTAATATATGTCAACTGACGGTTTCTCATCATGATGTCTCCATCAATGATGGTAGTATCCACATCAGCAGCGGTGGCGGAGTATACAATAGCCGATACTGGATCCATGGTAGCGGAGGGAGTCTGATGAAGTCCATCTTGACGGATAAGAGCCATATCAGCTTTTTTTCCAATTTCTAAACTACCCAGCATGTTTTCTTTTCTCATGGCAATCGCTCCATTTCGTGTAGCCATTTCAAAAACGCTGCTGGCAGGCATTACTGTCGGACTAAGGGTTCTGGCCTTTTGAATTAAAGCCGCATGGCGCATTTCGCGAAACATATCCATATTATTATTACAGGGGGCTCCATCGGCGGCTAAGGAAACGGCAGCGCCCATTTCTAACAATTCGGGTATCTTAGCAATACCTGAAGCTAATTTCATATTGCTGGAAGGACAATGGGAAATTCTGGTGCCACTGTCAGCCAAGATTTTCATTTCTTCTTCGTCAAGCCAGATACAATGGGCAAGAACCAGCTGTTCTCCTGTAAGTCCTAAAGACTGTAAATAAGTGATGTTTCGCATTCCACGATCTTTTTGAACCAATTCAATTTCTCCACGGTTTTCCGAGGCGTGGGTATGAATCATAACGTCGAATTCTTTTGCCATTTTGCCGACTTCTTTTAATAAGGTTTCCGTGCAGGAGACAACAAAGCGTGGAGCAAAAGCGTAGTCAATCCGATTGTTTTCTGTTTGATGCCATTTTTTTAATAGGCGCAAACTTTCTTTTAGTGAGGCCTCTGTATTTTCCATCAATGAACTGGGGACACCGGAGCCATAGTCCATCATGCATTTACCAGACATAGCTCGGTACTTGGTTTCCTTGATGGCTTCAAAGGCAGATTCTGTATGGTTCACGGTTTCCATATCGATAATGGAAGTAGTGCCACCTTTAATTAGTTCGGCAATGCCAAGTTTGGCGGAGAGATAGTTAGATTCTTCTGTATGGGCACCTTCTAAGGGCCAGACTCGCTTTTTAAGCCAATCAAGAAGTTCCAGATCATCGGCTTGACCCCGGAGCAAACTTTGGGTTAAATGAATATGGGTTTGAATAAATCCGGGGATCAAAATCATATCCGTAGCATCGATGATGTCGCAGTCATTGGCTACTATTCCTGGACCAATGGCTTTAATGAGGCGGTCTTCAATCAACAGATCTCCTTGTAGGATTTCTTGTTGATCGTTCATGGTAACAATGGTTGCATTCTGGATTAATAATGGTTTCATGCTTAAGAACTCCTTCCGATGCCATATTAAGTGGCTGGTGATGGGGAAATGCCCCGAGAAGCAATGGATTCTCAGGGCATTGTGGTTTTTCAGGGTGATTCTTTTTCGAAGGAAACTTCGAAGGATGTAAAATTACAATGCAAATTTAATAATGAAGAGGATCGATAAAACAATCATAATAGCAGAAACATCCTTTACCTTACCGGTAAAAATTTTCAGGGCTGTGTAAGAAACCATACCAAATACGATTCCATCGGCAATACTAAAAGTCAATGGCATCATAATAATGGTTAAGAAAGCAGGGATGGATTCTGTGAAATCGTCCAAGTCAATTTTATTGATAGGAGACATCATAAAGAGTCCAACCAATACCAAGGCTGGTGCTGTAGCAGCTCCGGGGATCATAATAAACAGAGGAGATAGCAACAGGGCGATGGCAAACATTCCGGCTGTGGATAAAGCGGTCAGACCGGTACGGCCGCCTTCTGCAACTCCGGAAGCACTTTCAACATAAGTGGTAACGGTACTGGTTCCCATACAGGCTCCAGCGGTTGTTCCGATAGCATCGGCAAATAAGGCTTGTTTCGCTTTTGGCAGGTTACCGCTTTCGTCCAGCATATCAGCTTTCGAGGCAACTCCTACCAAGGTACCCAAGGTATCAAACATATCCACAAACAGTAAAGTGAAAAGAATGATGACCATATCCATGGTGAAAATACTGGAAAAATCAAATTGAAACAGTAATGGAGAAAGAGATGGCGGGGCTGTGATGATCCGGCTTGGAATTTCGGTCATTCCCAGTGGAACACCTAAAAGCGTCGTAGCAAAAATACCGATCAGCAAAGCGCCTTTAACGCCTTTTGCCAACATCACACCAGTAATAACCAGACCAACCAGTGCCATAATGGAACCGGGGGCTGTCATATCTCCCAGTGTGATAATAGTACTTTCATAAGGAACCACGACGCCTGCATTTTTCAAGCCGATAAAAGCAATGAAAAGACCAATACCGACAGATACCGCATGCTTCAGGTTCAGAGGGATGGCTTTTACAATGGCTTCGCGCACATTAAATAAGGTAAGCAGAATAAAGATGATTCCCTCAATAAAAACAGCGGTTAACGCCATTTGCCAGGAATAGCCCATTCCCAGGACAATACCGTAAGCAAAAAACGCATTTAGCCCCATGCCTGGTGCCAACGCAAAAGGATAATTTGCATAAAAGGCCATGACTAGGGTTGCAATCACCGAGGATAAAGCCGTCGCTGTAAATACGGCTCCAAAATCCATTCCGGCGTCAGACAGAATTAATGGATTGACGATAAGGATATAAGCCATTGTCATAAAAGTAGTAATTCCTGCTAAAATCTCGGTTTTAGGATTCGTGCCATGTTTTGATAATTGAAACCTTTTTTCCAGAAATCCGTTTTGCGTTGATTCTTTTGTACTCATGTAATGCCTCCTTTTTCATCTCCTTATGAATGGAAAGACGGCCACCGGGACAAATTCCTTATCTTACAAGAGAGGATGAACAGGTGGCATGTCTTATGAATTAGACGATCCAGTTTGGTCTTTCTAGTCTTCAAAGACTGGTGGAAGAACAGTAAAGTTAATAACATCGATCAGTCCCTGGTCAGTAATCTTCCACTTAGGGCTGGTGGAAAGGGCCAGGAAAGAAAGGTGCATCAAAGGTGCATGGACTTTACAGCCTAGCTGATCCTTAATGGTAGATTCCACCTGTGAAATTTTACGGCTAACCTCATGCCCGTTCATTTCATCGGTCATTAAACCGCCAATAGGTAATCTCAGCTCATCAATAATCCGGCCGCCTTTTGCGACAGCAATACCTCCGCCCATTTGGATCACATGATTAACAGCGGCAGTCATATCTTTCAGGCAAGTACCCATGACCATGATATTGTGAGTGTCGTGGGCAACACTTTCGGCAAAAGCACCATGCTCCAAACCAAAACCCTGCACAAAGGCTTTTCCGATACTGCCATTTCGACCATAGCGCTCAACGCAAGCAATATAAAGAACATCTTGCCGGGTATCAGGCATCACAATTCCCTGCTGGGTCTTAAGGGTGAATTCAAGACTTTCGGACAGGTTTTGGTCTGGAATCAACCCAATGCAACGCACCCGAGGTGCTGCGTGCTGACTTCGTATGGCTAGGTCTTCTGGTTGAAGAGGTTCACGCCGTACAGAATTTTTAACAGTATCCGGATAAGTATACTCTGGCAGGTCGATTAATAATTGACCTTGGGAAGCAACTAACTCTCCCTGTAAGAAAACAGCTTCTACAGACATGTTCTCTAAATCGTCAATAATAGCGATGTCAGCCAGCATACCCGGGGCTAAAATGCCTCGATCCTTAAAGCCGAAATAACTGGCCGGATTAATGGTTACCATCTGAATGGCAACCGCCGGATCCACTCCTTCGGCAATGGTACGCTTAACAATTTCATTCATATGGCCAAGTTTTTCCAAATCTTCGGCGACCATGTCATCGGTTGCTAAAATGCATCGTCGGGAATCAAGTCCATCTTCTGTAACAGCCCGGATGCATTCTGCCATGTTACGCTGGGTAGAGCCTTCTCTCATAAATACATAGACGCCCTGTCTCAGTTTTTCAACACATTCTTCCTTTGTAGTGGTTTCATGGCAGGAACAGCTTCCTCCCGCAACGATAATATGTGCGGCCAGTTCAGCACCAAATAACTCGGGTGCATTGCCGTCCACAATCTTACCAATGCTTCGGGCATAAGTAGTAGAAGCAAGTAAATCCGTTACGATTTCGGAGGTGTTACGGTAAACATGGGCCGCATTACTAAAGCCCTGTAGTTCTCCAATACCAATAACGTGAGGGTAGTTTAACAGGTCTTCCATATCTTTTGAATCCACATCGTATCCGGCAGTCTCCAGTCCGGGACAGTCCGGGGTAAGTGCCGGCACAACCAGATGCACATGGTTAGGAACCAGAGCCGCTTCGTCGGCCATGGCTTTCATGCCAACAGGGCCCAGTGCGTTTCCAATTTCGTGAGGATCGGCAATAAGGGTAGTGGTACCGGAGGGAATGGAAAGCCTTGCGAATTCTGTAATAGTTAGCATACTGCTTTCAAAATGCATATGGGAATCCATCATACCGGGAGCTAAGGTTTTTCCCCGCACATCAACGGTGACGGTTTCTGGTCCAATGAGTTTTTCGGCATCTCCCACCATTAAAATGTATTTTCCCTGGATGGCAATATCCGCCGGATAAATTTCGGCGGTTAAAACATTGACAACATTTCCACCATGAAGTACCAGATCGGCATATTGACTTTCGGACATCAATGTATCCACCAGTTGCCGGTACTCCATGGCTTGCTTAATTTGCTGGGTATCCATAAGGTTGGTCCTTCCTCCTTTCTAGCGATTTTTAGTCGCCAGATCGATGGTGTCTACAATGCCTACAATGGCGGCATCAATCGGTGACTGTGGCTGGTTGGCAGCATGTCGTGATGCAGCTCCTGTTGCGAAAAGAACGGTTTCGCCAATACCAGCGCCTACGGTATCGACGGCTACTAACGCTTCGCCGGATGGCTTGCCGTCGGATTTTATGGGCTGGGTCAAAAGCAACTTGCTGCCGGTAAGTCGCTCGTCTTTTCTAGTGGCGGTAATGGTGCCAATCACTTTTCCAATCCGCATGTTATTCACTCCTTACCTGCGCTTCATTGACTCGCAGCACGTTAATAGATCTTGCTTTCGCTGTGTCTTTTGCTAAAGCGGTAACAATGGTTTTAGCTGGTATTTCGATGGTAGTTCCCGGTGCTACTGCTAGAATGTCTTTTTCTGTAAGCACCTTAGAATCCGTTGGTTTTCCCGGAATGAGTATCCGGTTTTCTTGTTTTTTCGGATAAGTTTCCAGTGCTGCAATGCCCATTTTTTTCAATTTTTGAATGGTGTCTTCTGTCATTTGAGCTAACATTGGATTGACGGTAGGTTCACCATGGTACGACTTTAGTGCGGAAAAGTCCATGTAGACAGGGATGCCCTTCCAAAGAGCATGCCAAAGCAGAATGGGGATCAGTCCGTCTTGTATGCCGAGGGTCAGTTTGCTAGCCGTGTTATGGGTCATATTAAGTGACAGAACCGCCGATAAATCATCCATTGGATAGTCTTTCAATTCTGTAATATTGCGGGATAATGTTCGGACTGGCTTGATTTTTTTAAGGATTTCCTTTGTATTGCTTAAGGCTTCAGCGTTGGAAGAAAAAGCAACATCGAAACGACAGCCTTCTTTTTTCCAGGAATCCAGTATTTGCTGTGTTTTAGTTGCTGGCTGTGGATTGGCTGTAAAGGCAACTAAAACACGGCTGGATAACTGGGGTTTATCCTGGTAGGAAGGCTTTGGAATCGTCGTTTTAGGATGATGCAAACCACCGATTCCGCCAGATAAATGGCTTAGTATTCTGTGGGTCTGGCTTCGTTGATTCATTTAGATCCCTCCTGGTTCAGCGATTTGCCGCTTAGGGAGAAACTATTCGCTCTTCTTAAGGATGGCACGTTCTACTTCGGAATGAGGTCTTGGAATAACATGTACAGAATGAAGCTCGCCTACAGCACGGGCGGCTTCAGCACCAGCGTCGGTTGCAGCTTTTACGGCTCCTACATCGCCTCGCACCATAACCGTTACAAGACCAAATCCAATTTTTTCGAAGCCTTCAATCGTAACACTAGCGGCTTTTACCATGGCATCTCCAGCCTCAATCGCACCTACTAATCCTTTTGTTTCTACTAATCCTAATGCTTGACTCATGACTTTGCCTCCTTTTCCGGACCCTTTGGATCCTTCAACCTTGTTTTTTTAGTTTCTTTCTTAACAGCAATAAGCTTTTTCATAACGTCTTCATCGGGGCGTGGAATCACACGATGTGACAGAACACGACCGGATACTTCGGCCGCTTTTACACCGGCGTCAACCCCTGATTGCACAGCCGCTACTTCACCGGTAAAATAAACGGTGATAGTAATCGCGGCACCGGCACCAATGACTTTTTCATGGCCGACCATCTGAATATCAGCTGCTTTGCAAGCAGCATCAACAGCTGTCATGGCAGAGGTCAGTCCGATTGCTTCAATCATACCAAGAGCTCCACTCATGACCGGTTCCTCCTTTTAGTAGCCAAGTCTGAAAGAGATAGCATTCCTTCCTGCGAGGCGTTTTTTGATTGATGGGTTGCTGGTTGTTGGTGATGACTGGTTGTTTTTTGATGTTTTTGTATCAGCTCGGAAAGAGCTATTTTCTGTTGTGGTTCTAATCTCAGCTCTGATTCTTGACCTGTGGGGGAGGGATGGGGTTGCTTTGGATCAGAAGCCACTTCGTGCCCAGCTTTTTCAGCAATATTACGTAAAACTTGCTTGATTAATGGGTTTGCCATGATCTATTCCTCCTGCTCCATCAGGTTTGCCACATCATCATGTGGTCGGGCTAAGACATTCCATGAAATAATTTCAGCAATTTTTTCAGCTTCTGCTTTGCCATGTTCGACAGCCGCTTTCACGGCAGCCACTTCACCTTCAACAATGACGGCTACAATTCCTGAACCAACCCGATTAAAATCGGCGACCCTTACATCAGCGGCTTTTGCCATGGCGTCCGCCGCTTTTAATGCGGCTACTAAACTTCTGGTTTCTACAAAGCCTAAGGCTTGCATTTATACCATCTCCATCCTTATCTTACTTTTCTTCTGGGAAATAACGCTTGATATCCAGGGTTTCATAACCGGGAATAATGGCTCGGTGAAACTTTTGCCGCATTTCGCCAGAAGGGGCTGTAGCATCGATTCCCATTTTATCACTGACGCCTCGGATTCCGTTGGAAGGATCCAAACCGGACCCCACTGCTTCTGGAATGACAACCAGATCTCTGGAAGCCTGGAAGCGGGTGGCAATGGCTAATTCTACATCCTCTGGATCATAGATATTAATATCTTCATCTACAATGACCACCTGTTTTAAGTCTTTATTGCATCCTAAAGCGGCAAGAATAGCTGACTTAGCATCACCGGGGTTTGGCTCCTGCAGAGACACCACCGCATGGAAACGGCAACCACCAGCTACAGTAACATTGACATCAGTAACCTTCGCTACATTGTTTACAGCCTGGTACAGCTCCATTTCTCGTATAAGGCCATTGGAAAGATGTTCTTCCCGGCAAGGGAAAGCGGTTTGAAAGATAGGGTTTTTTCGTTGAAGCACCGTTTTAATCTCGGCTACAGGATGGTTGCCGACACCGCCATAATATCCCATAAGTTCCCCGAAGGGTCCTTCTGGCTTTCGTTTTCTGGGAGGCATAACGCCTTCTAGCACAATTTCAGCATGGGCCGGAACCGACAAATCGATTTGATGGCAGGAAACCAGTTCCAGTGCTTCACCTCTTAAAGCGCTGTCCACCTCATATTTATCAACTCCATATAGCTCACTGCTGATTTGTGAAGCTAGTAGCAAGCTATGGTCATATCCGAGGATAATCGCTATTTCCAAAGGTTTGTTCTGAGCTTCTAACTGGGCATATTGCTGTCTTGCTAAAGGCGAAGCAACCAATACACTAACTTCCCGTGCTCCATTTACTTGAAGTCTTCGTACGGAAAGATGGGTTTTGCCTGTGCTTGGATCTTTTAAGGCAACAATACCAGAGGTAATGTAAGTAGAAGAATCCTGTTCATGAAACTTTGGGATAGGAAACATCTTTTCCAGATGAATGCCAGTGGTAATAATTTCTTCTTTTACAGGAGCCTGGGTTACGTGCTTGACCGGTTGAGGGCTAGCAACGGCAGCCATCATTTTAAATAGCCGGTTTTCTGGGGTCATCTTCATCATATCATAATAAGCTTGCCTTTCGCCGAAAAGAGCACCGGCAACCGGCATCCGATGGCCTTTCACCTTTTCAAAAAGGATAGGAACCTCATTACGATAGTGCTTTAGTACAGCACCCAATTCATAAGTTAAATTTACTTCTTGGCGGCATACTTTCAGCTCATTTCGTTGACGAAAAGCGTCTAAAGTAGCACGAAGCATTTGCTTTTCCATCCACCTCCTCCTTTCTCCGTGATATCGGAAGGATTTATTTATCGCCCCATCGCTGGACTAGCTGATGATCTATTCCCAGCTGATCCAAAGTTCTTCCAACCATGATGGCAACGATATCTTCCAAGGTTTCCGGTTGATGATAAAAGCCTGGAGCTGCCGGCATAATCACAGCACCCATTCTAGCTAATTTTAACATGTTTTCCAGATGAATAACACTAAGAGGTGTTTCTCGTGCGACCATAACCAGTTTCCGCTGTTCTTTCAATACAACATCGGCAGCTCTGGTCAGAAGATTATCGGAGATACCATTAGCAACAGCGGCTAAACTTCTCATGGAACAGGGGACAATCACCATCCCGTCAGTTTTGAAGGAGCCGCTGGAAATATTGGCGGCCAGATCTGTTGCTTCGTAACGGACGGTAGCCATAGCTTCCAGTTCCTGCAGGTTCATGCCACATTCATGCTGTAATACATATTCTCCCATTTTTGAAACGACTAAATGGGTTTCTACTCCCAGTTGTTTTAAGGCTTGCAGCAGTGCCACTCCATAAATGGCACCGCTACCTCCTGAAATTCCAACAATAATTTTCATGGCTACTCCACCTTATTTTCAGCGTCGCCTCCACCGATCCAAGGATCTTCTCCCTTGTTCCAGGCATCAATGTATTCGTCAATAGACATTACTTTAGTGAAAATACTAAGATCTACCAAACCATGTTCATGCATTGCATCTGTCTTAGAAGCACAACCATCGCTAAGGGTGATAACTTTGTAGGCGTTGGCTAAAGCATCTGTAGCGGTACTTCGAACGCAAACATTTGTCCAGACACCTGTCACCACAACCGTATCGATATTTTCTTCTTTTAGGTAAAGATCTAAATCCGTATGAGCAAATCCGCTATGACGTCTTTTCTTTACGATATACTCATCTCCTTCTGGATAAAGAGCTGGTATAAAGTCAGAACCCCAGGTTCCATCTACGGCATGAACAGGTCTTACGCGAAAATCGGCATCGTGTTTTCGATGCGCTTCCTGAATATGAACCAGATGAACATCGTCATCCTGACGATTCCTGACCCACTCAAACAGCTTCTGTAAAGGTTCGATAATATCATCGCCACCGGGGCATCGGAGAGGTGCTTTTTCTCCGACAAAATCATTTAACATATCAATAACTAAAATAGCATGTCTTGGCATTTTTCTTCCTCCTTTGTTTTCTCTTACACAGATCTTTCGATGGGAAGCTATAAGAGATATAGCTTCTTATGGTCTGAAATCATTTCCGGTAAAATGAATGGTTCGGGATAGTTTCTGGTTATTTTGTCGCTTAACAAATTGTCCATATCCTGGTTTTCCAACAATGCCTTTACCATCTTCATAAACTGTATTTCCTCGAACTACTGTCTTATAAGGCTTGCCTTTTAGCTTAATGCCGTGCAATGGGTTGTATTTTGCCATGGAATAAGTTTCTTTCTGATCAATGGTCCATTCTTTTTCCAAATCGATAATGGTAAAATCAGCATCGGAGCCAATGTGTAGGGCACCTTTTTTAGGATAAATACCATATTGTTTGGCTGCATTAGTACTTAATACTTCTACCAGTCGGCTGAGGCTTAGGCGGCCTTTCAGATAGCCTTCGCTAACCATAATAGGCACCAAGGTTTCGACACCGGGAATCCCTGGGAAAGAGTTCCAGATATCAAGGGCAACACCATCGACGATGCCTTCTTTTTCTGTTTCAATCTCATAAGGTGCATGGTCGGTACCCATAAAGTCAACGCTTCCATTTTGAAGACCTTCCCACAATTCTTCATTGTCTTTTTTGGTTCGCAAGGGAGGTGCAATTTTAGCAAATTGGCGATGCTCTGTCATGGAATCTTGATAGTTAAGCATCAAGTAGTGGGGGCAAGCTTCTGAAGTAACGTCTAGTCCCTTTTGTTTTGCAGCGCCTACTAATTTTGCTCCAATTCCTGTACTCATATGAACAATGTGTAACCGGGCACCAGTTTCCTCTGCAAAGCTGATTCCTAGTTGGATAGCTGCTTTTTCAGCCAGTTCTAATCTTGCTTCAGCCCAAGCGGGACCATCGGTACGTCCTTCTGCTTGGAACTTTTTAACATAAAAGTCGCACATAGCAAAGTTTTCAGCATGAATTCCTACGACTAGCCCGGTTTTTGCTACCAGACGAAAAGCTTCTAACATTTCCGGATCGGTTACTCGCTCGTAGGTAGGAACGGAAGGTGTCATATAAACCTTAAAGGCGCAAACTCCATAATCAGCCTGTTCCTGCACTACGTGATAGTCGCCATTACGGATATCTTCACCAGTTACGCCGCCCCAGAAAGCAAAATCAATGATGGCTTTGTCTTTGATCCGGTTTAGTTTACTTTCCAGTTCGGGAATGCTTCGAACGGAAGGCTTGGAGCAGCAAGGCATATCCATAATTGTTGTTAAACCACCGGCGGCCGCAGAAGAAGTGCCTGTTAAAAAGTTCTCCCGGTGTTCAAAACCTGGATCCATAAAGTGGGTATGAGAGTCAAAGCAACCAGGTAAGGTTAAATGACCTTTTGCATCAATTTCACGATCGTAGGTTACACCGTCTAGTTCGGATACAAAACCAGCAATTTTTTCGTCTTTTACCAGAATGTTGGTTAATACTGTGTCATCGCCCTGAGGAATTCGTGCATTGGTTACCACTACATCTACTTTCATTTTACAATTCCCTCCTATTCATTCTACATCATTTGAGTAACTTTCGGATATACGTGGATACCTATTTCATTAAATGGGTTTCTAAAATTTGTTCCTTATTAAACCCTTCCAGTCCTAAAGAATATTCAAAGCAGTTAAGGACGTGATCCAGTTTGATCGGGCCTACCAGTTCGGAACCTGTTACAGCAATTCCGTAACGAGCCGCTTCCTGTTTCACAAAATTAAAAGCTCGATACAAAGGAGTAGCGCTGCAATCAAACATGTTCATGGAAACCACCACTCCGGAATGATCCGGGAACTTAATACCTACGGCACGAACGGTTGAAAAACCACCGCTAGGGCCACGTACGCCTTTGGCGATTGTTTTTGCAATGGAAACATCTTCGGTGGCCAAGAAGACGTTATAAGCCGTCAATCCTTCTGTATCAGCACTGACAATGGTAGCCCCTGCTGTCGGATGAAGAGCGGCTGGACCGATATCAGGTTTTCGCTCATCAGTATGGGCTACTTCCTTCAGCCCTTCATACTGGCCTTTTCGGATAAAAGAGAGAGCTTTGCGATCTTCATTACGGGCATTGTTTCCGGAAAAAAAGACAGGAACTTCATAACGGTTATACAATTCTTTTCCTATTGATTCGGCTAATTCGGTACATTCTTCTAAACTGATATTCTTAAATGGAAATAAAGGAATCGTATCTTGAGCACCAATCCTAGGATGGCTTCCCTGTTGTTCTTCCATGTTGATTAATTCATAACTTTTTCCAGCCATTTCTAATAAAGCTTTTTTTAAGGGCTCTGGTTCTCCGATGAGGGTAATAACACTTCGATTAAAATCATGTTCTGGTTCCACACTGACTAATGTTACTCCTTCACGATCTTTCAATGGTGCGGCAACTGCTTCGATAACATCCTTTCGCCGTCCCTCGCTGAAATTTGGTACGGCTAATACATATTGTTTTTCTGTCGACATTCCATACGCCTCCTTCATATTAGTCACTAGATCTTTAACGGTTGTTCGAACAACGCCTTCAATCCGAAATGTTGTTCATGAAATCGTATTCCTTGCCTTCTATTATATCTTACTTTTCCGTTGATTCTGAAAAATTCTTTCATTGTTAAGTAACAAAGTTTTCTATTTTTAATAAGGATAAATGACAAGGGTTTTGTGTAGCATTCATAACTCTGTGGATCTTACCTTGTCAAAGGAATTTTTTTTCTATATACTGTTAGACAATTGACGACAGAAAAATGCGACAATTAGCAGATTAGGTTATCATTCGAAGAGTGGAGGAGAAGGAGGATTTATTATGGCCCTAAGACTCATTGATCTATCCCAGGAAATATTTGAAGGAATGTCGGTGTTTCCCATGCATCAGCCGACCTTTATTATGACCAACATGACTCATGAAGAAAATCAGCAGAAAACAGGGAGTAACACCTTAGGCTTTTCAGCACGGAATTTATTAATTAGCGAGCATGGAGGGACTCATTCTGATGCCGTATGGGAGTACAAGCCTAGTGGTGCTACCATTGACAAAATGCCATTGACCCATTTTTGGGGGAGTGCTATCTGCATTGATTTAACCCATATAACACCTCAACAACGAATTGGCCCGACAGAACTTCGCCAAGCTGTAAAAAAATCCGGCCAATCCATACAAGCTGGAGATATTGTTTTGATGTATACAGGGCATTTTGATCGCTATTTTAATACGGAACACTGGCAAACTACCTACAGCGGTCTTAGTTATGAAGGAGCAAAATGGTTGGCAGAGCAAGGTGTCGTGAACATAGGCGTCGATGCACCAGCGATTGATCATCCGGAGGATACCGATTTTTCAGGGCATCTTATCTGTGGAGAATACGATATTACCAATACAGAAAATCTATGCAATTTGCATTTGGTAGTGAACCGACGGTTTTTATACATGGGTCTTCCCCTTCGAATCCGAGATGGCTCCGGTTCGCCGATTCGTGCCGTAGCCCTAATCGAAGAATAAGGAGTGGAGGCATCAATAAGCAAAAACCTCCAGAAGCCTTAAATGCTTTTGGAGGTTTTATTCTGTTTAATGGTTCTCATGCTAAGGTGAGATACTTTCGGCTTTCGGAGGAAGAATGGCGGTGCTGAAAGCTTAAAAAAACTTTGGCTACCGGTTAAGTAATTTTTTGACTTTTAAGGCGACTTCCAGATTTAAACGGTCTTTATGATTGGTTAAATCCATTCCCGTTATCTTTTGAATGTTTTCCATTCGATAAAGGGTTGTATTATAGTGGGTGTAGAGACTTTGAGCGGTTTTACGAAGGTTTCCTCCCTGCTGATAATAAGCTTCCAGGGTTTTGAGGAGTTCGGAAGATTTTTTTTCGTCGTAAGCTACCAAAGGAGCTAAAGTTTTTTCGTAAAATCGATTCAATTCTTTTTCTAAGCAAGGATGGCATAAGATTTTGTAAATCCCCAGGTCTTCAAAATAAGCTGTTTGTGGTTCATCGATAAGAGGTCCGTGTTGTAACGCTTTTATCGCATCTTCATAGCTTTGATCCACCTGCTCCAAACCAATATAACATCTACCGATGCCTACCCGGAAATTAAGGTGGGCTTGTTTTTTTGGTTGACGAGACAAAATTTCTTTTCCATAGGCCAGCGCTAATCGCTGTAGTTCCTTTTCCAAAGGAGAGGACAGAATAACATATAGGCTGTCTGTCTTAAAAATCATTAAAGATTTTACGGTTGTTTCCCGCAGATATTTTTCTGTTTCGTAATGAATCCAGTTAATTTTATCAAATAAATCACCAGACATTTCTGTGGATTTTTCTTCGCCATGAATGACAAGAACCATAAAAGAATCTGTCGGTGTTAAGTGGAATAAGGCAGCTTTTTCCAGTGCTTTTTCTTTACGGTGAGAATCCATTGAGATTAAATCCTCAAAAAATTCTACACGATATCGGTTTTCCACATCCCGGATAGACATTTGCCTTAACACTTCCAGTGCAATAGTGGTAGTGGCTGATTCCAGTACAGACAAATCAAAACCACCCAGAGGCGTTTTGATGGCCCAGGCCATTAAAAAGCCAGAAACTCTGTTTTTGACGACTATCGGCATTGTCATTCTCCGAATCCTTTTTTGGACTAAGGTAACCTGATCTTCAAGGAATTGTCCTTGATCCTTTCGCTTTTCCGCATGTTCCAGAAATTGTTTTGCGTTTTCAGGTAAAGCTTGCCATAGCTGGTCATCGATTTTTCCGCCACCTTGTCGCCAGATGTTTTTTCCTTCAATATGAAGCATCACCGGGTTCTGAAGATGGTCGGCAACAATTTGGAGGATTTGCTCAATATCGCCACCTCGCAACATGACGTTCATTAATTGCTCATGAATTTTTTCGATTCGCTGCAGTAAGGAAGTTTGCTTGTTAAAGACTTCCTGAAAAATAGGTGTCATAATATCTGAAAAAGGCAGAGAATCGTCGAGTTCTACAATCGGAAAATCTAGTTCATTGGCTGTTTCTAAAACTTCCAGCGGAAGTTCTTCTAAATAAGGCCGGATTTTAACGCCCAAGGCAGAGAGTCCCCTTTGAGCAGAACGGCGTACCAATTCTTTTTGCTTTTCCAAGCTTTCCTGTTTGAAATAGTAAGCAGTGGTTAACAAAAACTCACATTCATTCACCCATTCCAAGGCATCGGGGTCAGCCATAATATTCACTTTGGAAACCGTATTAAAAACGCCACGATGTCCTGCGATGATGTGACACTTTTTCATGCAATCCATTTTCATGACTTCTTCCAGGGTAATACCATTTTGACGTATCATCCATCTTCCTCCTTGAGCCTCCGGATCTGTCGATTATCTTTTCCGCTGTTTTCTATTTTCGACGTATAGATGAAAAATCCTTTTTTATTTAGCATTATTAAAAAGAAAGAACAGGAAATGCTAAGCAGGGGAGGAATTTTGGTAAATTTTTACATATTTTAGAAAAATGGCAAAATCATTCAATTGACAATTGTCTGTACATTGCTTCCTGATAAAAAAAGGGAAATAGCTAAAAAAGTGTTAACAAATTAACAAATAAAGCTTATTATTTGTATAAGAGTTATAAAGGGCTTTTGTACGCTACAGCGAAAAACAGTAGAAGGAGAACGAAGGTCAACATGATTACTAAGAGGAGGTAAGAAAAATGACAAAACAGCAAGTGAATTACCCATGGTTTAAGAAGGAAGATATTGATGGTTTCTTTGCTTTGTTCCAAAACAATCTGGCTAATTTCGTATTGATCGCTGTAGCACTGATTGGAATGGGTTACCCTACCAGTATTGTATATGGGCGGGTAATACCGGGAGCTGCTGTATCGGTTTTGTTTGGAAACGTTTACTATGCATATATGGCGAATCGATTGGCGCAAAAAGAAGGAAGAACCGATGTAACCGCTTTATCTTATGGGATTAGTACGCCGGTTATGTTTGTTTATTTATTTGGCGTTATGGGACCAGCCTTAGCCTTTACCGGTGATCCGGAAATTGCTTGGAGAATCGGCCTGGCCGCATGCTTCTTTGGTGGACTGGTAGAAGTAGCGGGAAGTTTTATTGGTAACTGGGTGCGTAAAACACTGCCTCGAGCTTCGATGCTGGGAGCTTTGGCAGGCGTAGCTTTTACTTTTATTGGCGGTGAGTTGTTTTTTAATGTTCATGAAATGCCAATGATTGGATTTATTGTATTAGCAATTATTATTGTAGGGTTAATTGCCAGAAAAGCCATGCCTTTTCGGTTACCAGCGTCTTTATTTGCAATTATTATTGGTACGGTGTTGGCGTATAGTTTAGGCGAAGTAGAGATGAGTCGGATTGCTGAAGGGATGGATACGGTCGGTGTTTATCCATTCTTGCCGACCCTTGGATTTATTGAAGGCTTCCAATACTTGATGGGGCCTATGGTAGGGTTAATTGCCGTATTATTACCGATTTCTATTTACAATTTTATTGAAACCATGAACAATGTAGAGGCGATGGCTTCAGCCGGTGATGATTATAGTGCACGGGAATGTATGTTAGTGGATGGTTGTGGTATTATGTTGGGAAGTCTTTTTGGCGGCGTATTTCCAACGACGGTTTACATTGCCTCTGTAGGATCTAAATGGATGAACGCCGGTCGGGGCTATTCAGTGATTAATGGGGGAGTATTCTTACTAGCTTCATTGTTTGGTATTGTAGCGGCGATTTCTGAAATTATTCCTGTACCTGTGATTGCACCGATTCTTGTGTTTGTTGGCATCTCTATGGTGGCTCAGACCTTTGCAGCTGTGCCTCAGCGTCATTTTCCGGCTGTAGTGATTGCCATGTTCCCTTATTTTGGGAACTATGTCATGACTCGGTTTAATAATGCGGCTGGTGAAACCGTAGCCGGTATTTCTAGTGGAATTGTTCCATTAGGTCAGGGCGCTATGTTTTCAGGGCTGATTTGGGGAGCTATTGTCGTCTATATTATTGACGACGATTATCCAAAAGCGGCGATTGCTTCTTTGGTGGCTGCTGCTTTGGCCGCCACTGGATTTATGCATGCTCCGGAACTCACGCTTTTCTACGATTATAAGTTTGCCGCTGGTTATGTCATTATGGCGATTATGTTTATTGTTTTTGATCGGTTTGGAAGCGATGAAACCAGTGAAGCATCTTTGGTTGACTAATTAAATAGTGATTGATTTGCACCCGTCTGAAAGTTGTTGCTTTGGGCGGGTGTTTATTTTGGTTAAGAAAAAGAAGGACTACCTTAGGATAGGAATATAGATTTCTACAAAGCGTCTGGAGTCTTGCATCGGAATTGGAGGGTAATGTTCAAAAGAATATGTATCAGCCAGTTGACAGCCACTATTAGGAAGCCAAACAGCATACATGTAGTTCCATGCATTACTATACTCTGTTGGGGATACCAGAAAACGACCGACGGCATAGGACGCTTTTTCGAGGGTCATTATTCCGATATTTTTTTGGATGGAAACAGGACGGTTTACGGACATACAGACGCTGATTCGAAGGGATTCCTCATCAGTTTCGTATCCGTAATCATGATAAAGGACAAACCATCGGCTTTCTTCTGTGATCAAATGCTGCTGATCCGCCCATTGATAGAGTTTTTTGAATAAGCCAGTGAAAAGGTTGCTGTTGCTATGGTAGGGTCCGGTATATCTCGTGTAGATAAGTTGAAGCGGAGCTTCTTCCCGGAGGATGATATCAAGGGGGAGAACCGGGTTTTGGCTAGTGCTTTGAAGTGTTCTTTGGAAAACACCAGATGGTTTTGGATATCGATAAGCTCTTCGATAGCAACTACTGCTGACACCATATTTACGCTTGAAGGCTTTTGAAAAAGAAGACTGACTGGAAAATCCAACATTCATAGCAATATCAATGACAGGTCTTTTAGGATCAGCCAGAAGCATATAAGCTGCTTTTTCCAATCGGATTCTTTTGATGAATCCATATAAAGCTTCGCCGGTCACAGTATGGTAAATTCTCTGAAAATGGTATTCAGAAAAATTGGCTATCTGTGATAATTCTCTTAAAGTAAGAGGGGTATCTAACCGGCTTTCGATGTAATCCTGAACCCTATTGATTTGTTCTATATAATGGATTGTTTTATTTTTCATGGCAAGAACTCCTTCTCATACTGACTGTATCATAACATATCCGGTGATGGGAGCCTAGGGATCACGTATTGGATAAATAGTGCCACTAAAAAAGAGAAGGAGTTTCTATTTATAAAAAAAGTTAGTCAGCCGGTGGCTCCGGAAATCCACATTGAAGGAGACGGCCTCCCTGATGGCCACCTCCGGGACCAAGTTCGATGATATAGTCACATTCGGAGAGAATATGAGGATGATGCTCAATGATGATGATAGTGGCTCCTTTTGCCTGTAGTTCTTTTAGAAGAAGAAGCACCTTGTTGACATCTTCATTTGAAAGGCCTGTAGTTGGCTCGTCTAAAATATAAAGGGAATGGTAATTGTGTTTTTTAGATAATTCTTTTGCCAGTTTTAATCGTTGAGATTCTCCACCGGATAAACTGGAAGCTTTTTGGCCTAGTTTAAGATATCCTAAACCAACTTTGTGCAACATGGAAATAAGGTGAAAAATTTCCTGTTCATCCTGAAAAAAATCCATTAGATCATGAATTTCCATGTCGAGAATATCTCCGATGGATAATTGCTTCACTTTGATTTCCAATACTTCCGTAGTATATCTTTTCCCCTGACATAGTGAACAAGGGATATAAACGCCTTCCATATAGTGGTTATCGATAGGAATTTCTCCCAGACCAAGACAATCCGGACACTGGCCTTTTTTGGAATTGAAACTAAAGTAATCCTTAGTAAAACCCTGTTTTTTTGCAGCATCGGTAGCGGCGTAGTAATTTCTGATTAAATCAAAGACACCGATATATGTTCCGGGGTTTGAACGGGAGTGATTGCCTATGGGATGTTGATGAACATAAAAAACCTTCTGAATGGTTTCCAGGCCAGTGATTTCTTCGAAAGTCCCAGTGGTATCCACACTTTTTCCCAAAGTCTTCAGAAGATAAGGGTAAAGCGTTTTGGTAACGAGGCTGCTTTTTCCAGAACCACTAACACCGATCACAGCACTGATCATACCTATAGGAAAAGCTACATCGATACCTTTCAAGTTATTGGTGGATACCTTTTTTAAGTGAATAAAAGGCGGGTTTTTTTTGGTAGAATCTTTGAAAAAGCAAGTCTCAGGAAAACGATCGGCAAGAGAAAGTTGGTTCCTTTGAGGATGCCAATGGTCTTCTGACAGGGAGGCTTTTATTTCCTGACGGTGTTGAACCAACACTAATTCACCGCCGTAACGACCAGCCTTTGGCCCCATTCTTAAGTGCATGTCGGCAATAGAAAGAAAACATTGTTTGTGCTCTACGACAATAACGGTGTTACCCGTTTCCTTCAGCGCTGTAATGCCCTTCAAAAGAAACTGGTAATCTTTAGGATGCAAACCTTTAGAAGGTTCGTCCAAAATATATAAAATACCGGACAGACCAGTGCCTAACTGAATCGCTAACTTTAGTCGTTGTGCTTCTCCACCGGATAAACTTGGCAAATTTCTATTGAGGGAAAGGTACCCTAAACCTACAGAATGCATCCGGTTTAAGCGATGATTTAGTTTTCGGAATAAAGTGCTGGTTTTTTGCTGCTGTTGTTTAGTAAGTTTTCCGTAAATGCCATGGCACCAGTTTTGCAGTTCAGTAATAGAAAGTGTCACTATCTGAGGATATCTGTAGCCATGGATATTGATTAATCTGGCTTCTTCCAATAATCTTTCTCCCTGACAATGACAACACAGGGACGAGGACATATATTTTTTAAGAGAGTTGTGACCTTTAGAAGTTCTGGAATCTGAAGATAAACGTTGAATAATTGAAAGAGCTCCTTCTACTGGTCTGCTGATAATACCGGATGTTCCTTTAGCTGTCTCGTAAGCCAAGCGGACTTCACGTCCTTTCGAACCATGAAAAAACTGCTGTTTAAATGAGGAGGACAGCTGATGAAAAGGTAAAGATAAATCTTCCTTCAAATCTTCTGCTAAGGCAAGTATTTCTCCCCGAATCCAGTTAGCATTTGGTTTTTTTCTGTGTTTTCTAAGGTTTCCATAAAAAGAAGATGCACCATCCAACAGTGATTTTTCAGGATACTCAACGATTTTAGATTGATCCACCTGCCTTTGGACTCCTAAGCCTTTACAGACAGGACACATGTAATCTGGATGATTATAATTGAAGATCTGAGGCGTGCTGTCAAACAATATTTCACCACATTTACTACATACATGGCTAGCATCAATCTTTTGATGACAAACCGGACATTTTCTTTCGCCAATAACAGTGAATATCAACTTTAATAAGTCAGCGACTTTAGTCAGTGTTCCGACGGTAGATCTTGGGTTGGAATGAAAAGATTGTTGTTTGATGGCGATGGAAGGTAGCAAGCCGCTGATTTTATCAACAGAAATATCTAATAATGCATTTTCAGTTAAAGGGTTTGAAAAAGTTAAATCCATAAACTGCTTTTGACTTTCTGTGTAAAGCGTATCAAAAGCCAAGCTGGATTTTCCGCTTCCGCTGACTCCTGTGATCACTGTAATGCTATTTTTAGGAATGGATACAGACACACTTTTGAGGTTGTGAATAGACGCATGGTGAACATGAATTTTATCTGGATCCTCCTCCTGATCGGCAGAGAGGGTTTCTTCCAAGTCAGGATGCTTAACAGGACGCTGCAGATCAAGAGGCTCTTGATAGAATTCTTTTTCAACAGAGCCTTCACAAAAAGAAGGAATAGCTTTCGGTTTGGAAAAACGCTTGAAAGAAGACCAATGGGATACCCATGGAGGAATCTTTGCTGTTGGAATGCTTTCAATAAGAGGATCGTAAGCTATTATTTGGAAAATTTTTGTTCCTGGAAAACCGTCAAAACCTTCAATTTTAATAGTTCCACTAGAAGAGTGGCAATCCTGGATTTTTACAATGGTTGACCCTAAAGGGTTGGGGCGAACCGGTGAACGGCTGGCAAAAATGCCAGTTCTGGGAGCGTTATTGTAAGGCGGCGTACAGGTACGAATACGTCGGTAATGACGGCTATCAAAGCGGTCAAAATACCAAAGTACCCTTGCATAGCTATTGTTGGAAATGAGTGTGTTTGGAAGGGGTAGCATCTTTTCATAAAGCTGGATTATTGGCTGATTACCCTGCAGATTATATTCTCCAATAAAAGAAAGAGAATGAATAGAAAAAGCCTTGATGTTTTCAGGTGGATCCAGGACAACTTCTTCGGCTGGAAAATACGGTTTTATATCTACCAATTGTCCGGAAAAAACAGGGTTTTCGCTAGTGGTTTTGAGCCTTTTCTGTTCAGGAAAGGCAAGAAGAAGTTCTCGGTTTTTCATGGATACATTTACTATCTCTGTGACAGAAATCTGGATTTGATCTTCTGTCAGATGAAAAAGCAAGCAATGAGAAAAAAGATGAAGCTTGTCCAGTGCTTTTTCATAACCGGAATATAGCTGAACAGAAACTTTTTCTCTTTCAGGGGTTGCTACTACCGTACCTATTGAGATCCATTTCATAGAATTCCTCCTGGCGATATATTTTCTATCTTCCTACGGGATGATCATAACAAATGAAAAAAAGAGACTCTTGTCCATTCCTGCTGTTTTGCGCTTCTAACAAAAGAATGAAGGCGACAGGAAGAATTTTAGTATTTTATTATATTGCATGCAAAGATAAAAAGGCATACAATGAAATATATTTTGAAAAATAGCGAATCAAGAATACCCAAAAGAAATTAATGAAGAAACCTAATACTCAAAGGAGTGCGGAAAATGAGGAAAATAGCAGTGGAAGAAGCTGTTGGAATGTTGCTAGGTCATGATCTTACAAAAATTGTCCCTAATGCTTTCAAGGGAGCCGCCTTTAAAAAAGGCCAGGTTCTCCGGCAGGAAGATGTTGAAGCCTTAAAAAAGATGGGCAAAAATCACATATGGGTGTTAGAAATGGCATCGGACGAACTGCATGAAAACGATGCGGCGATTAGGATTGCAAATGCAACTGTTTCGGAAGACTTCACTTTAGAAGGTCCTTCGGAAGGTAAAATCAGCATTTTAGCAAAAAAAAGGGGACTGCTTAAAATTAATACGGATTTACTGGAAGAAGTTAATAATCGGGAGCGAATCATGATGGCAACCATTCGTCACCATACGGTGGTGGAAGAAAATAAAATGGTGGCAGGAACCAGGATTATTCCACTTAAAATCAAAAAGGAAGAAATAGAAGCGGTAGAAGCCCTGTGTCGTGGGCAGGAACCTTTGCTACAACTGAAAAAATTGCAGAAGTTAAAAGTAGGTATTTTGGTTACTGGCACCGAGGTTTACACAGGGTTGATAGAAGACCGATTCAGCCAGGTGTTAGTGGAAAAAGTTCGTCAGATGGGTTCGGAAGCAATGGATCCTGTATTTGCACCGGATGAAGAAGAAGAGATTGAATTGAAAATCAAGCAGCTGGTAGAGAACGGTGCGCAGTTAATCTTATTGGCCGGTGGCATGTCGGTGGATGCGGATGATGTGACACCAAAGGCTATTGCTAATGCTTCTACAGAAATAATTACTTACGGTGCGCCGGTGTTACCGGGGGCGATGCTGATGCTGGCCTACACAGAAAAAATACCGATGGTTGGTGTTCCTGCCTGTGCTATGTATCATAAGATCACTGTGCTTGACTTAGTCTTGCAAAGACTGATGGTGGGAGAGAAACCAACCAAAAGAGAAATAAGCGCTCTGGGACATGGCGGACTCTGTCAACATTGTGAAACATGTCATTATCCTGTTTGTACCTTGTCACGTTAAAAAAAAAGAGCAACCTTTTAAGGTCAGCACTCTTTAAAGAAAAGAGTACTGGGTATGATGCTGTTAAGAAGATAAAAATGTTGCTCTTTTAGAGGAGGTAGGGAAATGAGATATGTTAATGGAAAGCCAGTGCCTACAGATCCGGAGCTATTAAAGCCAGGAAAGCCTGAAAAAAAATACCGGAACAAAAAAACAAATCGATACTATCGAAACATAGCCGGTTTTGTATTCTTGATATTGGGAGGATTGTTTTTTGTTTTTATGATGCAGCTAGAAGTAGCTATCGGTTTTATTTTTCTAGGGTTGGCAATTTTAATAGGGTTGATTGCAATCCTATTTGATGTGGTGCTGAAATATGATATCGGATATGAGGCAAATGAAAAGCTACCAGAAGAGGATCCGACGCAGGCGGCTAGAGAAGCGTTGCTTTATGACTCGATGAAAGATGATTGATACTCATTAAATGGATGACTTTATGAGGAGACTTTGGAAAGTATTGACATATGGCGAAAAAATGGGTAGCATAAAGATGGTAATGTATAAAATACCCTTAGCAATATGCTTGGGGTGTTTTTTTGTAAAGAGAAACTGGTATTTGACAAAAAACGTACTGAGTAGGTGATGCAATATGCTTTTGAAAATTGATGCAATGCTGTTTATGAATTTATTTCAATTCGCCAATAAGAACGATGGACTGGGAAATATAATGGTGACCATTACCAACCATTCTTCCAAAGTTTTTGCAATGATATACCTGATTGGAATAGGAATCCTGTTAGTAAAGAGAAAAAAAGTGGTGCTTCCTTTTATAATCGCTCCGGCTACTGCTTTTATAACGGTTCATATTATTCGTTTTCTTTATGAAAGACCTCGTCCTTTTGTTGCTATGGATATTGACAGCTTAATATACCATGCTCCTGATGGCTCTCTACCCAGCATGCATGCAGTAAGTGCCTTTGTGATTGCTGTAGCAATATGGCATGTTAACAAAAACGTTGGAAGATGGGTACTAATATTGGCTGGAATTACCGGTCTGTCCAGAGTGATGGTAGGAGTACATTATCCTTTGGATGTTTTGTTGGGAGCTTTACTGGCAATCGGCATCGGACATATAACCTTTAAGACAGTTCATTGGTAATTAATAAGGAGTTACCTTAATAGTACAATGGTGCCAGAAAAGGTAGAGACATGAGAAAAAAGGGAGGAAACACCATATGAGCCATGGAATAAAGGTTGCCGTAAGAAGTGGTGGAGATTTAGGGACGGCTATTATCCACAAACTACATCGGAGCGGTTTCAAAGTGTTGGTGTTGGAAACAGAAAACCCGCTGGCGATTCGTTTGAAGGTAGCTTTTTCCGAAGCCGTTTCAGAAGGAAGTGCTTTGGTAGAAGGCATAGAAGCTCAACGCATCGAAGAAATAAGGGAAATAGAAGAATCCTGGGAAAAAGGGATAATACCCGTTTTAGTAGATCCGGAGGCAGATATCCTTAATTCCTTATCCTTTGATGTGGTGGTAGATGCTGTTATGGCAAAAAAAAACCTGGGGACTCACCGAAAAATGGCACCTATTACCATTGCCCTTGGACCCGGTTTTGTAGCAGGTACGGATGTGGATATTGTCATCGAAACAAATCGTGGACATCATTTAGGGCGGCTGATTTTTGAAGGAAGTGCCGAACCAGATACGGGAAGTCCGGGAGATATTATGGGCATCACAGATCAGAGAGTGATCAAAGCGCCTAAGGAAGGTATACTGAAAGCCACCAAAAAAATAGGTGACTTAGTAAAACGTGGCGAAAAGATTGGAGAGGTGGAAGGTTCTCCGGTAATAACAGAGATTGACGGGGTGTTGAGAGGACTGATTAAAGACGGAACGTATGTGACGAAGTCTTTGAAAATAGCCGATGTTGATCCAAGAGGAAAGCTCGAATATTGTTATACGATTTCAGAAAAAGGAAGAAACATTGCCGGTGGCGTGCTGGAAGCAATTCTTCTAATGAAAAACCAGGGAAGATAATGAGGATCTTCCCTGGTTTTTACTATTCATGGCTATAGGTTAACTGATACTCTTTTTCACAGATAAGATATATTTTTTCAATTTCGTCATCAATCAGTTCATGGATAGAACCGTCCAACTGAATTTTTGCTGAAACTCCGCAATTTGAACTAAGCTTTCTTGGTACCGGCATTAGTTCGGCCCGGCATCCTTTCTTTTTTGCTTTTCGATCAAATTTAATAGCCCCTGAATGAGTATAAAACAATACCACATATTCTGGCATAAGGATCTTCCTTTACGGATCTTTTTGTCCGGTTAAGATTTTTTAGCAAGAAGTTGAATGCTTTCGCCAGCTTCTTCCCAGTCAACCTGATAACCGGCTTTTTTAAGATAACGCACAACATTAGCTTTAGCGGTTTCGTTATCAACGAGGATGGTGAGACTCTCTGGTTCAGATTGCAATGCCTTTTTAGTCAATAATACAGGTTGTGGACAAGATAAGCCACTGGTATCAATTTTGTTCAACTTTTACGCCTCCTTTTTCTTCCTGACCGACAAGTTCTGAGTTAAAGTAAGCAATAACCGTCATAATAAGGAGAGAAGCAATAACCACTATCTTACCATTTGGGGTTGCTCCTGCTGGGCTGGAAGCCAAGGACATATTGTGAGCAAAAGCCGCACCCACCAAAAGACCCATCACCGTGATTGCTGAATCCGTATTTCCTTCTGCGGCTAAAATTAGTTGTCGTAAGGGGCATCCGCCGAGTAAAACAGCCGAAAATCCAACGACAACCATTCCCATAAAGTTCCATAAGCTTTCGGTATGCGCAACAGGTTGACCTTCAAATCCGAGAGTGAAGTTGCTGGTGGCTATATTTCCAACGAGAGAGACTAGAAAGATGCCTAAAAATCCGAGAAACAGGTAGTGATCCCGGAACAGAACAATATCCCGTAGGCCTCCCATGGTGCAAAGACGTGTCCGTTGAGCTAAAGCACCAACGACTAAACCGGCCGTTAAAGCGATTAAGATCGGTGCCTGCATGGATCCGGGACCGCTTTCACTAACAAAGAGGACACCGGGAAATACGACCAGTAAAACAAGTAGCAAAATGTTTAGAAATGGAAAGGCGTACGCTTCTGGTTTTGCCAAGGTGAAATTACGTTTAAGGTTAAAACCGTTGTTCAAAAAGTAAATACCAACGCCAATACCGACGACAAAGCCACCAATAGCAGGCAGGGCATTCAGATCACCACCGGCCAGCCTGAGAACCATCCGCAAGGGACAACCCAGAAAAACCAATGCACCAATCATCATAAGGGCTCCCAGAAAAAAACGGATAAAGGGAGAGGAACCACCCTTGGGAACAAACTCACCTCTTATTTTGGCCATTACAAAGGCACCAAGTACAAGGCCCATCACCTCTGGACGTGCATACTGAACAACATCAGCCCGATGCATGCCAACGGCTCCAGCGATATCACGTACAAAGCAAGCAATGCAAAATCCCATATTTACCGGATTTCCGGCAACCACTAATAAAACAGAAATAAGCCCTACGACTCCTCCGACTGCTAACATTCCTTTGTTACTATCCACCGAAATACCCTCCTTCTCTGTGATTCTTTCTTCAGCTCCATCATAATAACTAAAAGAATAAATGCACTAAGATGAGTGTAACAAGGATATCAGATAATGTTAAATCAATTAATTAAATAGCTTTATAGAATAATTCAATCCATGCTCACTGATTATATTTGTTAGAATGGAGTTGAACCAACAATGATCGCAAAGTGTTAGGAAGGGAGTTATTGCAATGACCATATATTTCGATAACGCAGCCACCACATTTCCAAAACCTGAATCGGTAGTGGAGTCAATGAAGCATTATATAAGCTGTGTAGGCAGTAATGTTAGTCGAGGCAGTTATTCATCGGCCTTTGACGCTGGAAATATTGTTTATGAAACAAGAGAAATGCTGGCGAACTTATTTCATGATAACGAGCCGGAACGTATTTTTTTTACCCGCAATGTGACGGAAAGCTTAAATCTAGTGTTGAAGGGAATGCTAAAACCAGAAGATCATGTACTGGTAAGTTCTATGGAACATAATGCTGTGATGCGGCCTTTGCACCGATTAATGGAACAAAAGATTACTTTCTCCAGAATTCCATGTACGAAAGAAGGATACCTGATAACGGATTCAATGGAAGAAGCATGGCAGGAAAATACGAAAGCTGTTGTGATTACCCATGCCTCCAATGTCTCTGGCAGTGTGATGGATCTTGAAGCAATTGCTGATTTTTGCCAACAAAAGGGGTTGAGCCTGATCATTGATGCGGCTCAAACAGCAGGAGTACTTCCGATTGATGTTCAGCGGCTATTACCGGACGCTGTCTGCTTTACAGGGCATAAAGGGTTATATGGACCACAGGGTATGGGAGGGGCTTGGATCAGTAAAAGACTGGCATCGACATTGAAACCTTTAATAGAAGGGGGAACAGGTAGTTTATCAGACGAAGAAGTTCAGCCAGAGTACCTGCCAGATAAATTTGAAGCAGGTACCCTTAACATGCCTGGGATTTATGGTTTGAATGCTGCTTTACACTGGATAAAAGAAAGGGGCATTGAAGAAATTCATGACCATGAAATGAAACTGACCCGTCAGTTTTTGGAGAAGATTGAAAGCCTTAAGAAAATCAATGTGGTAGGCCCGATGACGTTAGAGAATAGGACAGCGGTTGTTTCTATTAAAACATCAACGATGGATCTGGGTCAGTTGGCTCATTGTCTGGCAAAAGATTACGGTGTTGCCACCAGATCGGGGATGCACTGCGCCCCTCATGCCCATAAAACCCTTCAAAGCTTTCCGGAAGGAACCGTGCGCTTTAGCTTCGGATACTTTAACACGGAAAAAGAGATTGAGAAAACCATTAAAGCCTTAAAGGAAATAGTAGGGTAACAGGAACCGGATCTTTAGTTTCTGATAGCTCCCTGTTCACATTTATTGCCCCAGGCATCAATCAACGTATTATTTCGATAAACGCACATGATTTCACAATGATTAGCACATTTTTCGCAATCAATGCCTTTCGTAGTGAAATCCATATCAAGCATTTCGAAGGTGAAAGGCTTTTCTTCTCCAGATTTTTGGGCTAAAATAGCAGTTCCCAGGGCACCTGTCAGGTGTCCGTTTTCGTCTACCAGCACCTTATGGCCTGTAATCTCCTCGAAAGCTTTCTTAACCCCTTCATTTTTACTGACACCGCCCTGAAACACGATGGGCGGAACTATCTTTTTTCCTTTTCCCACATTATTAAGGTAATTACGCACGACGGAATGACATAAGCCGGCAATAATATCCTTGGTTTGGTGCCCCATCTGAGCTTTATGAACCAGGTCTGATTCAGCAAAAACTGTACAGCGGGCAGCAAGAGAGGTGGGATTTGTGGAGGTAAGAGCCACTTTCCCAAAATCTTCAACAGCTACACCGATTCGGTGTGCCTGACTTGCTAAAAAAGATCCGGTTCCGGCGGCACATAATGTATTCATGGCATAATCAACAACGACACCATTTTCGATTAAAATAATTTTGGAGTCCTGGCCACCAATTTCAAAAATGGTCCGAACCTCCGGATGTAAGGAAATAGTTCCAATAGCGTGAGCGGTGATTTCGTTTTTAATGACCGCTGCTTCTGTAATGGCACCAATCAGCTTTCGGGCACTGCCAGTAGTTCCAACGGTGACCACTTGATAAGGCTGATTTTTCATCTGTTCTTTTAAGATTTCTAATAATTTTGTTACGGTTTCGATAGGCTTGCATTCCGTCATTAAATATTCCTGTGCCAATATTTTGCGATGCTCATTGATAACGACCCCTTTCGTAGAAATGGAACCAATATCAATGCCTAAATATGCTTTCTTCATACCTTCGCCTCATTTCTCATTACAATCATGTCATAAAAAGCTTCTAGTCTTGTTTGAATACCGGTGTCACTGGTTTGTGTATCAAAACTGAAGTAGAGAACCGGTATTTTATAATCTTCACTGATATTTTGAAGTACAGGGATAGCGTCCATCTCAGGGGTGCAGCCAAAGGATTTAACGTGAATAATACCATCATACCTTTTCTTGGCAAAATCAAGGGCTTTGTGAACCGTATACATGCTGGTGGCCCCCATATTATATTTAACATAAGGCTTAATCCGTTTCCGGACTTCTTTTTCCGGTGGTCGGATAATAGAATTGGTAATATTCATCCATCGATCTACAACAATTCCCATTTTGGCTAATTCTTTTTCGATAAAATGGTTGCTGAATGGCTCCATAATGGTGTAATACTCACCTACAATGCCTACCCGAAAGGTTGTTGCCGGTAGATTGAGTTCCACCTGCAACAGTTCTTTCTTGCAGGAAGTAAACAGGGCTTTTAACTGACGTTTATCCTTTACCTGTTGTAATCCTAATAAAAAATGTTGATAGACCTGTTGCAGTGAACCTTCCGTTACCTCAAAACCGATGTTTTTTCGGATATAATCCTCCAGTTCGTCCGTATACTCTATCATTTTCAAAAATACCGGAATGGCTTTGCCGATCTGCTTAATCGTCATCTCCGGATTGACTTCCTTGAAAAGATGATACATGGTTACTGGTCTGGGAAAACTGGCTCGGGCTGTGTTAACAAATTGAACCTCATAGCCGAGATCAGATAAAATTTGTTCATGCAATTCGCCATAATAACCAAGACGACAAACACCGCCAGTTTGAACCAACGTATTAGCGCCGGCTTCGATGGTTTCGATATAATTGCCTAAGTTGTACTTAAAAGGCGTACATACAAAATCCGGGCTATGCTGGCTGCCGATATCCAAGGTTTTTTTAGTGATAGCCGGAGGGACCACATAGTCAACGCCCATTCCCTCTGTAAAGAGGTATTTTAGGGGCACCCAATAATTACCAACATGAGGAAAACTGATACGCTGCTTATGATTAGACATAGAGATCATCTCGCTTAAATTTAATAATATCAATAAAACTTTCCAGTCGGGTTTCCATACCGGCACTTCCTTCCTGACCATCCAGCGTTAGGTTCAGCATTGGCAACTGAGGAAATCGTCGGTTGATCATTTCGTTGACTAGAGAATCTGGACCGCAAGGAAAAGAACTGATTAAAATAACACCATCAATTTTGTTCTGATAAAGGGAAACAGCACCGACAAGCTCTTTATTAAAGGCCCAGGGCAGGGTGTCGGTTACCTTTTCGGCTTCAGCGATGGCTTCTTTTCGATTTGCAGCTTCTCCCAATAAGGTCGTTACTCCCAACTCTTTAAGATGGTATAAAATCGGTGCGCCAATATACTGATCATCAATATTGTAACGATGAGCAACAAGAAGGACCTTGATTCCCGACGCCTTTAACTGTTCTTCCAGTTTTTTCGTTTCCATAATTTCAATGGATTTTTGTGTTTGGCGGGCCACTAGGTAAGCTCGCATACTGGTAGACCGTTTCTTGCCTAATTTCTTGCCCATTTTGATAAAACCCCGGAATTCGGCATCTGCATTTTTAAAGTCGATATTGTAGTCTAAAAGAGTAGGCTTGTTCTCCCGAAATGTATTATGAACCACGTCGTATAATGCCTGAAATTTTGTACAGACAATGCCATCACTGCCATAGTTATCCACACGGGGCACCAAAATGGCATCACAACGGTTCATAAGCCAGGCAACATGCCCTAAATAAATTTTCGAAGATAGGCAAGCTTCATCGATGGCGTGGGTGATGCCGTCATTAAGAATTTCTCGGGTGGTTTCAGGGCTTACCAGATAGGAAATATTCAGTTCGTCAAAAAAGGTTTCCCACAGGTGCCGGTATCGATGATAAAGAAAGGCTCTTGGAATGCCGATGACCATCAGTATCACTGCTCCTTTATGTAGTCGAAATACTTTTTCTATGCTTAGAAAATACACCGTATATGAAAAAACATAATAGGCTAAAAATGCTAAAAATTATTACTATTTGCCAAGGACAAACCTGTCTGAGTTGATTATAATAGAGAAATAGGGAAAGATAAAGGGGATGCAAGCAATCTCTCTATAAGAAAAACTAAGGAGGAGTGACGATGGAAAGAAAAATAATGGAAAGCATTGTCGAAGCCATCAAAGAAAACCGACGAATGGCCCTCGTAACCATAACCAAATCCGAAGGCTCTACACCGGGAAAAGAAGGCAGCATGATGAGTGTGGATCCGGAAGGTACGATTCTGGGAACCGTGGGTGGTGGAAAAGTAGAAAAAACATTGATAGAAGAAGCGGTGGAATGCATCCATAACCATCAGTCAAAAACCTTTCAGCATGACCTTAGTGCCAGTTCCGAGCTGGGCATGGTATGTGGCGGCAGAGTAGAAGGCTATATTAAAGTCTTTGGAACCAGTCGCAAATTACTGATTGCCGGTGGCGGGCATGTGGCATTAGAGTTATACCAGCTGGCCAATTTTCTGAAATATGATACCATTATTTTTGAAGACCGGGAAGAATTTGGAAACTGGGAGCGCTTTCCTAAAGCCAGCCAAATCATTCTGGGCGATGTAGCAAAAAACCTTTCTGCTTTTCCGGTAGATTCAAATAGCTATATTATTCTGGTAACCCGCGGTCATCGATATGATGAAGAAGCATTAAAAGCGGTTGTGAACCAGGAAGCCGCCTATATAGGTATGATTGGAAGCAAAAGCAAAGCGAAAAGAACCCTGGATCATTTATTGGCAGAAGGATATGACGCCGAAAAGCTTCACAAGGTATATTCGCCTACGGGCATAGCCCTTGGTGGTGATACACCGGAAGAAATAGCCCTTAGCATTATGGCGGAAATTCAAAAAATAGCCTGTCATGGAGAGTTAATGCACCTGAAAGACAAGCACGAAAAAGAATAAGTGGGATAGATAAAGATAGCACTGCGAAAAGAAAGGACTGATTTTTTGGGATTCTGGGAAGCTTTACTGGCGGCTACTGAATGGGAAAACAGGCATGGCCCCAGAGTGATTTCCTTTGTTGGTGCCGGAGGTAAAACCACCAGTATGTTTACCTTGGCAAAAGAGTGCCGGGAAAGGGAAGCACCTATTTTAGTGACCACGACTACGGCCATCTATCTACCAGAAAAACAACCTTTTGATCATTTATGGATTGAAGCTGAAGAAAAAACAGGTTTAGAGGAAGAAGTGCCTCTTTCAGGGATCACCGTCTGGGGAGATCACGTAACGAAAGAAAATAAGCTTAAAGGCATTCAGCTCCCAACACTGGAAACCATGATCCGAGATAAATCCTATGACCGAATATTAATCGAAGCGGATGGGTCAAAAGAAAAGCCGTTGAAAGCACCGGATGAAAAAGAACCTGTCATTCCGGAAGGAACAGACTTGGTGATTGGAGTCTTGGGGATTAGTATTCTGGATCAGCAGAATACGGAGAATCATATTCATCGAAGTCATCTTTACCGGAACATCACCAATAGCTTGGAAGGAGAGCCGGTGACAGCAAAAAACGTGGCACAGTTGGTTGTTCATCCGAAAGGCCTTTTCAAAAATACACCAAAGGGAGCCAGACAGCTGCTGTTGATCAACCAGGTGGATGATAAAAGAAGGCAGCGACAGGCCAGAGAGATTTTTCGGTATGTCCGCTCGTACCAAGCTAGTTTTTTTCCGCTTATGGCTACCTCTTTTGACACGGAAACTTTTCAACTGAAGAGGAGTGAGGCAGGATGATTACAGCCATTCTTTTGGCCTCCGGTTTTTCAAGAAGAATGGGAACAGAAAAATTACTGCTCCCCATTGAAAACCAGCCAATGATTGAAAGGATTGCAAAAACATTTTATCAGTCTGATGTCGGGGAAGTACTGCTGATATACCGAAATTCGGCTGTGAGAGAAGCCGCCCAACGATATGTGCATCATGCTTTTTTTAACCCGTTAGCGGAAAGGGGTCAAAGCGAAGCGCTGAAGCTAGGCCTTCAAAAAGCAAGTTCTAAGAGCCAGGCTTACCTTTTTGCAATGGGGGATCAACCTTTTCTCAGAACAGAAATGGTTAACCGACTCCTTCAAATTCATGATCACTATCCGGAAAAAATAATTCGACCGGTTTATGGATCAAAACCAGGAAACCCAGTGCTTTTTCCTAGGCTGTTTAAAGACGAACTGTTGCAACTAAGGGGAGATGAAGGAGGAAGAAGCATCCTGAAAAAGAACCCGGAGAAAGTGATAGAGTGTCGATTTTCGGATAAGGATGCGGGATGTGATGCGGATACAGTAACCAACTATAAGGAATTGCAACGTATTAAGAATCTTTCGGAAGGAGGGTAACCTCACCATGGATTACCGAGTTCGAATCATACTAATGAAAAATGATCAGAAAGTATTTGGAGAAGGACCGCTGATGCTGCTGAAAAAAGTGGAAGAAACTGGCTCACTCCGACAGGCTGCACTTGCCATCGATATGTCTTATAGTAAGGCGTGGACCATTATAAACAACATCGAAAAAGAGTTGAATATTTCGATGCTAAACCGATCCGTTGGAGGAAGTCAGGGTGGCGGATCTTCCTTGACAGTAGAATCCCAAAAACTGATGGAGAGATATGAAGAGATCAAAAGAAAAACCAACGAATTTGTCAGAAAGGAAATAAGCAATCTGGAAAAAGAGTTTATTTAGCAGGCGGTCGTTATTCGAACGAAAGAATAACGAGGAGGATGAAATAGGAATAGACTAAGCCATCGGCATATTAAATGATTTCGTAGAGTTGCGGTATTAGAGAGGTGTCATTTTTAGTAAAAAATAAGGGGAAATATTTGAAGGAGGATGGCCTATGAGAAAAGCAAGTGTTTTAGCAGGAATTGGAGTTGTTATTATCTTCACGCTGCTTTGGATGGGGGACCTTAAAGCAGGTGGGTTTTTAAGTGATGAAAAGACAGAAGATAATAAACTGCAGGTGTTGGCAGCATCCAGTCTTCGATTTGCCTTCGAAGAAATCGGAGAGGCATTTTGGGAGAAAGAAGGAATTGAAATAGTATTTCAGTATGGAGCATCTGGTAACTTGGCTCAACAAATTGTCAATGGTGCACCTGTGGATCTATATGCGTCGGCAGATCGTCACTTTATGGAAAGATTAGTTAAAGAAGAGCATATAAATGAAGAAAACCTTCGTTTATTTTGCAAAGGCATTTTGGTGCTGGCATTTCATCAGGACAATAGTGAGCCGGTGGAGAAATTGGAAGACTTGATAAAGCCCTCGGTTCAAAGAATTTCGATAGCGAATCCAGAACATGCTCCTTATGGAAAAGCCGCTAAAGCGGCCTTAGAAACGGCTGGACTGTGGCAGGAACTGGAAGAGAAAATAGTGTATGGCAGCACCGTAACCCAGGCGATGCAATACATAGAAACAGGGAATGTATCGGCTGCAATCCTTGCCAAATCCGTTATTTATTCAGAAAAAATAAATTTCAGCTATATTGATCAAAGCTATTATCGGCCTTTAGATCACTTTATTGGAATGGTAGAAAGATCAGAGCAACAAAAAAATGCCCAGAAATTTCTTTCTTTTCTGCAGCAGGAAGAAGCAGAGAAAATACTTTTAAGACATGGTTTTTCAATGCCTTAAATGGATTTTAGAAATAGTTGTTAGGAGGTGGTGGTGAGTGAACTGGTCACCGGTATATCTTTCACTTAAAATTGCTTTACATGCTACATTAATAGCAGCTGTTCTGGGAATCCCTATGGCATGGCTGTTATCAAGAACCAGCTTTTTAGGAAAAAACCTGTTAGCCTCTTTAGTGACGTTACCACTGGTGATGCCACCGACAGTGCTAGGGTATTATTTACTGGTACTTCTGGGAAATCAAGGAGTTATGGGGCGCTGGCTTCATCAACAATTCAATATTTCACTGGTATTTACTTGGCAGGGAGCGGTTCTGGCGGCAACGCTTGTTTCTTTTCCACTGATGGTTAAAGCGGTTCAATCAGGAATGGATGCTGTGGATCAAGATTTGGAAGACGTTGCCCGGACCATGGGGAAATCTGAGGTAGAAGTATTTTTTCGTGTGACACTGCCCCTGGCTTGGTCAGGAATTTTGAGCGGCAGCATTCTTACCTTTGCAAGAGCCATGGGAGAATTTGGAGCTACACTGATGATTGCCGGCAGTATTCCCGGAAAAACGCAGACACTCTCTGTTGCCATTTATGATGCAGTTCAGGGAGGCGATTATCAACAGGCTAACTTTCTGGTGATGGTGATTAGTGGAATGACGATAGCTGTACTGCTCTTTTTAGGCCAGATGACTCAGGGCAAAAGGTGGTGAAATCGATGATTGCATTAAATATTAAAAAGCAAATGGACACGCTAACCATTCAGGGGAACTGGCAATGTGCTAAAGGAGAAGTGGCAACTCTTTTTGGACCTTCTGGTTCGGGTAAAAGCGTTACATTAAAAATGATTGCTGGGTTAATAATGCCAGATGCTGGATGGATTGAAATAGGAAACAGGACTGTTTATCATCATCAAAAAAAAACATGCATGGCTGCAAAAGATCGGGGAGTTGGTTATGTGCCGCAAAACTATGGTTTGTTTCCTCATATGAAGGTTCAAAACAATATTTTGTTTGGCATCAACGAAGGGAACAAACAGGAAAAAGAAGAGAAAGCATTGGAACTGCTTCGTTCAGTTGGATTGGAGCAAAAGCGGCACCGGTATCCATCCCAACTTTCCGGTGGCGAAAAACAAAGAGTGGCTATTTTGAGAGCCTTAGCAAGCAGCCCAGAGGTCTTACTGTTAGATGAACCTTTTGCGGCTATTGACCTGGCAGCTAGAAAAAAATTACGAACAGAGATACGTGATTACCTGGAAAAACAGCAAGTAGCGACGGTACTGGTTACCCATGATCCGGAAGATATCAAAATGATGAGGGGTCAAGTAATTCCCTATGGAAATAGTTAGAAAGGTATCAACTAGTGGCTTCGCCGTAGTAATGGTTGGAAGAAAATGAAAGAATGAGAATAGGAATGGGTAAGAAACAAAGAGATAATGAAATCAAAAAGTAAGGAAGTGGTCATATGGCAGGATTTCTTGGGTGGATTAATACCATTTCAGCCATTCTTATGGGAAGTATCTATCCAATAAAGAAAAAAATGGGAAAAGATAAAACACTGGTTCCTCTGCACCGGATTATTCGAAAAATCCACCCCTCTATCGGAATACTAATGGTGGTGGTTGGAGGCTATCATGGATATTTGATGCTGGGGGGGGAGCTGGAGGTTACATTCTGGTACACTGGTGTGGCTGACACTTTTAGGAATGGGTGTCGTAGCTATTGTCGGACAAGCTATGGCTGTTTTTCGAAAAAGATGGCGCTTGCTGCATAAGCTCTTGGCAGTGGTAATGCTGGCACTGCTGGCGGCACATATTATTTCGCCATACTGGCTAAAGATATAAACAGAATCCCAGAGGAAGCCTTGACATTATAGAGAGAAGAATCTATAATGGTGAAAGACCTACCCTGCGGGGGAGGGGTATGCGAATCGTATCTGGGGAGGCGGAAGTAAATGAGTGGAAAATACATGAAAACAAACCGGACTTTTACTAGCTTAAGAAAATATGCCTGGTTCTTTACAGTACTGGTAGCTTTAGGCGGATTATGGGAACCAAAGTTAGGTTTGATGGTGATTCTGATCATGGCAGGATTAATGGGGACTTCTTTTTTCAAAGGACGATACTGGTGTGGAAACGTATGTCCTCATGGGAGTCTTTTTGATGTGGTAATGTTGCCATTAAGCCAAAACAGGAAAATCCCTTCTTTCCTAAAATCAAAAGCCTTTATACTGGCCTTTTTTGCGTTCTTTATGGTTAACTTTGGCAGGCGAATCATGGGAGCCATTCAAGCCTGGGGAAGCTATGATTTTCTTGACCAACTGGGTTTTGTTTTTGTAGTCACGTACTTAATGGTCATGGTAGTAGGCAGTTTGGTTGCTGTTTTGGGGAATCCAAGAATATGGTGTCAATTTTGCCCGATGGGAACCATGCAAAAGGCCGTATATAGTATCAGTAAAAAAGTAGCGGATATTCATAAAAAAAGCGATACATTGGTAACCATATCAGATGAAAACAAATGCAAACATTGTGATAAATGCGAAAAAGTATGCCCTATGCAATTAGCGCCACAAAAAAATTGGAATTCTCAAGGACAGTTTGAGGATATTAATTGTATCAAATGTGAAACCTGTGTCGTAAATTGTCCGATGAAAATTTTGTCGATGGAACAACCGAAGGAAGAAGAGCAGGCAGGATAAGAAAGAATGATGAAATAGAGGAAAAGATGTAATAGATTGAAATTTCAATAAGTTAGAGAACACCTACCCATTTTGGGTAGGTGTTTTTCGGCTCTTTTTTAAGGAACCTATCCTTTTCGTGTGTGTTTGACATGCGGTTTTCATGATACTTTTGAAACAGAAAGAACTGGGACAAAACAGGTGGAGGACAGGCTATGGAACGAGAGAAGATGGAAGAAAAGAAAAATGGACGTAAAAGCTTTCCACATGTATCAAAAAAGCAGATGGGAATCTTAGTCATGTTGGTGGGAGGGATACTCTTTTATTATTTTAGCAGGCCACCGGTTATTGAGACCGGCGTGGTTGTTTCCACCGGATCAGTCAAAGAATATGTAGAAAACACAAAGGAACAGAAAGCTTCCGACACCTCATTGGTAATAGAACTGAAAGACTGGGAACCTATGCGAATGAAAATACCAGTCCTTGATTTTGATATGGAAGTGGTCAATGGTGGCGTCTTTGATGAAGAACTGCTTCGAAAAGCACCGGTTCATTTTGAAATGAGTGATCTGCCGGGGACTGAAAAAGGAAATACAGCTTTTGCAGCCCATCGTCGAGGTTCTTACGCTTTTTTTAGAGACCTGGACGAATTAAATCCTGGTGATCAGATTATTCTCGAAACAGAAACCCATCGTTTTGTATACGAAATGGCCTGGCTGAAGATCGTGGATCCTTATGACTGGAGTGTTATTGACAGCACAGAAAAGCCGGCATTGACCCTTCAAACCTGCGAGCCCAAAAATCATCCTGGGACTCATCGGTTAATTGCCAGAGCCTATTTGGAAGTAGCGATGCCAAAGGAGGAGTGAAAAAAGATGAACAACAATCCCATAACGGTTCAACCCTATAATGCACAGCATTTAGGGACACGAAAAGAGCAGGAAGATGCTTTTGGCATGGCTGGACTGACGGCGGAAGGAACATTAGGCGAAAAAGGATTTGTAGCTGTTTTAGCCGATGGAATGGGAGGTATGGCTTTTGGAAATTTAGCCAGCAATACGGCTGTTAATATTTTCTTAAGGGAATATGAAAACAAAAAAAGAGAAGAATCAGCGGATTCTTTTTTAATACGAACATCTAAAATAGCCAATACCGCTGTATTTGACAAAGCCTATGTCGATGGGGAAGAGGTAGAAATGGGCACCACCTTGGTGGCCGTCATGCTTTCACAGCAAGCCTTGTATTGGGTAACCGCGGGAGATAGTCACCTATACCATTATCGAAAAGGTCAGTTACAGCGTTTGAATCATGATCATATTTATGGTAATGAACTGCAGGAAGAAGTAATTAACGGTAATATGACACAAAAAGAGGCGGAAAACCACCCGGAGCATGACTATCTGACATCCTATCTGGGACTGCCGGAAATACCGGAGCTGGATATGAACCAAACACCATTATCCTTGGAAGGAGGGGATCAGCTGCTTTTATGCAGTGATGGACTAGATAACGTACTGACATCATCAGACATAAAAGAAACACTGGAAGCAGAAATGGAAAATCCGGCAGAAGCATTGGTACAACAGGTGTTTACTAAAAACAAAAGGCATCTGGATAATATTACCGCTATTGTACTAAAAATTATATCGTGAAAATTTTAAGAAAAAATCTTAACCAGACCAAAAAAGGAGTGAGTAATAATGAAAAAAAGGAGCAAGGTAGGAATGTTACTGTTAGTAACCGTATTAATGATCAGCCTTCTAACGGTATCAGTATTTGCAAATCCCATAGAAGAAGCCACAAAAAGTGTGGTGATGATCACCGTATGGGATCCGGCTACCAATACAGAACTTAACTGGGGAAGCGGATTTGTTGTAGGTGATGGAGAACCTTTTCAATACATTGCAACAGCATGGCATGTTGTGGATATTGATACCGTTAATATGATGCTGAGAGGAGAAGGGCTCCCGGAAGTAAACCGTATTGAAGTAAAAGTGTGGATTTCGGCGGATGACTTGGTGCCGGCAACGGTGTTTCATCAGCTACCTAACAGTGATATTGCTGTTTTAAGAGTAGATCCGAACCATCAGCTCTTTGGATACGAGCCACTGGTATTTTCTGACAGGGAACAAACAACTGTAGGGGATGAAGTATGGGCCTTAGGATTTCCCTGGACAACGGCAACGGCCTTTCCTTCTGGATATCACACAGATGTTATCGTAACGAGGGGGATTATCAGTAATATTGCTACCCCTGGCGGTATTGGAAGTTACCAGACCGACGCAGCGGTTAATCAGGGTAATTCAGGTGGCCCATTAGTTAATGCACAGGGAGAAGTAGTTGGTATTAACTCCTGGGGATTTACCGGGGGACAAGGAGCCAATATAGCGGTACAGGTAGATTATTTGACTGAGTTTTTGATGCGTCGGGGCATTAACTACTTAAGTGCCTCTGAAACGCCACCGGACCCAATGAGTGATCCAGAAGAAGAGGAAGGGCTGGCAGCCGTTACACCGGAAGGACCAGGTGCGGCTACGGCAGAAGATACGGCGACGGCAACACCAGCTCCACCGGAAACCGATGCAACAGCTACCACTCAAGCAGCAACGGATGAAGGCGGCATGAATATGATGATGGCCGGAGGCATTGGAATAGGCCTTTTGGTAGTATTAGGTGGAATTGTCATGGTCATGAAAGGCCGTAGTAAACCAGCGGCTCAGGCAGCGGGACCTTCGATGTCAGGTCAGGCACCGCCACCCATTCCGCAACAAACACCACCACATCAGATCCCTGGCACACCGCCGCCACCAGCAGCAGGAGGAGTGACACAGCCAAGGATGGATCCGCAGACAGCGCCTGTGACCCGAGCAAAACCAAAGCAAGAACCTGTAAGCGCTGGGCCGGGATTAAAGGGAGTGTCCGGACATTTCTCTGGACAGTCTGTTGAATTTGTAGATGGACAGTTGATTATCGGAAGAGATCCCCGAATGGCGCATCTGGTATATCCGCAGTCTTTGGAAGAAATAAGCCGTAAGCATGTAACCGTCAGATACGATGACAGAACCCGGCAGTTTGTTTTGGAAGATTCTTCCTCTAACGGAACCTTTCTTTCCTCTAATGAAAAACTGGATTCCGGAAAACCATATTATCTAAAGCCGGGAGATCGGTTCTATCTGGCAGATCCAAAAGAAGTATTTGAACTGGTATTGAAAGATTAGGTGAAGCGTCATGAAAATACTACATGCCACGATTTCTAAAACAGGAGGACGCAAACGCAACGAAGATTATTGTGGATGTTATACCAAAGAGGGACTGTTATGTGCCGTATTAGCTGATGGACTGGGAGGACATCGGGGAGGCGAAAAAGCCTCCCGGACTGCTGTACAGTCAGTGCTGGAAGATTTTGGTGATTATCCGGACTGTTCAGCCGAAGGACTGCATCGATACTTTATTAAGGCTAATAAGAGACTGGCTGAAGGGCAGGTGTACGAACCACATTTGGCCGGCATGAAAACAACCTTGGTCATATGGGCAGGCAATCATCAGCGTGGAATATGGGGACATATCGGAGATTCCAGGCTATATCATTTCCGGGGTGGAAAGATGATTTCCTGTACGAAAGATCATAGCCTGCCACAAAAACTGGCGGATATTGGAGAAATTGATCCGTCAGAGATACGGCACCATGAAGATAGGAACCGTTTAACAGCCGTCATGGATGGAAGCGAGTCGATGAAGTGGCAGATTTTAGAAAAGCCAGTAGAACTGGAGCGAAGAGATGCACTGTTGCTCTGTACCGATGGCTTTTGGGAATATCTGGAAGAAGGAGAAATGGAAGAAAGCTTTCGCAACAGTAATGATCCTCAGGAATGGTTGGAAATAATGGAAGGCAGAATCAGAGAGCGAGCACCTAAGGATCAGGATAATTATACGGCGATTGCACTGACCGTAAAATAGGAGGCGTTAAAGATGAGTAAACTAACCAGATGCCAGAATGGTCATTATTATGATTCTAATAATCATAGCGGATGCCCTTACTGCGGAGTTCAGAGTCTGGACATAGATATTCAAAAAACCATGGCAAAAAGATCAACACCGGCAGCACGGAAGCAAAACGCTGCGCCCAGACCAGCGGAAGAAGGGCGTACCATGGGGGTTTTCCACAAAAAAATGGGCATTGATCCTGTGGTTGGATGGTTTGTATGCATTGAAGGAGGAGACCGAGGCCGAGATTATCGAATTGTAGCTGAGAAGAATTTTGTAGGACGGGATCCCAGCATGGACATCTGCATTGAAGGGGATGAAACCATCTCTCGGGAAAATCATACCATTGTGAGTTATAATCCGAAAGATCATCGGTTTAGACTTTATCCTGGTGACGGAAGAGGTTTGGTGTACATTAATGATGAAGAGCTGGTAATGCCAATGGTACTCAACCCTTATGATGTAATTGAACTGGGCGAAACAAAGCTTCTGTTTGTTCCTTTCTGTGGTGAAGCATTTACCTGGAAGAAAGAAGAGAAGAAAGAATAAGGAAAAAAGAAAAAATATCAATGAAGAGAAAAGACGGGAAGAAAGCAGGTGATGACAAATGAAAGCCAATGAACGCTGCATGGGGTGCATGGAAAAAAAGACAGAAGAATCCATCTGCGAAAACTGTGGGTGGGAAGAAGGCTCCGAAGCTTCTTCTCATATGCACCTACCACCGGGTACGGTGTTGAATCGAAAATACCTGTTGGGAAGAGCACTAGGTCAGGGTGGTTTTGGCATCACTTATCTTGCCCATGATATGTACTTGGATCGAAAGCTGGCCATTAAAGAGTTTTTTCCGAGAGATTTGGTAAGACGGGATCAAGACACGTATGACATTCTGGTTCATGATAGAGAAATGCAGGAACAATATGATTACGGGATGGAAAAATTTCTCGAAGAAGGCAGAACCTTAGCCAAATTTGAAGAACATCCTAATATTGTTTCTGTTCAGGATTTTTTTAAGGAAAAGCAAAGTGCTTACTTGGTGATGAACTATATACAGGGGATTGCTTTAAATGATTATCTGAAAGAAAAAGGTCACCCTTTAGCCTTCCATGAAGCTCAACAAATCATGATGCCGGTGTTGGACGCTTTGAAGACAGTCCATGAAGCTGGTCTTTTGCATCGTGATATCAGCCCGGATAATATTTTTCTTAGTTTAGGTGCGCGGGTAATGATTCTGGACTTTGGTGCCGCTCGTCATGCCATGACCCAGCAGAAAAGAAATTATTCTATTATTCTAAAGCCGGGCTATGCTCCGCCGGAACAATACCGACAAAGCGGGAACCAAGGTGCCTGGACGGATATTTATGCGGCAGCTGCCACTTTTTACCAGACCATAACAGGGCAGATGTTACCGGACGCCCTTGATCGGATGGATTATGAGCAGGTTCCATGGCCGGATTGGATCTATCAGCAAACAACGCCGCAGCAGCGACAAGCATTGGAAAAGGCCTTGGCTGTGCAGGTAGAAGAACGATTTCAGCATATCGTAGATTTTCAGAATGCCTTGCTGAGTGACGCACCGAGAGCGGTGCCGGAAGCTGAACCGGCTCCTTCGTCATCCGTTGAAGTGGATTCTGCACCATCATCATTGCCTTCGCCGCCACCACCACCGCCTCCGGAATTTCAGCAACAGACAACGATAGCTCAGCAACGTGTCAATACTCCTTATCAGCCGGTACAAACTCCTGTGTATCAGGGGATGAAAAATAGCAATGTGATTAATATTGGAAGATCAGCAGATAATGATATTGTCATACAGGAGGAAACCATTTCTCGGCATCATGCACGACTCACCTTAGAAAATGGACAGTGGTATTTGCAGGATCTGGGAAGCACTCATGGGACTTTTATGGATGGGAACCCGGTGAAAGGAGCAACGCTTCTAAAGGAATCCACCTACATTAAAATTAGCCATACTACTTTCTATTTTAATGGGAAGCATTTGTTATCGGAAAGAGGAGAAGTTCTTCACACTTTACAAGAATATGAAAAGGCTTTGTCTTCCACTCCTGTCGGACAACAAGCCGCTTTTCTGGAAAATACTAATACAGCCTCAAAAAGATTGATGATGATGGGAGGGGTTATTTTATTGTTGGTAACCCTCGTCATTCTGATTTATATGGTGGGATGACGAAGATAAGCGCTGGACGGAGGAATGATACCCAATGAAGACAAAAAAAATAACCGGACTGGTGGTGTTGATTTACCTGCTGACACTGGTACTGACTTTGGAGGTTCAGGGACAGTTACCAGCTACAGGTATTTCATTAAATCGAAGTGATATAACCATTCACAGAGGGTCGTCAATAGAAATGACGGCAAATCTTTCGCCGGAAGAGGCTGGACGGGAGGGTATCCAGTGGCGGGTGGAAAACCCTGGAGTTGCAACGGTAAGTCCGTCATCTGATAACCCTTTGCAGGCAAGAATAAAGGCAGTAAGTGCCGGCACAACAACGGTATCGGTTCATACTCCGGAAGGTCATTCAGCAAAAACTACGATCAGAGTAGTGGTGCCGGTTACGGGAATAAATATTGATCAGTCAGATATGGAATTGGTAAGAGGCACTAAGGAAGCATTGACGGTAACCCTTCACCCGTCAGATGCAACCAATAAAAACCTGCGCTGGAGCAGTGACGATGAGGACGTTGTCCGGATTATTGATCGAGATAGTCATGGTTTTGGATCCTGGCATCAAATTCAGGTAGAAGCCATGGAAGCTGGAAAAACCAAACTTCAGGCCGAGAGTCAGGATGGAAATCAAAGCGCCAGCATTACCATCGAGGTAATTGTGTTAACAGAAGCCGTTGTTTTTGAGGAAGAGACAGTCCATATCAACTCAGGAGAGAAAAAAAACTTATTATATGAAATCGTTCCGGCAGACGCTACGAATCAGGCTGTGTGGTTTGAATCGACAGAACCATCGGTAGCAACGGTTACCAAAGAAGGCATTGTGGAAGCTCATCGGGAAGGAGCCGCTAGAATCATTATCCGATCCGATCAGGATGAAATGATTTTTGATTATTTGTTAATTTTGGTAGATGGTGCAGAAGCGCCGGAAGGAGACCTTCTTGTTGCAGGAGAAAATGCAACAACGGAAGATCCACCATTGGAAGATCCGCCAGAGGAGGGGGAAGAGGCGATAGAAGAAGCTTCGGCATCCAGTGGACAAGGGGATGAAAATGGTGATAATAGAATAACGATTATGATAGGGATTGCATTGCTGGCCGTCTTAGCAGGGATGATTTTGATTTTTCGGAAAAGTTCTTCCGGAGAAATGAAAAGACAGCCTAAAAGAGAGCCACAGGAATATGATGGATCAGAATCAACAAAGCAGGCACCTCTGGCCTTAGAAGAAGAAAAAATTCCTGGAAGGGCTGTGATTTGGGGTTTGTTAGGAGAATTTGAAGGGCAGGGGATAGAGTTGGCCGAAAATCAGCTTATTATTGGTCGGGATGCCAGTATGGCTCATGTGGTATACCCGGCACATCGGGAAGAAATAAGCCGCCAACACTTAAAAATAGAATTTGATCCGGAAAAAGGAAATGGATGGATCACAGACCTTTCAGCCAATGGAACCTATTGGTCCGAAACAGGAGAAGCTTTTCCGCATGGTGAAAAAGTGGCCGTTAAAAGTGGAGACCGGTTCTATTTAGTGAAAGAATCAGAGCTGTTTGAAATAGAATTTTAGAAAATGGAAGATGACCCACTCTTGAAAAGGATAAGAAGTAATAAGAAACGACATGTGAAGATAGGAAGGTGATGTCAATGTCAGCCGATGAAGTATGCCTGGGCTGTATGGCGAAACGAACAGAGGAAGATACCTGTCCTGTATGTGGATGGATTCATGGAACTGGCAATGAGTCCCATATGCATCTGCAGCCGGGAACCATGCTGAATGATAAATACCTGATTGGAAAGGCCTTGGGTCAAGGCGGATTTGGTGTCACCTATCTGGGATGGGATATTAACCTGAAACTAAAATTAGCTGTCAAGGAATATATGCCCCAGGATCTTGCCAGTCGGGCGTTGGGGGATAGTCAGGTTTCGGTATATACGATGGGACTGAGTGACCAATATGAGTATGGGCTGGAAAAATTTCTACTAGAAGCACAAACCTTGGCCCAGTTCGAGGGTCATCCCAACATTGTTTCTGTCCGGGATTTTTTCAGAGCTAATGGCACTGCGTATATTGTCATGAGTTATATCGAAGGCATTACCCTGAAAGAGTATGTTCAGAGTAACGATAACCGATTACCTGTCGATAAAACCATAGGAATTGTGATGCCAGTATTAGATGCACTCAAAGAAGTTCATCAGGTTGGTATTTTGCACCGGGATATCAGTCCGGATAATGTTTTTATTACGAGTAAGGGGCAAGTTATTCTGATTGATTTCGGGGCTGCCAGGCAGGCGATCGGGGAAAAGGGCAGAAGCTTATCCATTGTTCTAAAGCCCGGATATACCCCGGAGGAACAGTATCGGAGCAAAGGTATTCAAGGCCCCTGGACAGATATTTATGCGGTAGGAGCCATGATTTATCGGGTGCTTTGCGCTCAGATGCCACCGGAGTCCTTGGATCGGTTGGAAGAGGATACCTTGGCACCTCCTTCACATTTGGGAGTGGAAATAACGCCTGCTCAGGAAAGTGCTATTTTAAAAGCCATGGCCGTAAGAGCATCAGACCGCTTTCAGTCTGTGGAAGAATTTCAGCAGGCGCTTCTATCAGATAGGCCGGTATCTTACGAACCAGAAAAGCCTGTAAAAACTTCAGGGGCTTCGGCACCGATGCCGCCACCTACCGGAGAAGTATTCTCAGGGAAGGCCAAGGCCTCTCCGGTTAAACCGATTTACCTGGCAGTGGCTGGTGCTGTCGCTGTGCTGCTTATCGTTGTTGGCTTTGTTATGAGTAGAGATGGCGATGACGGCGGAACTGCCGTTGCCAATGACTCGGAGACGACAGTAGAAACCGGAGAGGCATTAGCTGATAACTTGGACCCGGATTTAGTGGAAGAGGATCAGACACCGGACGCCATTCCGGATCAATTGTCAGAAGGAAGCTTTGAATATCAGAATGGCACCTATACCGGTGAGCACCATAATGATTTACCGGAGGGATTTGGAGTCTGGGAAGGTCCGGACGGCGAAGTTTATGAAGGTGAGTGGCATAATGGACTGCCCCATGGGCAGGGAGTGCTGAACGGTGCTGACGGTGATGTCTACGATGGCGAATGGGCTTATGGGAATCGTGAAGGTTATGGAGTATATGTTTCAGCGAACAATGTGCGTTATGCAGGGGAATGGATCAACAATCGGAGAAATGGTCGAGGGACGGAAGTATGGCCCAATGGAGCCGAGTATACTGGTGAATATAAAGATGATATGCGTCATGGTCAGGGGATTTACACCTGGGCCAATGGAGATAGCTACAATGGAGAGTGGCGGGATGGATTTCAGCATGGACATGGCGTTTTAACCTATGCAAATGGCCAGACAAGAGAAGGGCAGTGGGTCAATAATGAATTTCAGGAGTAAAGATGTTGGCCAATGAGAAAGGAGTGATGCTTCAGGTTGATAACATGAAGCGAAAGAGAAGCGAATGATACCAATGAAAAAGGAGGCAGCAAGATGAAAAAAAGAGCAAAGAGAATTTTTGTGTTGACATTAGCCCTTTTGGTAATGCTAAGCATGGTGATGGGGCCATCTGTATTTGCTTCAAGTGTAAAGGACTACTTATTACTGGTTCAGCTTCAAGGTGTCTATGATAACGGAACCGCGGATTTTACAATTAGTTATGATGCGGATATACCGGATGGATTGACCAGTGCATTAGAAGTTTACTACGAGTTGGACGGCCAACGAGTAGAAACGTTAAGAACAGAAATGATATCCCGAAATGGAAACATTGAGTATGCTGATGAACTTCTTATTAACACAAGAGGATGGGAATCTGGCGAATATGATTTAACCTTGGTTATTGATGGAGAAGCGATGGATAGTGGCACTTTTTATATTGAAGCCCTTCCGGAAATCGATCCAGAGCCGGAACCGGAACCAGAACCGGCTCCAGAACCAGAACCGGAGCCAGAGCCGGAACCAGTAGTTGAATTAGCAGCCAATGAAAGAGCTGTTGAACTGGAGCCTGGGATTCCGTCTACTGTGGACTTTAGAAATGTAGGCGTTGAATTGGAATTAGTGCTTCCAGATGGAGGCGTGGGTAGCGTTCAGTTAGACCGTATGGCGGATACAGAGGAAGAGATTCCAGAAAATCTTAACAGCCTAGGTGCGTTCTTAAAGATTGAGCGTAGCGAAGAGTTAGCCGGTGTACAGGCAACGATTAAGTTGGACCTACCGGAAGTTGACGAAGACGTTGATATGGAAACGTTGGCATTATATCGATTTAATGAAGGCACTGGTCAATGGGATCAATTACCTTCACGTTTAGTTAATGGGCAAGTTTGGGCAGAAGTAGAAGATTTTAGCCTTTTTGGACTGTTTTCTGCACCGGTAGCCGTAGCCGATGCAGCTCCGGCACCAACTCCGGCTCCGGAACCGGCACCAGCTCCAGAGCCTACACCAGCACCAGCTCCGGAACCAACGCCAGTTGTTCAGGAGGAGGCAGCACCAGCACCTGTAGCATTACCACAAACCGATGGTGGAAGTGCGGTTAATATGGGGATGATGTTGGCAATGAGCCTAATGGGCGCCGGTGGTCTCCTGGTAACGTCAAAAAAGAAAAAATAGCCAATCCTTTTATCTGGTTATAGGCAAAAGAAGAGCCATTCCTGTTGGCAGGAATGGCTCTTCGACATTTCATAATGATGATAAAGGTTTTTTAATAAATAGTTTCCAAAGATACAATAATGCTTCTGGAAGCTTCGTCCCAGTCCACAGTATAACCATAATCTTCCAGCGATTTAATGGTCATTACTTCTTCGGCAGGAGTTGGCTCTAAATCAAATAATTCTGCAGCAAGATCTGTTGGAATATAAGAACGTCCATCCGTAGAAATGGTGATGTTAGCTTCTTGTTCAGAGAAATCATACTCATCAAACTGGTAAACCATATCCGTATCTACTTCAAAAACAGCCACAACGACTACTTCGCTAGTTACTTCATGCTCTATACCGCCTAGCATCATCATGGCAATATCATCTTCCGTAACAACCTTAAAAGAGGTTGGAAGTTGGAAATCAGCTTTATCTAATCGAGTAGCGGTTGTATCCATTGATAACTTCATTTCACCTTCTGGTGTTTTAAGATGAAAAGTAGCTACTTCCTGGTAAGAATCTTCCTCAAAAGTAGTGATTTGCTTATACGTACTCCCTGCGATATAGTCTTTTGCTTCTTTCAACATTGGTCGTACAAACATTTCGTACATTGCCAGTACTTCTTTTAACTCTTCTTCTGTCAGTTCCACTTCTTCCTGTGGCATTCCCATTAACGTGGATAATTCATCCATATTAGTGATGACAAACATCAGATAAGCGTCCAACAGATCGATGATATCGTCAGCATCCAGTTCCAGGTGATACGCATCATCTTCAAGGGTCATGTTCAGATCAAAATCAAATTCCATGGTTTCGAGAACTTCCAGAATCTGCACCAAAAAGCTGGAATCCAGCTGCAGGTCTGTTTGACTGTTTTCGATAAGGATGAAATCTTCTTCAAAAGCAACTTCTTCTGACATCTCAGCCAATTCCGCTAAGAATAAAACAAACTCCTGATTCAGGTAGAAGTTAGTACCTTCGGTGTACATTTCAATAGTAGGAATTTCCATCTCAAGATCATCTGACGTTACTTCGATTAGCAGATAACTGTCAAATTCATCCATGTCAGACTGGCTAGTTACATGGATGGAAAAAGTTTGTTCCATCTCACCAGGAAAGTTCAGTTCTAATTGGAGAACCGCTTCACTTTCCATGGCCTGCCATTCCTCGTAAAGTTTCTTCATTTCATTCCAGTAGTCCTGCCCTGGAGTTGTTTCAGCTGATACAGGAATCATAGTTACCAGCATCATCGCTACCAGCGACAAGATGAGTAGGGTTTTCTTCATGCAATAAACACTCCTTTTCTTTTTTTTACTGCTATTTTTACTGCTATATACATGTCTCTCTACGAGACAGAATATAAAAAGTTTTTTGTCTTAAAAAAAATAATGTGTAAGGCTTCTTTTTTACTTCCTGATCCTTACGGTTTATCTTTATGAGTTGTCATTACTGTTCTAGGGTTCGCTGGCTTCGATAAGCCTCAACATTTTGCGTATGATCCTGATAATCACGGCTGAAATTATGACCGCCATTCCCCACAACAAAGTAAAGATAATCATGACTTTCCGGATTTAAAGCTGCCTGGATAGAAGCTCTGCCCGGATTGGCAATGGGCCCTGGTGGCAAGCCTTTATACTGATAGGTATTGAAAGGATGCATGACCTCTAAATCCCGATAAAGCAAACGAGTGGCCAATTCTTGACCATCATCTAAGCCATAAAGGACGGAAGAGCAAAATTGCAACAACATATCAATTTCTAATCGGTTGTAGATGACACCAGCAATAGTATCTCGCTCATGGTCTCCAAAAGCTTCTTTTTCAATTAAAGAAGCAATGGTAAGTAATTCATGGAGGGTAAGATTATTTTCTTTTGCCAAATCCCTGTAGTCTTCCAGCACTTTTTCCATCTGTCGAGCCATAACCGAAACTACCTGACTGGCAGTGGTGTCGGTTTCAAAAAAATAAGTGTCGGGAAATAAATAGCCTTCCATTGGAAAATAAAGCGGTGCTGTATCGAAAGAAAAATCCTGGTCTTGGAAATAGGCATTCGTTGCTTCTAAAAAAGCTTCTTGAGAAGCTATTCCGTGTTCTTCTAGTCGTCCGCCCATCTGATAAAGAGTATATCCTTCTGGGAAAGTAATGCGAATTTGTTCCCGTTGTTGTCCGGTCTGAATCAAAGTGAAGATGTCTTCAAACTGGCTTTCAGGTATAATTTCGTATTCACCGGGTCGGATATTCCGGTCAACACCAGCGGCCTGACCTTCTCGGCGAAACCACCTGGCACTTCGGATAACCCCTTCGTCTTTTAATATTTCTGATACCCGATGAAGGCTGTCGCCTTCTTCTATGATTAAGATAACACTTTCATCATGAGTGGTTTCGGCCAGTAATGAAGGAGCTAAAAAGATACCACCAATCAGAGCACCTCCGAAAAGAAGCAATACAAGCAAAAAAACAGCAAAACAGCCTTTTTTCATAATTAACAGATCCCTCCAAGAATAGTACGGTAAAGTAAGTTAACACATTTATTTTAACATGTTGACAATTAGAATGCACATAAAATATTAAAGAGAAGCGAAAAATCCGCCTTTATTCTCACTTTTTTGAAATTATGTCGACTTGCTTTTGATAAGAATCCTGTTTATGCCTGCTGGAATAAGTGAATAAACAGAATAACGATTCAATCACAATCCGAAGTTTTATAGAATCTCTTGAAAAACCCATAGACTACACCGGAAAGGAGCTGTCCGGTTTGAAAATAAAAAAGTATTTGCTGATCATCACATTCCTTGGTATGATGATTTTATTTATTACAATGACAGAAAGTCGGAGAGCCTGGCTTTTAGGTTTTGATGTGGAAGAAATACAAGAACTGGTGCTAACCTATGGGTTATGGGGGAGGCTTGTCTTTCTTGTGCTAGGAATCTTTCGACCACTACTTTTCATTCCGGTTTCTTTTTTCTTTGTAACGGGTGGATTGGCTTTTGGAACCTTGGAAGGCAGTTTTTGGGCTTTGTTGGGAATGATTGGATCAACCAGCATTATTTACTTTTGCGCCAGCCGGTTTCATCGACTGTTTCGGCGGATGGTTCAGCAAAAACATATTGAAATGCTTTATCGAATAACGGAAAAAGATTTGGTACCTAAAATTTTTTCCATACGGGTCACGCCGGGGATGCCTTTTGATTCTATTAGTGTGGCATCTGGCCTAACGCGGGTAAAATACAAGAGGTTTATGACAGGTACGTTTTTGGGGATGCTGCCAAAAGGCATTTTATACACCTACCTGGGGGAAAACTTAGATGACTACTTGTCACCACAAACCTTGTTGGTCTATGGCGCCCTATTGATAATGGCGCTGGCACCACATCTGTATAACTGGTATCAGCGGAAACACAGAAAAAAATAGCCTCAAAAAGGCGGCTAAAAGAAAAAATAAAAGGGGAATCACAATGACGCATCAAACGACAGATGAAATATATATGCAGTTAGCTCTTCGGGAGGCGAAAAAAGCAGCCGCAATAGGAGAAGTACCGATAGGTGCTGTCATTGTCAGGAAAGGAGTAGTAATTGCCAGTGCTCATAACCAGAGAGAAACAGGCAAGGATGCAACGGCTCATGCAGAACTGATTGCGATCCAGAAAGCTTGCCAAAAAGTTGGTGGATGGCGGCTGACAGATACTACCCTATATGTAACGATTGAACCTTGTCCAATGTGTGCTGGAGCAATTTTGCAAAGTCGCATTGATAAGGTAGTGATTGGTGCTATGGATCCGAAGGCCGGTGCCGCCGGTTCTTTGATGAATATTTTACAGGATCATCGATTTAATCATCAGGTTCAACTGACAACAGGAGTTTTAGAAGAGGCTTGCAGCGAAGCGATGAAAGCTTTTTTTCAAGAGCTTCGAGAAAAAAGACGGATGCAGAAGGAAACAGCCATTATCAATCAAAAGAATGCCTAAAGATTTCCTAAAAATGCTTAGCAATGTTAGTTATTGGATAAAAGAAATGAATGGGAAATCAAAAATAGATAAAGAATATCTATTATACTGGAGATTTTAATAATGATAGAATGACTGTCGGGTGGTGAACACTTTCGACAGTTTTTTTTATAGCGAAAGAAAGGGTGATGATTTTGAAAAAAGAGTGGCTGGTAGCATTTCATTCCACACATCATGCCATCGCAGCAGAGCGACTAGCGAAAGAGCAGGAGTGGAAGATGGAAATGATTCCCACACCTAGGGATATCAGTGCTAGTTGTGGTCTTTCATTACGATGTACGGAGCTGGAACTGGTAACCGTTGATAAAGTGATAGAGAAGTTCACCGAAAAAAAAGTTCTGTGGGCAGGGGTTTATGTAGCGAGTGGCCTCAAAGGAAGGCAAAAGACTTGGGAACTTATGCTCTCGGAAAAAGAACAAGCTAACAGTCAAGACTTTTAGCTTCTGATAAAGCCTTACCATCATCCTGTAGATAGCGATGCTGAAGATAGGGAAAAATTAATTGGTTTCTAAAAAAGAAAAGGAGATGATTGAAAATGGAAAGACCACAAACCATGGAAAAGATTGAAGATCTAAGAGGAATAAACTCGGTAAAGGTGAAAGAAGCCAGCGAAGCAGGACAAAAAATTGTAGGCATGTACTGTGTGTTTTCACCTCAGGAAATTGCCATGGCAGCGGGAGCCATTCCTGTATCTTTATGCGGAACCAGCAATGATCCTATCGAAGCAGCGGAACAGGAATTACCAAGAAATTTATGCCCTTTGATTAAATCTAGCTATGGTTTTGCTATTACTGACAAATGCCCGTTCTTTTACTTTGCCGATACCTTGCTAGCGGAAACAACCTGTGATGGAAAGAAAAAAATGTATGAATTGATGGGCAAAATAAAACCGATGCATCTTATGAACTTACCACAGAGCGCTGACGGAGAAGAAAACCTGGAACTGTGGAAAAAGGAAATGATTCGATTTAAGGAACATTTAGAAGATCAATTTCAGATAGAAATCACCAATGAAAGCCTAAGAGAAGCCATCAAACTGGCTAACCGGGAAAGAGAAGTTATGAAAAAAGTCCACCAGATCAATGCCAGGAAGCCAGCACCGATGACAGGGCTGGATATGATGAAAGCTCAATGGATTAAAGGATTTAACATTGAAAAAGAAGAAGGGATTCGCTTAATGGAAGACTTGTTGGAAGAAGTAGAGTCCAATCTTTCTAAACTGACAGACGGCGTAGAAGGACCACGGATTTTACTGACAGGCGTTCCTGTTGGGATAGGGTCAGAGAAAGTGATTCAGATTATTGAAGAAAGTGGCGGGAAAGTAGTAGCCCTAGAAAACTGTACCGGCTATAAAGGGTTGGATGTTATGGTAGATGAAACCAAAGATCCTATCGAAGCTTTGGCAGAAAAATATTTATCCACTCCCTGCTCCTGCATGTACAACAATCAGGGACGGTTAGATCTCATCAAAAGGATGGCGGAAGAATACCAGGTGGACGGAGTACTTGATCTTACCTGGCAAGCCTGTCATACTTATAACATAGAATCCTATTTCGTCAGAGAGTTTGTAAAAGAAGAGCTGAATTTACCTTTTTTACAGATTGAAACAGATTATTCCCAGTCAGATACAGGTCAGTTAAAACTTCGTATTGAAGCATTTTTAGAAACAGCTGAGAAAAACTAGTTTTTAGCTTTTTGCTAAGGAGGATCAACGTGATTCGTATTGGTATAGATATAGGATCAACGGTTACCAAAGCTGTTGTGATGAAAGATGAAAACATAATCGTCCATCAGCGTGTGCCGACAGGATGGAGTCCGAAGGAAACAGGAAATAGATTAATGGAAACACTGAAAAGAAACCATTCTTTCGATGAATCTGAAATAGCATCTGTAGTGACTACAGGTTATGGGCGAAAAACCCTGCCCTTTGCTACTCGTAAAGTAACTGAAATAACCTGCCACGCTAAAGGCGCGTTTCACCTTTATCCAAGCAGCAGAACCGTTATCGATATAGGTGGTCAGGACAGTAAAGTAATACGGATGGATGATGCAGGCAATGTGATTGATTTTATGATGAATGATAAATGTGCTGCCGGTACCGGACAGTTCTTACATGTGATGGCGACTCGCCTGGAAGTGGATGTCAACGATCTGGAGAAAATGGCTCTATTAGATGAGCCGGTTCAGATAAACAGTATGTGTACCGTTTTTGCAGAATCAGAAATTATTGGAATGATGGCGGCGGGTGCTTCAAAAGAAAGCATTGCCTCCGGACTGTTGAATTCTGTGGCAGGTCGTATTTCCACTCAGGCACAACGCATAGGCATAGAGGAAACCGTCTTTTTTTCAGGAGGGTTGGCAATAAACCAGTATCTGCAACAAGCCATCCAGGAAAAGCTTAATAAAAGAGTAGAAGTATCGCCAATGGCTCAGTATACAGGAGCCATTGGCGCAGCATTGCTGGGATAAGGGGTAAGATGCTTTGGCAAATTTGAAAAAAACACTTGCCAAAGAGGAAAACTTTCATTATAATATAATGTGCGGCTATAAAAAGATTGCAAGCATGCCGCTACATGGAGAGGTGACCGAGTGGCTAAGGAGCGCGCCTGGAAAGCGCGTAAGGCTTAACGGCCCCGCGGGTTCGAGTCCCGCTCTCTCCGCCATTATCATATTGTTATAAAAGTTGCTGTGCTAGATGGGGAGGTAGCGGTGCCCTGTAACCTGCAAACCGCTATAGCAGGGTCGAATTCCCTTTGGAGGCATTGTCTTTGTGGTGCAGACTCGGATAAGTGGTTATGACGACTGGGTCCCGCTCAACGGAAGTTCATGAACCCCGTCAGGTCCGGAAGGAAGCAGCGGTAAGTGATCCCTTTCGTGTGCTGCGGGTCAGCCTGGTCTGAGCTAACTGTTCGGGTACCGGCTATGAAACTTTGTCGAATTGGGGTGCACAGCTCATTTAATATAAAAGACAGCTGGTAAAATAAGAAGTATCATAATAAGGAATATAACATAAAAAAATGTTGTGCGTGATCCAGGGCTGACCCTTATCACACACAACATTTTTTATATTGGCTTTTGTTTTTTGAGGACTTCGTATTCCTTATAATAATCCATATCTAGGAGGATTCCTTCATCCTCTACGTTCACAAAATGCCCATCGGTATCATCGTATTTTTTCAAAAAAGCTTTTAAGCCTCCCGTGCCATCAAAACTCAAAAGATCGGCAATGTATTTTGATGAAATAACAGGTGGATGCCCTTTCTTCATTTGATAAGAAGGATAAACAATCCCTTTTTTCGTTGCTCTATACGATGTTACTATCTCTTTTATCGTGCTTACTTTTACCAATGGAATATCTACGGGATGCAGTAAAAAACCCTTATAATTTTTTTGGAGGCCCCGCACACCTTCTTTTATCGAAGAATACATTCCTTGGTCGTAATGATGGTTAATGACAATATTTACGGGATATTTCTTTAGGATCACTTCTAATTCATCTTTTCTGAAACCTGCTACAACATAAATATGATCGATTCCCGCATCCAAAAATGTCTGAATGATATATTCAATAACAGTCACTGAACCGAAGGGAAGCAAAGGCTTAAACGCTTTCATCCTGCTGGAATATCCGGCGGCCAGGATGATGACCGCCAGTGCATCGTTAAGATTTTCCTTATTTTGTTGATTCATTGATTGCCAATGCCACATTTTCCGGCGTTAACGGAAGCTTTGTGAAATTAATGCCTAATGCTTCGTAAAGTGCATTTCCGATTGCGGAAGGAACCGAAATCATTGGATGCTCTCCAATGCCTCTGGCGCCATAAGGCCCATCTACTTGTGCTGTTTCAGGTTCTTCAATATAAATTGGCACCATTTCCAACGGAATATCTTTTGCTGAAGGGATACGGTTATCTCCGAAGTAAGGGTTTAAGAGTCGGGCATCTTCATCAAACTTATATCCTTCAATAAGAGCTGATCCAATTCCTTGAACAATACCACCAAGCACCTGCCCATCCACCAATTTTTTATTAATAACCTTGCCGATATCAAAGGCCGAAACGATCTTTAATATTGTTATATCTCCGGTTTCGACATCCACCTCAAGATCGATTCCGTGAGCGCCGAAGGTCCATACAAGCCCAGGCCTTCCTTGTCCAGTTTCAGGGTCTGGATTGCTAAGTCCGCTTGCCATATAGGTACCATGGGCGATTAAAGGCCCGCCTATTCCATTTCCGTTTTCATAAGAGTATCCCATTGATAAGTCGATATAGGAAAGCTTTCTATGTGTTTGATGAACATGATAAATATATCCATCACCGTGTGTAAGTTCATCTGGGTGACAACGAAGGACTTGGCCAGCAACTTCTTTCATTTGCTCAATCATTTTTTTAGCGGCTTTTCTTACGGCATTTCCACCCATGAAAGTATACTTGGATGCTACGGTATTCCAGTCGTAAGGATGTTTATCCGTCTCTACATTCCATACAACTTCAACATTTTCGATTGGAATTTTAAGTTCTTCTGCGGCAACTTGTGCCATAATCGTATTAGCACCCTGACCCATATCAACGGCACCAATCATTATTTTTATATGGCCATCTTCATCCATTTGCATAATGGCGGATGTAGATGTATAGCTTGGCATTGCTGGAGCCTTTTGAAGCATTGCAAAGCCTTTTCCTCTTACTTTTCCTGTTTTGAACTCTCTTTGTTTTTCTTCTTCTGTTTTTCTTCCAGTCCAGCCTAATTCTTTCTTGACGGCATCCAGGCAAGCGATAGGATCACCTGTAGTGGGATATACAAGTTCTCCGCTTATAGTGGTACTGCCTGGTCGAAGCAGGTTTTTCATTCGAAGTTCATAAGGATCAATCCCTAACTTCTGAGCCATTATATCCATATGTCTTTCGGCTGCCCAGTGGGTTTCTAAATGTCCAAAACCTCTATAGGCGGTACTGAAGACTTTATTTGTATAAATCGTTCTGGAATGCAATTCTATATTAGGTATTTCGTAAGGACCTGCTCCTGAGTAAACGGCTGTTTTACCTACATTCACACCATAATCCGCATAGGCTCCGCTATCCCAATCATGATACACTTCCATCGCTACGATTTTACCGTCCTTATTAATTCCTGTTTTAAATCTTGCTCTCATCCCTGCTCGTGTAGGAAGAATGTTAAACTCTTCTTCTCTTGTCATTTTAAGTTTTACAGGTCGTCCCTTTACAGCTTTTGATAAGACACTGGCCAGAGGCTCAAGATGTACTCCTGCTTTTCCTCCAAAACCACCGCCTATATAGGGCACCACTACATTCACATCGCTTTTTGCAATCCCTAAGGATTTTGCTAATAACTGTCTCACAGCGAATGGAGATTGTGCAGAGGACCAAATTTTAACTTTGTTTGAATAAGGATCTGCCTGTGCAATGGTGACATGTGTTTCCATCGGAACATGAGCTACGGCCGGAACGTTGAACTCATCTTCAAAAATATAATCGGCTGCTTCAAAGCCTTTTTTAATATCTCCTTTTTTGGTCTTGTTCCAGCTTGCGATATTACTCCCCTTTTGAGGGAAGAATACACCTTTCATATGTTCGTAGGTGTGCAATTCTTCATGGACTAATACCTTTGCTTCTAACGCTTCATCCAAATTATGAACAATTGGCAAATCTTCATAGGCTACATCGATCAGCGTTACGGCTTCTTCTGCGATCGCTTCACTTTCAGCTACAACAGCCGCTACGATTTCTCCCTGATAGCGCACTTTTTCTCTTGCCATCACCTTTTTGTCGACCATATACAAACCCACTGTATAGGGAGCGTCTTCACCAGTAACGACTGCCTTTACTCCTTTTAATGCTTTGGCTTTAGAAGTATCGATGCTTACGATTTTAGCATGTGCCTTAGGGGAAAGCAGGGCTTTTGCATAAAGCATTCCGGGGACTTCCATATCATGCACATAGATCGCTTGTCCAGTTACTTTTTCCTGAGCTTCTTTTCGGTCATAGCCTTGCCCTATATGACTTAATGGTTGTTTGTTCATTATTTCAACTCCTCTCTTTCCCGTTTTGCAGCTGAACGAATGGCATTTATGATGGGTAAGTATCCTGTGCAACGACAGAAGTTACCCTCAATGGCTTCCTTGATTTCTTCCTCTGTTGGATGATCTTTCCGGTCTAATAAGGCTCTTGCGGACATAAGCATTCCGGGAGTGCAAAACCCACATTGCAATGCATCGTGAGTAATAAACTCCTGTTGCAATATCGAAAGTTCATTCTCTTTAGCGAGGCCTTCGACAGTAAGAATTTCTGCATTGTTTGCTTCTGCAGCCAGTATCAGGCATGAATTTACAACTTTACCATCCATCATAATTGAACAAGCACCACACTCTCCTTCTCCACATCCTTCTTTTGTACCAAAAAGTTTCAGCTCATTATGGAGAAACTGCAAGAGGGTCATCGTAGGATCTACATTTTTTTCTATTGTTTCTTTATTTACCGTAAGCGTTATAGCTACTTTAGGCAGTCCTGAATCTGTATATTCAAAGCACTGGTTGTTATTTTTAAAATCATTACACATATTACTTAGCCCCCTTTTCAATCATCGCCATCATGGCTTTATTTGCTAGTGCGCCTGCTGCTAATAATCGATATTCCAAAGAAGAACGCACATCGCTTATAGGTTTAATATGCTTTTGAATCTCAGCTTTTAACCACTGAGCCGTTTCTTTGCTAAATTCCATGTTCATTAGTTCTTTTTCTACCTCTTTAAGTCGAATAGGCGTAGGTGCAACCGCTGCCATTGCAATGAAAGTCCTTTTGTCTGCGGTTCTTCTTATTGTAATGCCTACGGTTGCTAAATCATGGCCTTTCACACGCGTTTGCCTTCTGAATTCACTCATATCTCCTGGTTCCACATCCGGAAGAGATACACCTAAAACAATTTCATTATCTTTTAATGCTGTTTTTTTAACTCCTGTAAAGAAATTTTCCAGTGCTAACTCTCTTTTTCCATTAGGTCCTTCAATATGAACCGTTGCCTGATAAGTGAGAAGAGGGGATGAAAGATCTGCTCCAGGCGATGCATTGCAAATATTGCCCACAAGGGTTGCTCTGTTTCTCAATTGATAGGAAGCTAAAGAGCCTGCAGCTTGTGAAAGTGCAGGATATTTTTCAATCACAGTATCAGACTCAGCTAATTCATTGACTAATACAGTGGCTCCGATATAAAGACCTTCACCATTTTTATAGTCAAATCGATGAAGTTCTTCAATTCCTTTGACATCTAAAATGTTATCCACCATCTCTACGTTCCTTCGAAGCGATATCATAAGATCTGTACCGCCGGCCAAGATTTTAGTCCCCGGATTAGCTGATAAAAAATCGATGGCTTCTTGCGTTGTCTGGGGTTTTGAATAATTGAACTTACTTATCATTAAAAAACCTCCTTTTAATATTACGTTGCATTCATCTTCTGACACTGCTATTTTTCGATTGCTTACATCTTAATTTTACCATTATTTCACAATACTCTAAAGAAAATGACATTAGTGCTTTTACACAAAATTATGAGCGTTTTTTCCTTACTAATTGTAATGTGTTGATTGGAAGGTTCAAAACAGGCGCCTTTAGGCTTCTTGTTTTTCAAAAAAGAGGATGCTTATGTCCAAGCATTGGTAGTCATGGCAGAGATCCAGACAAGATCGCAGCAGAAACTAAGCATCCTGTTTGTGATTACTGATATTCGGTTGGAAGAGCGACAAAGCTTGCCTGGGGCTGAATAGCGCACTTTGAAATTTTGTTAATTTATTATCAAAAAAAGATTGATTTTTATAGGAAAACGTTATACAATGATTACAAAGATCGATGTCAGTGTGAAACTTTCTTGATAACTTCATAAAAATACTGGATGATGTATGTGGGAGAGAGTCCGATGATGGGCCGCCGAAGGTAAAAGCTAACCGCCGAACAGCGTTAGTGAATTTCTCAGGCAAAAAGACCGCATGCGGACAGATCTCTGGAAAGCGAAAGCACCGAAGGAGCAAGTCTTGTTGAAGATTGCTGATCAACAGGGAGAAACTCTCAGGTACCAATACAGAGCAAACAGGACAGTGTCTTGTTTGCTCTTTTTGTTTTTTCGAACTGGTGATCATGAATCGTTTCACGTGAATGAAATAATTTATCCCTGGCGGTGATAGGATGGTAGTAACTAATAATCCAATGGTGAAAAAAGAGTTGGAGGGAAGTCTGATACCCCTACTTTGGGTAGAAGGAGATTACGAAGCTGTGTTGCGAAAAGTACGGGATCTGGTTCATACCGGTCATCAGATCATATCCCATCCCCTGGTAGGCAGCATTAAGCCCTATGAAACTCCTTATCGCACCGTGGTAATATCTGACTGGGCTGATTCGCTTCATATGACGTCATTACAAACCTTGGAACAGGTCTTTTCCTTACTGAACTCCTTTAAGGGGAAGGACGGGAAATTAAATTCATTGCGGACCTATCGAGATGAAGATTTACCGGATCTCCAACTGATAGATCTGGATTTAATAAAGCCGGTGATGGATCGGGGAAGCAAAGAAAAACAGGATGAGATTAGAGAGTAAAGAATAGAGGGAAAGCATCAGACTAAAAAAGCAAAAATGTTTTATCAGATAGCATTGTATGTAATTTGTAGAAGGAAGAGAAAAGAAAGGAGAGAAAAAAATGAAGCTGGAGTTAGGAAAAATCTTTATCGAAGACGTTCAGTTTGGGGATAAAACCCATGTGGACGGGCGCATTCTGGTCGTTGACCACAGAGAGTTACTGGAGGCTATTGGAGGCGAAGAACACCTATGGAAAATGCGGGTAGACTTAGCTCATCCAGGCGAATCTGTACGTATTACTCCGGTAAAAGACGTGATTGAGCCAAGGGTTAAAGTAAAAGGACATGGCTCTATCTTTCCTGGCATGTTAGGGAAGGTACACACTGTAGGTAATGGACGAACCCATGCGATGAAAAATGTAGCGGTGGTGACAGCTGGTAAGGTAGTTGGTTTCCAGGAAGGCATTATTGATATGTCTGGACCTGGAGCAGAATACACACCTTTCTCAAAAACCCATAATATTGTTATTACAGCAGAGCCAAAACCAGGTATTAAAGCCCACGAACATGAAGCTGCTTTAAGAACCATTGGCTTGAAAGCAGCCGCTTTTATAGGTGAAGTGATCAAAAATATAGAACCAGATGAAGTGAAAACTTATGAAACACTGGCACCTAGAGAAGCAGCCGAACTACATCCGGACCTGCCTCGGGTTGGTTATGTATATATGTTGCAAACTCAAGGACTACTGCATGATACCTATGTTTACGGCGTGGATGCAAAAAAGCTGGTTCCAACCGTAATGTATCCAACAGAAATTATGGATGGTGCCATTGTTAGTGGAAACTGCGTATCTGCTTGCGATAAAAACCCAACCTATGTGCATTTGAATAACCCGGTAATCGAAGACTTATACGAAGAGCACGGAAAAACAATAAACTTTCTGGGAGTTATTATCACCAACGAAAATGTTACCTTGGCTGATAAAGAGCGTTCTTCCAACTGGACCGCAAAACTATGTGAATTTATGGGGCTGGACGGAGCCATTGTTACTCAAGAAGGTTTCGGAAATCCAGATACTGACTTAATTATGAACTGCCGAAAAATTGAAGAAAAAGGCATTAAAACGGTTATTGTAACAGATGAATATGCCGGTCGGGACGGAGCTAGTCAATCTTTAGCAGATGCTGACCCGAAAGCCAACGCCGTTGTTACAAATGGAAATGCCAACGAAACCATTGTACTGCCAGATATGAACCGACTGATCGGAACGACCGCTTACGTTGATTCTATTGCAGGTGGCTTTGATGGAAGTTTAAGAGACGACGGTTCCATTGAAGTAGAAATTCAGGCGATTACAGGAGCCACCAATGAATTAGGATTTGGACACCTGTCAGCCGCTGCCTATTAAAGAAAATCATAAGCTAAAGAATAGCTAAAGGATAAAAAATCTGCAGGAATAAATACCTGAGGTAAAAAAAGAAAGGAAGGTTGAAATGGCTAAAAAGCGAATTGTTCATTATGTGAATCAATTCTTTGCTGGAATTGGTGGCGAAGAAAAAGCAGATATTCCACCAGAGCTGAGAGAAGGCGTAGTAGGGCCTGGGATGGCATTTAACACAGCTTTTGGAGAGGATGCAGAAATTGTAGCGACCATTATATGTGGAGATTCTTACTTTAATGAGAATCCAGAAACATCAAAGCAAAAAATACTGGAAATGATTAAGCCTTACGAGCCGGACATGTTTATTGCTGGTCCTGCCTTTAATGCCGGCCGTTACGGAGTTGCTTGCGCAACTGTTGCCTGGTTAGTGCAGGAAGAACTAAAAATTCCGGTATTAACAGGAATGTATAAAGAAAATCCAGGTGCGGATCTATTTAAAAAGGGTATTTACATTACTGAAACCGGGAATTCTGCCGCCGCTATGAGAAAAGCCGTTCCTGCTATGGTTAAGCTGGCCAACAAACTGATGAATGGTGAAGAAATAGGGTTACCGGCGGAAGAAGGTTATCTCGAAAGAGGAATCCGTAAGAATCTGTTTATGGAAGAACGTGGCTCCAGACGTGCGGTTAACATGCTGATTTCAAAACTTCAAGGAAAAGAGTACAAAACAGAATATGCCATGCCAGAGTTTGACAGAGTACCTCCGGCAGGAGCCTTGGCAGATCTTAGTCACTTAAAAATTGCAATGGTAACTTCCGGTGGAATTGTTCCTAAAACAAATCCAGACCGAGTAGAATCTTCCAGTGCATCTAAATTTGGAAAATACTCCATTGAAGGAATTGACGACCTTACAGAAGAAATGTATGAAACAGCTCACGGTGGCTATGACCCAATCTATGCCAATGAAGATCCGGATCGGGTACTTCCGTTGGATGTGTTGAGAGATATGGAGCGGGAAGGGGTTATTGGAAGCATTTTTGAATACTTCTATAGCACCGTAGGAAACGGGACCTCTGTAGGAAACTCAAAAGCTTTTGGAATGGCCATAGGAAAAGAAATGAAGGAAGCTGGTGTTGATGCCGTACTGCTAACCTCCACATGAGGTACTTGTACTCGTTGCGGCGCAACGATGGTAAAAGAAATTGAGCGTACCGGAATCCCGGTTGTACATGTATGCACGGTTGTTCCGATCTCCATGACCGTAGGAGCAAACCGTATTATACCGGCGGTAGCAATCCCACATCCTTTTGGCGATCCTAAGCTGGAGGCGAAAGACGAAAAAATGCTTAGAAGACGATTAGTTGAAAAAGCCATGAACTCTCTAAAAATGGATATTGAAACACAAACGGTTATTGAATAATCTTAACAAGACTGAAAACGCAAAAATAATTAGGAGGTGTCGATATGCTGGAATTAGATAAAAAAACATTTCAGGAAGAAGTATTGGACGCAGAAGGATTTGTTCTGGTAGACTATTGGAGCGATGGTTGCGAGCCTTGCAAAGCATTATTACCAGACATTGAAGCATTAGCTGAAAGCTATGGTGACAAAGTGAAATTTACAAAACTTAATATAACAGGAGCTCGTCGTCTGGCTATTTCGCAAAAAGTGCTGGGACTTCCTACCATCACCTTATATAAAAGTGGCGAAAAAGTAGCGGAAGTGACTAAAGATGACGCTACAAAGAGTAATATTGAAAAAATGATTACAGAAAATGTTTAAGGCAGGAAAAAAAGGTTAAGCTAAAGTTAAATAGGTGTAATCTGAAGTGTGGCAAACATGTGCCTGTCAGATCATCAATAAATAAAAAATAGAAAGGATGGTTCTAATGAGTATCTTAGATGGCAAAAAAGTTATTATCATTGGAGATCGGGATGGCATTCCGGCACCAGCAATCGAAGAATGCCTGAAAGGTACCGGAGCTGAAGTAGTATTCTCTTCCACAGAATGCTTTGTCTGAACGGCTGCTGGTGCTATGGACCTGGAAAATCAAAATCGAGTGCAAACCCTTACGGAAAAACACGGAGCGGAGAATATGCTTATTCTTCTTGGAGGAGCAGAAGCAGAATCTGCTGGCTTAGCCGCTGAAACCGTAACCAATGGGGATCCCACTTTTGCAGGTCCTTTAGCAGGAGTCCAGTTAGGACTCACAGTATATCACGCTGTTGAACCGGAGTTTAAGGAAGCGGTCAACGAAGAAGTGTACGATGAACAGATTGGCATGATGGAAATGGTATTAGACGTGGACGAAATTGTTGAAGAAATGAGCAGTATTCGAGAACAATTCGGCAAGTATTAAATAAGAGAAGGGTGATGGCGTGTTCATCACCCTTTGCTTAAATCAAAACCTGTAACTGTATTTACCCTAACCACTTTTGGAGGTGTTTTTATTGAGTTTTCCAGTGATTAAAGGTACCGGCTATGCCTTGGTTTATACACCAGATATTATGCATTGGCATGGAACAACCCAAAGTTTAGAGAGGGCATCCAATCCAGACTCTGAATATATAAAAGGATTAAAAGAAAGCACAAGATCTTTTGAAGAAGTAGTAGCCTATGCGCCCAATCAGACCTATATTGGAGCGTTGCATCCAGAAAAACTACGGGATATTGCAAAACCTTGGTACGAAAATCCGGTAGCAGAGGCAGAACGAACTGGTCCCTTAGGCGAAATCATGCCTCAGGATGAATTTTATGGATTAATGAAAATTGCTGATGTGTTTGATCTGGTCAGCTTGGAAGAAAGCTTCTGGAAACAAGCGAAAGCCAAACTAGAAGCACATCCTCTTTTTAAGGATGATGTAGAAAAAATGGGTCAAGGTGAGGAAAAAAACGATATTCAACGCTATATTGATGAATATCATGCCGATCCGATCTATCATGAAGGTGAATTGGTAGGCTGCGTAAAAAGAGCGCATGATGTAGACCTTAGCCTGACAGCCCATATTATTTATGAAAACCTGGTATCAAAAGCTTCTGGTATGCTAGCGATGAAGCACCTAATCGATAAAAACAATATTGATGTTACAACTATTGATTACGTTATTGAATGTTCGGAAGAAGCTTGCGGAGACATGAACCAAAGAGGTGGCGGAAACTTTGCCAAAGCCATTGCAGAATCCGTAGGTGCGGTGAATGCAACTGGGTCCGATGTTAGAGGTTTTTGTGCGGCACCAACCCATGCATTAATAGAAGCGGCGGCATTGGTAAAAGCCGGTGTCTATGAAAATGTAGTGATTGTTGCCGGCGGTGCTACAGCAAAGCTGGGCATGAACGGGAAAGACCACGTGAAAAAAGGCATGCCTTTGCTGGAAGACGTCTTAGGTGCTTTCGCGGTATTGGTATCGGCGAATGACGGAATTAACCCACTGATCAGAACCGATCTTATCGGAAAACATACAGTGGGAACCGGATCATCGCCACAAGCCGTCATCACCAGTCTGATCACCACACCTTTAGAAAAAGGTGGACTTAAAATTACTGATATTGATAAATACTCCGTGGAAATGCAAAACCCAGACGTTACAAAGCCGGCAGGAGCCGGAGATGTACCGGAAGCAAATTATAAAATGATCGGCGCATTAGGCGTTAAACGAGGAGAAATAGAGCGAAAAGAACTGCCGAACTTCGTAACAACCCATGGAATGCCAGGCTGGGCACCTACCCAGGGTCATATTCCTTCCGGAGTTCCTTATATAGGCTTTGCACAACAAGACCTGACAACTGGCGATCTTAACAAAGCCATGATCGTTGGGAAAGGCAGTCTTTTCCTTGGCCGGATGACGAACTTGTTCGATGGCGTATCGGTTATTTTAGAAAAGAACAGTGGTCAGGTTCAGTCGGCTGGTGAAGGCGCTTCGAAAGAAGAGATTAAAGAAATGATTATTGAAGCCATGAAAGACGTTGCCAATCAACTGATAAAAGAATAGGAGGGGAAGAATGATGGATCGCACGGCAATCAAGCAAGAAATTGGCCGAACCCTTCTTTCTTTGACAGAATCGATGGAACAGGGAAATTTCGGTCCTAAAATAAGAGTAGGGCTCACCACCCTGGGCAGCGAATTGGAACCAATTCATCTGGTAAAAGGAGCTGAAGAAGCCGTAAGGCGTTCAACAGACCTGGAAGTGGTGTTGATTGGGCCAAAGGTAGAAACAGCCTTGGAAACGGTGGAAGTAAACGAAGAAGCAGAAATGCATAAAGTGATGGAACGAATGCTGGACGAAGGAAAAATCCAGGCTTGCGTTACCATGCATTACAATTTCCCTATTGGCGTTGCAACTGTAGGAAAAGTGGTTACGCCAGGCTTAGGCAGAGAAATGTTTGTAGCCACTACTACGGGAACGGCGGACACCCAACGAGCGGCGGCTATGGTGAAAAATGCCCTTTATGGGATCATAACGGCTAAAGCCATGGGGATTGAAAAACCAACCGTCGGTATTCTGAACCTGGACAGTGCCCGGCAGGTAGAGCGAGCCCTGAATACTTTGAAATCCAATGGCTATGAAATCAACTTTTCAGAGTCTGTTCGTTCAGATGGCGGTAGTATCATGAGAGGAAACGATCTGTTGACCGGATCAGCGGATGTCATGGTAACCGATAGCTTAACAGGAAATATCATGATGAAAGTCTTTTCCTCCTATACGACAGGTGGAAGCTATGAAGCCTTAGGTGCTGGTTATGGACCTGGTATTGGCGAAGGGCAGCAACGGGTTGTGCTGATTCTTTCCAGAGCCTCTGGAACCCCGGTGGTTGCCAATGCGCTACAATACGCTGCTTCTCTGGTAAAAGGAAATGTACAGACCCTAATGGCTGATGAACTGGAAAAAGCTAAAAAAGCAGGCTTAGAATCTATTTTAGAAGGCCTCCAAAAAGATTCTAAAAAAGAAAAAGCAACGGAAGAAGAAATAAAAGCACCACCAAAAGAAATTGTGACAGGCAATATCTCCGGCATTGAAGTGATGGATATTGACGATGCTGTTCAGGTTCTTTGGAAAGAAGGGATTTATGCCGAAAGCGGCATGGGATGCACCGGACCTGTTGTAATGGTGGCAGAAGATAAAGTTCCAAAATCAGTAGAAATACTGGCAAAAGCCGGATATGTAGCTGGAGAAGGAGATGTTTGCTAATCCCTAGCAAACAGATGGAAAAACAATAGGCATCATTAGAAATACCTCCAAAGGAGAAAGTCTTCGGAAAGAATAAGAGACTCTCTGACTGGAGGTATTTTTGTAAGAAAAAAAGAAAGAGTATAAATTTCATTAGATTTACAGAAGGTGGTTTGATAGAATAGAATCCGTAAAGAAGCAATGAATTTTGTAAACAAGGAAGGGGTTCTGAAATGTACTTAATCTCAAAAAATAGGAAAAAAAAGATTCAGAGTAAATTAATGGCGGCGGGCATACTGGTGCTGCTGATGCTGATAACAAGCGCGGTGTCGGGAATGGCAACTACTGGAGAAGTAGTAGGAGAAGTATTGGGAACCGAGATTAAAGCAACTATTAATGGGATGGTGATCCCTTCCTACAACATAAACGGCACAACAGCTATTATCGCCAGAGACTTATCTGGTTATGGCTTTGATGTTCAGTGGCAGGAAGATACCCGTTCCGTTCAGATTCAAAAAAATCCAGATAAACCTAAAAATCCAATAGAAGAAACAGAAGCTTTGAGACATCGGTATGCCACCGGCCGCAAACTTTACGATGTCATTTCAACAGATATTAAAACCTATGCGGGTGCAGATGAAATTCAGTCCTTTAATATTGGAGGAAAAACGGCGATTTACCTAAGAGATCTGGAAAACTTTGGTAACTTGGAGTGGGATAATCTTAGAAACGAAGCCAGCTTCTTAACTAAAAGCTTTCAGCAAGCATTAGATGAGATTCCGGAATCGTTTGACACCCTATCCACTCACCATGATCAAGCAAAAGGCTTTGCCAGCTTTATTCGCTTGGAAATAGAGGGTCAGGTCCTTCATCTTTCAGGAAAAGTGCCGGAGGAATATAGGTATGTGATGTTTGTGACCAATGGTGATGAAAGAGATGTGATTGACGCCAGTCGAAATGGCAGCTTTCAACATGAAATCAGACTCTCTTCTTCTAGGAGTAATAGATACCAACTATTTTTTGGGAAAGAAAGGTATCGCACCTTCGACAGAGAAGGCGGTGAATTTTTCATTGAAAGGACAAATGATGGGCATGTAATTTCTGCTGCTCCAAGTTATTTCGATAATGTTAAACAGCATATGATTCATCGAACACCTTCTTTTTATCTAGGAGCAGAAAACAACATCGATCCGGAACATCCGGCAATAAGACAACTAGCTCAAAGGTTAACCGAGGATGCAACAACCAATTATGAAAAACTGGAAGCCATTCATCAGTGGGTGATAGAAAACATAGCTTATGATATAGCTGCTTATTACGGAGATGGAAACAGCCAGGTGGATGCTGTAGATGTTCTAAACAATGGGAAATCAGTTTGCAGCGGTTATGCAAACCTGATGGCAGCGTTGCTTAGAAGTGCAGAAGTGCCTACTCGGGTAGTGTCCGGATATGCCTTAGGTGCCAGTTCAGATGGTAGTTGGGATCATGTGGAAATAGAATATGTCGGCACCAACCATGCCTGGAACGAAGTCTATGCCGATGATCGTTGGGTTATCGTAGACGCTACATGGAATGCTGGTGTTGTGGACAATCGTCAGTTTGTTCCAAGTCCACATTATCGTTATTTTGATCCGACTATCGAAAACTTTTCTTATACGCATCTCGTTAAAAGGTAATTGAAAATGAGAGAAAGCATCACTTCGCTGGGAGGATATCAATGAAAAAAGTGACGATCATTACAAACTTCAGAGGAGTGGCAGAACACCATAAAATGATTTTACAACAACTTTTTCCTCTGGTGGAGATATCGGCTCTGGGTTTTGATAAAGACGTAATACGCAAAAAGATTGATGCGGATGTGTTGCTCATTTCACTGTACTCCATTTACGTAGAAATCAAAGAAAAAATACCCCTGAGGGCAAAAGTCATTGTGCTAAGCACTACCCTTACAAAAGAACAACGGAATAAGATAAACAGCATCAGAGAAGGATCGGAAGTATTACTGGTAAACTACAGCCCAGAAATGACTTTGGAGAGCATGGCTTTGCTCCGTCAGATAGGGTTAACCAATTACAATTTTTTTCCTGTATACCCAGGAAAAGGAGATATCCCATCTCTTTCGATTGCCGTTACCTTAGGAGAGCGAGAAGCGGTGCCGGATTTTGTGGAAGAAATTATTGATACCGGGCACCGGACCTTAGACGAAACCACGATCATGGACATAGCGGTTAGTTTGGAAATGGAACATTTACTACAAAGTCCTCCGTTTATAACGCATTTTAACAGCCTATGTAAAGTTTCGACGATAGCATCAGCCCTTCTGGACCGGCTTAATATGGCTGACAGCCGATTTCTGAAGCTGTTAAACGTGATTGATGAAGGCATTATGACAACCGACCCGGAAGGGGTTATATTAGGATTGAATGATAAAGCCCGCCAGATCCTTTCATTTCGCCAGGAAATTATTGGAAAAAACCTTCTGGAAGTCCTTGATTTTTCCGTTGTCAAAGAAGCGATTCAATCCAAAGCTGTTGTTGAACAAGAACTGATACGGTTTCAGCATACGAATATTTCCTTTCGTTCCGCACCAGTGATGACTGGTGGTATGATTTCCAGTATTATTATAGTGATAAATCAATTCGAAGAAAAAGAAAAATTCCAGCATAAACTTCGTGCAAAAATATTAGGAAAAGGCCACAAAGCTAAATATACCTTCGATAGCATTATTGGAAAAAGTGAAGCCATTCAAAAAACACGGTGTACCGCCCAGAAAATTGCCAGATCCAATTCCTCTGTCCTTATCACCGGAGAAACGGGAACAGGAAAAGAACTTTTCGCTCAGGCGATTCATAATGCATCTCGAAGAAAAAACTATCAGTTTGTGGCAGTGAACTGTGCCAGTATTCCGGAACCATTATTGGAAAGCGAACTTTTTGGATACGAAGAAGGTGCCTTTACCGGAGCTAAAAAAGGCGGCCGCATCGGTCTTTTTGAACTGGCTCACCAGGGAACACTGTTTTTAGATGAAATCGGAGAAGTATCGACTCATTTACAAAGCCGGTTGCTTCGGGTCATTCAGGAAAAAGAAGTGATGCGGGTAGGCGGCGATAGGGTGATCCCGGTAGATACAAGAATTATTACAGCAACCAATCAAGATTTGAGAAAATTGATTCAGGAAAATAAATTTCGGAAGGATTTGTACTATCGGATTAATGTACTATCCTTAAAAATTCCACCCCTTCGTGAAAGAAGAATCGATATCATGCTAGGGTTTGAACACTTACAAAAAGAAGCTCATGCCGATTTTACCTTGACAAAAGAAGCGAAAAACTATTTAAGTCAATATCCTTGGGAAGGCAACTTTAGAGAATTGCAAAACTGCGTAGAATACTTAGTCTATCTGGAAAAAGACCTGATCCATTTACAAGATTTGAAAGAGAGTCTGCCAGATGTCTCTTTTCACTTCCCACTAAAAGAAGAACATCTCGAAACGAACCTTATACCTGAAGAAAGGTTTGTACTTCAATGCCTGCTTAAGGCCGGAGAAGAGATGAAAGGACTCGGTCGCCGGAGGATGATGGAGATGGCGAAAGAACAGAAAATATACTTATCTGAAAGAACACTTCGAAACATCTTGCAAGCATTTCAGGAAAAAGGATGGGTGGAAGTAGAGAAAGGTAGGAAAGGGACCATGCTTACAGAAAAAGGATTTCAAGCTGTTAAGCGATGTTACGATCAGAAGTAATGATATTTTGAATCTTCAAAGGAAATGGGAAGTCAACCAGTCAGCAGGAATTTTGTTTAAGAGGAGCAAAAGGGAACAAAGGGAACAAAGGGAACGGACAAATCCCCGTTGTTCCCTTTTTAAAGGGCAAATCTGAAAGAAGAAAAAAGAGAAAAAAGAGAAAAAACAGTTTGTTTCAATAGGTGACGGATAAAGTCCTCTGATTTAAGAACATTGGCATAATAATTGCATTTATTATGAAAGAAGTGAAAAATGATTCAAAGACTCAAAAAATAATTTAAGCTGGAGGAATATTATGGAAACCTTTGAGCACATCATTGATAGAAAGCATCAGCTTTCAGCAAAGTACGACGAACTGGAAAAAAAGTTTGGAAGAAAGGACTTACTGCCGATGTGGGTGGCGGATATGGATTTTCAGGTAGCACCAGAAATCTGGAAGGCAGTAGAAAAAAGAGGGAAAGAAAAAATATATGGATATACGTCAAGACCAGATACTTACTGGGATGCAGCGATTCGTTGGTATCAACGAAGGTATGACATGACGTTGAAACAAGAAGACCTTATTCACAGCCCGGGAGTAGTGACATCCCTAAACGTTATTATCAGAGAACTGACCAGGGAAGGAGATAAAATCATCATACAAACTCCTGTGTACCCTCCCTTTTACGATGCGGTACGTAAAAACCAGCGAGTGTTAGTAGAAAATCCATTATTGGAAGAAAATGGTCAGTACTACATTCATTTCGAAGAACTAGAAAAACAGGCAGAAGAAGCCTCGATGCTCATCCTCTGCAATCCGCATAATCCGGTAGGGCGTGTTTGGACAAAGGAAGAACTGGAACGTATCGGCGATATCTGCCGACGCCATCAAGTCATTATTCTGGCCGATGAAATTCATGGCGATCTGGTTTTTGGAGATCGGATGTATACGCCAATGGCCTCCTTATCCAAGGAAATTCAAGAAATCACCATCACCTGTTTTTCGGCTACAAAATCCTTTAATCTGGCAGGTTTGCAAGCATCTTTCATTCATGCTCCGCAGGCGCAATATCATCAGCCGATTCAGGAATTTTTTACCATCATGGAACTGCAAAGAAATGATTGCTTTAGCGTCGTTGCTGTAGAAGCAGCCTTTAACCATGGCGAAGAGTGGTTAAATAAAATGCTGGCGTATGTGGAAGAAAACATGGCTTATGTAGAAAACTATTGCCGAGAAAACATCCCGGAATTAAAAGCTAATTTGCCGGAAGGCACCTACTTGCAATGGATTAATTGTAAGGGATTGGGATTGAAAGATGACGCATTAAAGAAATTAATGATCGATGAAGCAAAGGTTGCTTTAAACATGGGAGTAGACTATGGAGCAACTGGTACCGGATATGTGCGTCTCAATCTGGCTTGCCCTCGAAGCATTGTAGAAAAAGCAATGAAAAATATTGAAGAAGCCGTTAAAAAAAGAAGGTAAAAAAGGAGGTTGTACGGTGAAACTGCCTAAACGAAAAGCAATAGCCAATGTGCCAACGCCGATTTTTGAGGTGAAGCGGAGTCTAGGGGAAACGGAGGGACTTCGGTTTTTTATCAAACGTGATGATTTTACAGGGTTGGAATATACAGGAAATAAAATAAGAAAACTGGAATATATCCTGCCCGATGCGATGGAAAAAGGAGCACAGGTATTAATAACCTGCGGAGGACAACAATCAAACCATTGTCGGGCAACGGCGGCGATAGGTGCTCAGATGGGTCTGAAAACCCATCTTGTCTTAAAAGGTAAAGAAGAGAAACCGATAGGAAACTTCTTTTTAGACAAATTATTTGGAGCAGAATGCACACTGATTACCGAAAAAGAATATCGGGAAGAACGGGCTCAGATCATGGACCGTATTAAAAAAAAATATGAATCCCAAGGGTTGACAGCCTATGTAATGCCAGAAGGAGCTTCCAGCGGTCTGGGAATGTTTGGTTACTACCATGCTTTTCAGGAAATTCAGCAACAAGAAAAAGAAATGAATATCCAGTTTGATACGATCTGCGTAGCCACAGGCTCTGGTGGTACCTATGCCGGGCTCTATCTGGGCAACCAGGAATTAGAGAAGAAGAAACAGCTTCTGGGGATCAATATATACGATGAAAAGAAAGATTTTCAGACAATAACAAAAAACATTATCACAGAAGGACTTCAGCAAACAGGAAATGAAGAACTTCTGACAAACCTGGCATTTGATCAAGTGAATATGTGCAACGCTTATGTAGGAGAAGGCTATGGTCACTGCACCACTGAAGCCATCCACTTTATTAAAAGCTTTGCCAGACAGGAAGGAATCCTTTTAGATCCAGTGTATACAGGAAAAGCAATGCATGGCTTGTTTCAAGAAATACAACAAAGAAGAGAAACGCTGAAAGGTAATGTGCTGTTTATTCATACAGGCGGTCAATGGGGAGTAATGGCAAGAACTCAAGAATTTGAAATCTAATCTCATAAAAATAAGGAGGTTTTTTGAATGGAACAGAGTAAAACCAGCCCGTCGTTTGCTTATTCACTGGGAACACTAGCGATTGTTGTTGCGTTTATGTTGATTAGTATGGTTGGATTTGGTGCTTCATTGCAAATTGTTTTTTTTCTGTCCTGGCTTATTGTGATCCCAGCCTGCATGAAATTGGGATACAGTTACAAAGAAATTGAAGAAGCAGCTTCTGAAATGATAAAAAAATGCTTACAACCTACGATGATTCTTCTGGCAGTAGGAGCCATGATAGGAGTATGGATTTCCTCCGGCACCGTCCCCACCATTATTTATGGCGGATTAGTAGTGATCACACCAACCTTCTTCTTACTGACAGCCCTGATTCTTTGTTCTTTAACCTCTCTGGCGACAGGAACATCCTGGGGTACCATTGGAACTGCCGGTTTAGCCCTGATGGGGGTAGGTGCTGGGCTAGAAGTACCGGCAGGAATTACCGCTGGTGCTGTTATTTCTGGAGCCTACTTTGGCGATAAAATGTCTCCCTTATCCGATTCGACCAACCTGGCAGCCGCTGTATCCGGTGGAGCGCTCATCCCTCATGTGAAAGCCATGTTTTTTACCGTTGGTCCGGCCTATTTGTTATCCGCAATTCTCTATACCGTCATCGGCTTTAGGCACGTAAGCGGAACCGTTGACCAGGCACAGTTAGAGTCAATCCTTTCAGCACTGAGAGGCGAGTTTCATATAGGCATTATTGCTTTGATACCGGCGGTGATTGTCCTTACACTGCTGGTCATGCAAAAACCTGCCTTTACTTCGATTCTGATCGGTGCCGTGGCAGGTGCTGTGGTAGCGGTAATAAACCAAGGCTTTTCATACAGTGAAGTTTTACAGCATATGTACACTGGATTTCGCATCGAAAGTGGCACAGAGTTTATCGACAGTTTACTAAATCGTGGCGGTGTGATGAGCATGGTAGGCCCTGTACTCATTATGATATTTGCCTTTGGATTTGCAGGAATGATGCATCATGTTGGAATGATGGATGCCCTGTTACGACCCTTAACCAATAAAGTAAAATCAGATCGGAGCCTCATTGGGTCAACGATGATTGTTAGTTATGTTACCAACGCCATTGGTAGTTCAATGACCTTTTCAGCCGTCATGACAGGAACCTTGATGGCCCCCTTATATAAAGAACACAAACTGAAACCGGAAAATCTTTCCAGAGTTATTGAAGCCTGTGGTACACTAGGGGGTGTTCTGATTCCATGGAACAGCAACGCCATCTTTGTTTCAGGGATGTTAGGCGTTACCCCTATCCAATATATTCCCTATGCCTTTCTAAACTGGCTGACACCGATGGTTACTCTCTTTTATGCCGTTACCGGTATTGCGATGATTAAAGAAGAACCGGATACAAATACGGTTCAAAAGACATCCTAAGACAAATGGATTTTTCCTATTATCATCTGATTCAGGATATCCTAGGAGTCCTTATGGTTGCCGCAGGGTTTAGATTGATACAAGTATATCTGATTTTAATGAAAAACAAGGGAATAAAAACAGCCTACCTTTTATGCACAATCGGTCACGGTTTTTTAACAGCGGCAGGAGTGACCCTTCTTCTATTTCCTTGGGCATTAAAGCCATGGCTTCTTAGCACTATATTGTTTTTAGCAGGCAGATGTATAGGAGTTGTCGCCTGTAAGATTATTAAAAGACAAGAAGTACAGTAATAGCACTTCCGAAAATGTCGTCGATCTCCAGTGGTACAAAAAACACAGGAGATCGACGACGAATCTTTGTTTATCAGAAACGTTGAAAAAAGAGGAAACGAAAGCTTGTCAATGAAGAAAAGATAGAAAACAAAGGGATGACATGTTAAACTATGTGTAGAAATAGCAGTGGGTTTTGAGGGGGTTGTAAGCATTCTTGCAAGAAAAAATATGTCTATAGAATCAAAAAGAAATATAAGTACTTTCATTTTGAAATGGCTTTAACCATTGTTCCTGTTGAATAATTAAAACAATTGAATTATAATAATTAGTAATACTGAAAAAAATAAAGATATTAAAACTATTCTTAGAAAAGTCAATGATAGCGATGTTCAGTATTCTTTAGTAGAGCAGGTTTTGGCAAGATATCTTATAGAATGAGGAGAGATGAATTTGAAAATTACGTTGGAGCATGAGTCTGGAGTTAAAAAAGAAGTGAAAAAAGGGTTTTCGTGGACCACATTCTTCTTTGGTTTTTTAGTTCCTTTAATTAGAGGAGATATAAAATGGGCAGCTATTATGTTCATCGTTGCTGCAGTAATAGCACTTCCAACATTTGGACTGGGTGTTTTTCTGGTGGATCTGGTTTTTGCATTTATTTACAATAAAACCTATGCTAAAGAATTGCTTGAAAAAGGCTATAGACCTTCAACGGAGAGAGATGAGGAATTGTTGAAAGAATATGGAGTATTTGCTGCATAGCGAGTAATAGCGATGAAAAACTTCATGAAAAAAGTGAAGCGTCTGCGATAGGTCACTTATCTAAAAAGAACGAAACTGAGATAATCCGCTCAAAGCTCATTGTAGCTATGATGATTATCTTTTTTGTTTTTATAATAAGGCTATTTATTTGCTGACATCACCGCTTAATATAAAGTTTTTGCTCTGCGGCATCCCATTCAACAATGATCGATAACCCTCCGAAAATAGCCCGTTCAATATGCAAGTCATCGATAGGTAAAGTATACCTTATGAGAAGGATAATGAAACCACCTGTAATGGGTAGTGTTAATAGAAAGGGCGAAAAAAGTCCCCTACCTAATATGGGTAGGGGAAAAAACGAAGGCAAGGTAAGTTAGTTGGGGGCATTTTTCTTTTTTCTCCGATAAGAAAGATAGGGAAGAATAACAGAAAAAGCAAAGAAAACCATCATTCCGACAACGATAGAAAATAAGTTGGCAAAACTTCCTACGCTCCACCTGTTGCTGATAAACATTAGTATTGCAAAAAAGAAAGTGGAAAAAACACCTCTCAAAACAGCCTTGCGGGTATTAAATCGGTCGCCTTTTTCTAAATTGGAATCATGAAGGCTTCCTTGAAAAGCAAATCGCACCACTAAATAAATACTGGATAAGAAAAACAACACTGAAATATCTCCAATACTTTTCAGTGAGTGGTTTAGGATCAGTCCCCGCACTAAAACCATTAAGAGTAAGCCGAAGTAAAGTAAGTAAAACCCTTCAGCGTAAATTTCCTGCTCTGTCTTTTTTTGTTTTTTTACATTTTTGTGAGCATCCATTGAAATGACCTCCTTAGTGATTGTCACCAATATAACACAGAAGATTAGTCATTTCAATTCCAACGGGAAAGGGTTTATTGCGATCGGTCATGACAAAATAGCCTAGCTTTGATATGATAGAGAACACAAAGGACGAAAGGGGGTATGACATGAACGATGTTTTTGTTTTTCTAATTCTATTGCTGGGATTTGTAGCCGGAGCATCAAAAAATCTTCAGCGCTCCCGACAACGATTGCAGAGAGCAAAGATACCTTTTTTTAGAAAAATGGAAGCCGGAGCAGCGGTGGTTTTGCTGACGATGGTGGCTATTTTAGGTGGTAACCATGGAGTTCATTATATGCTGGCATTGATGGCTGGAACTTTTGTGGTTTCAGGAGCTATTTCTGCCGGCATTCATCCAGAAGGTATTCTATATTTTCATGGAACTTCTGTCTTACTGAGAATTGAAAGATGGGAAGAAATCGAAGAAGCTTCTTTGAAAGAAACGGAGGAGAAGTTCTTTCTTTACTTTAAGGGGAAAAGAGGAACCTGCTGTCAGGAATATTCAAAAGAGGTTGCTGGAGATATTCGCCAATTAATTAAGAAAAAAGCACCACGTTTGCTATAGGATAAGATGTTTATAGAAAAAATTCCTTAATTGGATGATGTTGCTTTAAGAATGAATATGATATAGTTTTATTTAGAATAGATACAATAGAAAATATGGGAGGAATAACGATGAATAAAGAGGTCGATGCAAGAGGTCTTCAATGTCCAATGCCTTTAATTAAAACGAAGAAGGCGCTAGAAGAAATAGAAAAAGGGAATATTACGGCCATTGTGGATAATGAGGTGGCAAGAGAGAATATATCAAAGTATGCAAAAAGCATGGATTATAAAGTCGATGTTAAAGAAAGTCAAGGAGACTTTTATATTGATATCTTTAAGGAGTTCAAGTATCGGGAAGTGAAAATGGTGGATTTAGAGCCGGATAGTCATATCATGGGCGATTTTGTCGTGTCTATTGGAAAAGATTATTTGGGAGAAGGATCTAGGGAATTGGGAGATATCTTAATGAAAGGATATCTTTATACATTAACAGAAGTGCAACCACTGCCAAGGGCGGTTATTTTTATTAATAGCGGTGTTAAACTTACCTGCATCGGTTCGGAATCCTTAGAGAATCTACGAAAGTTAGAAGAACTTGGAGTAGAAATCCTTTCTTGCGGAACTTGCTTGGATTATTTCAAAATCAAGCAAGAATTGATGGTAGGGGAAATTAGCAATATGTATACAATCGTTGAAACGATGAATAAAGCTAAAAACACCATTCAGCTCTAGTGTCTATGTAGAAAGAGAAGGTTGATTTCAGATAAAAAGAGGATGAAATTGCTGATTCTCACCTTGAAAGATCACGGACAATTGTGATCTTTCTCTTTTAAGATGTGGTGAAGATGAAAACGATCCAGCTATCTATGATGATGAAAAACGAAAGAAGAAGCTTTTGGAAGTTAATGGATTAAGAACAGCACTAAGAAGGTAGTGTAAAGTAGCGTATGAAAACGCAGACCATAATCAGGGGGTTGATGAATGAACACTTTTATCCATAATATCATCGAACCAATTCTTCAAACCTATGAAACCATAACGGAGTTGGAGTATGTTGGTGGCGCAATTGCAATTGTTTTACAGGTTGTTTTCTTATTAGTATTAGCAAAAGTGGCCATTCGACTATTAAGAGGATTCATTCGCCGAATTTTTGCATCGAAAAAACATTTTGGAATCGGCACAGAAGATGCTCGGGTAAAAACATTGGAAGGATTGCTACACAGCATTGTTCGTTATATTGTGTATTTTGTGGTAGGAACTTCTATCCTAAGTTCTTTTGGTGTTCAAGTAGGGGCCTTGTTAGCAACTGCCGGAGTTGGTGGTTTGGCTATTGGTTTTGGAGCTCAGAACTTGGTGCGGGATATTATAACCGGTTTTTTTATTCTGTTTGAAAACCAGTTTACTGTAGGCGATTATGTGGAAATCGAAGGTGCTGGTGGTATTGTTGAAGAAATGGGTTTAAGGGTTACGAAAGTTCGGGATTTTACGGGAGATCTCCACATTATGCCCAACGGAGCTATTTCGAAGGTGATTAATAAAAGTAGCGGAAAAATGTGGGCATGGGTGAATATGCCTATTGCCTATGAAGAAGATATTGATCGTGCGATTAGGGTGTTAGAAGAAGCCAGTGAAGAGTTGGCTAAGACTAACGGGGATATTGTGGAAGGTCCGGAAGTGCTGGGAGTTAACGAACTGGCAGATTCTGGTGTACTGATTGCAACCTTGGCCTATGCGGCTCCCATGACTCAATGGTCTGTGGCACGAGCGATGAGAAAGGCATATAAACAAGCCTTTGATCGGGAAGGAATTGAGATTCCCTATCCAAGAAGAGTGGTGATTATGGCTAATGGTGAGAAAGAGGAGGTAGAAGAAAATGCCTATGCAGCTAAATCCGGGAGATCGGGTAACGCTTAAGAAAACACATCCTTGTGGAAGTAAAGAGTTTGATATTTTGCGAACTGGTGCGGATTTTCGGATAAAATGTGTTGGTTGCGGCCATGAGATATGGATCACCAGACCGAATCTGGAAAGGCGGGTTCGCAAAGTAGAAACCAAAGAAAAAAATGAATAAAAGAATGAATCTCTAAAAGATATTTAAGGAAATAGCCGAAAAACTTCGTGTTTTACTGGGAGATGAATCGGCTATTTTTTGTTTGATTACTTTATATAGATAGAGAAATTCTATCTATATAAATATTTCTATAAAAAACTTCTATTTTCATTAGTTTGTGCATTTGTGTATAATGGATGGCGGTAGCATAGACGGTGTTCTATAAATCTATAGATGGAACTAGGTCAAAGAGAATATAGGAGATAAAATGAAAAATACACTTCAAAATAAAATGGTTTTTCAGGTGGAAGGGTTGCATCATAGCTTTTTCACTAAAAAAGGAGAAGAGACAAAGGTACTGGAAGGCATTGATTTCAAGGTGTTTGAGAATGAATTTGTTGCTATTGTAGGACCAAGTGGGTGCGGAAAAAGCACCATTTTGAATCTAATGTCGGGGTTATTAAGGCCTACGGAGGGCAGTGTGCGATTACGGAATAAGGAGATGGACACGATTCATTCTTCTATTGGATACATTGCTCAATCAGACACTTTGTTGCCGTGGAGAACTGTTCGAAAAAATGTAGAAGTGGGATTGGAAATTAGGGGAATTGAAAAAACTACTCGAAAGAAAAGGTCGATGGAACTTATAGAGAAAGCGGAGTTGGAAGGATTTGAAGATGCATATCCTCATGAACTTTCAGGTGGGATGCGTAAAAGGGTAGATATCATAAAAGTGTTAGCCGTAGAACCGGAAATTATTTTTATGGATGAGCCCTTTGCTTCTTTAGACGTGTTTACCAGAGAAATTCTTCAAAAATATGTCCTGAAAGTGTGGAGTGAAGACCGGCGCACTATTGTGTTTATTACCCATGACCTTACGGAAGCTATAACGCTTGCGGATAGAATTTTTATTCTTAGTCAAAGACCGGCAAAACTGAAAAATACTCACTGTATTGATCTAGAGCGTCCAAGAGATCCAGAAGAACTGAAATTCAACCCACGCTTTATAGAGCTGTATGAAGGAATATGGAAGGATTTGAAATCTGAGGTGGAAATGCAGGTGAAAGAAGCATGAAATGGGTGAATCTCACTTTTACCAATGCAAAAGAACTTGGAATAAGGTTAAGTGGTTTTGTAATACTAATTTTGTTTTGGGAGTTTGCAGTACGTATCGGTTGGTTAAATCCATTTTACACGAGTCAGCCAACAGGAGTTTACTATGATCTTATTGATTTTTACGAAAGTGGTCAGCTATGGCGACACACCAGTGTTACGTTGAAAGAAGCTTTGTGGGGTTTGTTTTTTGGAAGTGTAGCAGGAATTGTAGTAGCGTTTATTTTAGGCTTTTCTCAAAATCTTGCAAAAGTGTTTGAACCTCTAATTACTGGATTATATGGAATACCGAAACTTGCCCTTGCTCCTATTTTTGTCCTGTGGTTCGGACTTGGGATTGAATCAAAAATTATTATGTCAGGATTATTGGTGTTTTTTTTGGTTTTTTTTAGCACTTATGGCGGCATTCAGGATATTGATAGAAATATTGTCCGATCGATACGACTGATGGGAGCAACCCCCTTTCAAATTAAAGTTAAGGTGTATCTTCCGGCAACAGTACCTTGGATTTTGGCTGGCATTAAAGGTGGATTGGGAGCTTCTTTGATTGGTGCAATTGTGGGAGAATATATGGGTGCAAGTGCAGGGTTAGGATGGATGATTTCTTACGCTACTTCTTTTTTTCAGGTAGAGAGAGTCATGTCCTGCATTTTTATTCTATTTATGATTGGCGTTATTTTCAATGGTATTTTAAAGACCTTCGAAAGACTTCTTCTTAAATGGAGAGCACCGACTGATTTTGATCAGCCGCTTTAATGAAGGGCTTTATAATAAAAAAAGGAGGAATTCTGTTGAAAAAAATATGGTTGATGTTGTTGATAGGTATGTTGTCTTTAAGTGTGGTAACAGGATGCAGTGGAAGTGACAGTAATGTGGAGGAAAGCATAGCGCCGGAAGAAAGTAGCGAAAAAGTAGCGGAAGAGGTCACTGAGGATACAGAGTTAACAGAAATAGTGGTTGCAGAGTTAAGAAGTGAATTCTGGATTCAGGCATACCTGGCAGATAGTCTTGGCTTTTTTGAAGAAGAAGGTTTGGCGGTAGAGTTTGTGACGACTACGGATGGACCAGTGGCATTTCAGGCAATGCATGCTGGAAGTTCTCACTTTACCATGTTAAGTACGGAACCTGTTCTGAGAGCTCAGGATCAAGGTTTGGAGTCAACCATTCTTTTATCGACACTAAAGAACAAGCCATATATGCTCATTGGTGCAGAAGGGATTGAAAGGGTAGAAGACTTAAAGGGAGAAACCATATTTGCTGGAATGCCTGGTTCGGCTCCATATTCTTTTGCTGTATCTATTTTGGAAAAGCATGGTATGAGTGAAGAGGATGTGGAATGGGCACAAATGGAATATGGTGCATCTTTGGGAGCACTGGAAAATGGTCATGTAGCAGCTATATATCTACGTTCTACAGCAAAAGATGAAGCGGCTGCTATTAATGCTAATGTTATTGTAGATGTATCTGATTCTCAGCAACATGAAGAGATTTATGGTACGGCGAGATATGAATCTTCAATTATTGTGGGAACAAAAGAGTTTGTTGAAGATAATCCTGAGGAGGTTCAAGCTTTTGTAAATGCAATCGTTAAAGCGATGGCATGGTTGGAAGATGCTTCTAATGAAGAAGTGGTGGATATAGCAAGTGAGCATTTTCAAGGTAGAGGTATATCAGCGGATCAAATTGAATATTTGAGACCATCTTTAAATCCTGATGGAATGATTACGGAAGCAGGACATGAAACGATTATTGCCTTCTGTATGGAAGAAGGAATTATTGAAAGAGATATCTCTTTTGAAGAGATATATGATCTTACTTTTCTTACTGAAGCCATTGAAATGATTTTAGAATAGGTGGAGAAAAATGAAGCGAAGCAAAAAGATAGTGTTGTTAGCACATTGTCTTCTAAATGTAAATTCAAAAATCAAAGGATTGGCAAACTATTCAGCACATCATGTAGATACTTTGAAAAAAGTTGTGGAAGAAGAGTTGGGAATTATTCAGTTGCCTTGTCCTGAAATCACCTATTTGGGAATGGACCGTTGGGGGATGACAAAAAATCAATATAGTTATCCGGCATATCGTAATCATTGTCGACAATTATTAAAACCTGTCATTGATCAGATTAGGGAATACGAAAAGCAACATTATGAAATTGTGGAGGTAGTTGGCATCGATGGGAGTCCCAGTTGTGGGGTTCAGTATACAGAAACTGGGTATGAAGGCGGTATGGTGTGTTGTGATGATAGGAATGAACCACAAACTGTCAGAATAGAAGAGTCGGGAGTTTACATGGAAGAGTTAATGAAACTTCTTAATGAAGCGGAGATCTCATTGAAGTTTTCTGGCATTGATGAGAAATAGTCAGAAGTAGATCGAAAAAAATCAGCGGTGCCTAAAGAAAGTACAATAGGCAACAGCTGATTTTTTTATTCGATGACTACCGCCACCGCTAAGACTCCTATTTACTGATAAGCATCTTTTATGGCTTCACTTGCATCCCGTCCATCAACGGTTTTAACGCCATCAACCCATGTTAATACGATGTCTACATTTTCGCTGACCCATTCGGCAGCGTACTCTTCTGGATCTCTTTCTTCATAACCAAAGGCATATACCCATTCATTAACATCTTCAATTTCGATCTTAAACTGTTTCATATAGCGAGCGAAATTGGGGCGTTCTTCTTCCAATCCAGGGCGTGAAAGCGTTGCGACAAACTCGGCTTCTTCTCCCCAGATACCTTCCGGATCATCTAGATACTCCATATCAAAGATAACATTCATATAATGTGGTTCCCATCCGCTAAAGACAACCCACTCTTCGTTTTCAATCGCCAGACCAACCTCTGTGATCATAGCGGCTTCATTACTTTCGAGCATTTCCCAGTCGCCAAGACCATAGATATTATTAGCAAAAGCATCCAGCATAATATCATTACCGTCATTGCCCGGTTCTAATCCATAATAGGTATGATCGAAGGCATCGGCATGTTCGGCTAAATCAGCCAGAGAAGTAACGCCGGCTTCGTAAACATATACGGGAACCGCTGGTGCGTAGTTAACATTTTCCAGATGTGTATCTAAATGAATGACTCGTCCTTCTTCGACAGCTTCCTGCAAAGGTGTGCCCCAGGTAACCCACCAAGCATCGGCAAACACATCGATCTGTCCGTCACTAAGACCTTCCAGAATAACAGGTAACGCATAACTTTGTAGATTTACGTCATACCCCAAGGTTTGAAGAACTTCAGCATGAATATAATTCTTCTGGGTTGAACAAGTCCAGGATACCATGGCTAGATTGATCTCTTCCTGAATTTCAATTTCTTCTGCATTCTGGGTTCCATTTTCATCAGTAACGGCCATTTCATCAGTTTCAGCAGGTGGTTCTTCAACAGTGGTCTCTTCGTCTGAACATCCAGCTAGAGCCATAGTGGACACCATAGCAACGATCAATAATAGGATACCTATCTTTGATTTTTTATTTTGACGATACCTCATAAAAATTAAAATCCTCCCTTTTTCCGTTCATATGATTAAGAAACATCTTTCTTGGTGTTACAGATCTTCTTTTGGAATGTGCCGAAAAATTTCCTGGGAATAAAAGCTCTCTACTAAGCGTTCCAGCCAGCGATAATATTTTTTGGAATCTTCAACCTGATAATAATAATCTTCTGCCTGTTTTCTGATGGTTTCGTCGCAGGAGTCATCTTCCATGATCTCCTGTAAGATTCTTTGAGAATCGGCAATGGCTCGTAGATTTTCCTTATATTCTCGTTCCCAGCGCTTGCAGTAAAAGCGAATAAAAGATTTAAAGAAATCTTTTTCTGCTGCATATTTGTTTTTTCGGGAACCTTTTTCCCATATTCGGTTGACCATTCCATTTTCCTGAAGTGCACGTACTCCGGTACTCATACTGGGCTTGCTCATTTCCAGCATATCTTTCATTTCATCCAGGGTAATGGGGTTTTCTACAAAATACATGGTAGCATAGAGCCTTCCGACGGAGGGCGCCGCACCATAAACATCCATGGTTTCTGTGATCGCTTGGATGACAAGATCTTTAGCACGTTCAATTTCTTCCTGTTCTTTCGATGTAGCGAGTTGATCAGACATATTTCGAATAGCCTCCTTAAGTCCTTCGCCCAAAAAAGAGCTTTAGATGCATTAAGCAAATTTAAAAATAATTTAATTCACTTAATATGTTAGTGCTTTTGACAGCTGTTGTCAATGTAAGCCTCTTTTATAGGAAGGATTCGCTATTGCTGAATCACTCATGATCCAATTCGTCTACAGTCACCTCCTCCTGAGTAGAAATAATAGAAGAAACTGAACGGTAAGAAAATTAAATACGTTAAGTATGATTTGAACAAACTTAACGCTTGAAATTATCATATAAACTTTTCTGGTCTTTGTCAAACGGCAACCTTGTTAAATATTAAACAATAGCAAATGGAAGGCTTTCAAAGTTTTGGTGCAATCAGCATCAGCGGTGTTGAAAAAAAGAAAAAATTTATTTTATAAAAAGTAAAAACTTGACAATGAAAATTCAAGTATGATACAGTTTACTATGTTAAATAAATTAAAAACGTTCAAAAATAATTTAACAAAATTCGAACGGGGTTTTATTTGAATGAACAATAGCGGGTGAGAAGTAAGGAGGAATAATATGAGTGTTTTTCCAGATGCAAAAGTGTTAGAGGTAGATCTTACATCCGGAGTAATTAGAAAAAGAAGTATCCCTGGAGATACATATCGATTGTATCCAGGTGGGTCAGCTTTAGGACTTTACCTGATTCTTCAGGAAATGGAGCCGGGAGTAGATCCTTTATCGCCAGAGAACATGCTGGTATTTTCGACGTCCATGTTGACAGGACTTCCCATCAGTGGACAAAGCAGGGTAATGATTACTACGAAAAGTCCATTGACAGATACGATAGGAGATAGCCAGGCAGGTGGGTTCTTCCCTGCTCACTTAAGAAACAGCGGGTATGATGCAGTGGTTCTGAAAGGAAAGGCAGAGAAACCGGTATACCTTTACATTGATGGTGACGAGGTTGCGATTAAGGATGCTTCGTCCATTTGGGGCAAGGTAACTGGCGAAACAGAAGCGATAATTCGGGAAGAATTGGGAGAAAATCAGTTGGAAATTGCTGAGATTGGTCCGGCTGGTGAAAACCTGGTGAAATATGCAGCAGTTATGAACATGGCCAACAGAGCGAATGGGCGTAATGGAACCGGTGCTGTCATGGGGTCAAAAAATCTGAAAGCAATCGCTGTTAAAAAAGTAAAACCTCGAAAAGCTTATGATCCCGTGGCGTTTAAGGCATTGAGTGGGAATGTAAAAGAAAGAATTGGAGACAATCCGAATATACAGGGACTAAGTGCTAATGGAACGAACGGTGAACTTGCACCGACTAGTGAAGAAGGATTTTTGCCAACGAGAAACTTTCTTTCCGGTTACTTTGGAGAAAAAGTGGATAAAATTGATGGTACAGCCGTCATGAATAGTATCTTTAAGGAAAGTGATACATGTTTTGCCTGTGCCATCCGATGTAAACGAGTAGTGGAAATTGAAGGGAAAGTAGATCCTTTATATGGTGGACCGGAATATGAAACGGCAGCTACTTTTGGTTCCTATTGTGATGTTGACAATCTGGAGGATGTTTCGATTGCAAATCAATACTGTAATATGTATGGCTTAGATACTATATCCTGCGGGGCTACCATCGCCTTTGCTATGGAATGTTATGAAAAAGGACTTTTAACCAAGGAAGAGACGGATGGGGTGGACCTATCTTTTGGCAAATCCGAGAATTTTGCCGACATTATTGAGAAAATATCTTTGCGAGAAGGATTTGGGAATCTTCTGGCAGAAGGAACTCACCGAATGGCAGAAAAAATAGGTCCGGAAGCCATGAAACTTAGCATGTGTGTAAAGAAACAGGAGCTACCGGCACATATGCCGCATTATAAGCCGGCAATTGGATTGCTATATGCGGTGAACAGCTTTGGTGCTGACCACCAGTCCTGTGAGCATGATCCATTCCTTACAATGCCGGAAGATTCCTTTGAACGAAAAAGACTGGCAATGATCGGCATCGACAAAGGGTATGAAGATTCTTTTGCAATGGATGACAATAAAGTTAAATTTACCATCGCTGGGCAAAAGTTTTTCTCCACCATGGATACGCTCGGACTCTGTCAATTCGCCTGGGGTCCCACCTGGCAGCTGTACGGACCGGATGATATGGTTGACCTTTGCAAGGCTGGCGTAGGATGGGATGCGTCGATTGAAGAATTATTGGAAGTCGGCGAAAGAAGAATCAATATGATGAGATACTTTAATATGCGAGAAGGATTCTGTAAGAAAGATGATTATCTGCCTGAGAGAATGTTTGAACCACTAACGGATGGTCCTCAAAAGGGTTTTCGGTTTGATAAGGATAGTTTCCTGGAGTTCAGGGAAAAGTATTATCAAATGATGGATTGGAATGAAGATGGAAACCCAACAGATGAAACCCTTGAGAAGCTTTCTTTGGACTGGCTTTTAGAAAAGAGGTAGCATAGTAAATGGAAAATACTGTATGCCTTTTTGTCAATAAGAAAGAAGTAAAGGTAGAGGAAGGATGTACCGTGGAGAAGCTGTTGGAAATCTTAGGATATTCACCCAGATCTTCCGTATGGGTCAACGGAAACCAGCTATATTTAAGAGATTATTCTCATACAGCTTTGAAGGAGCAAGATCAGGTGAAAATAATAAGAATTCTGGGTGGAGGATAAGTTGACGAATAGAAAGTAAGAGAGATGGTTTCTGGTAAAAGGTGGAAACCAGGCGAAAATGGAAAAAGTTAAAAAGTAAGAAGACATAAAAAGACATAAAAAGACATAAGAAGATATAAGGAGAAAAGATAAGATTAAATAGGGAGGAATAATAAAATGGCAATGAATATGGGATTTGAAAACATGACAAACCTACACACGTTTGAGGTACCGACTGTTATTAAGCATGGAATTGGATCGATCGGTAAGGCTGGAGAAGAGATTAAACAACTAGGCGTTAGCAAAGCATTATTGGTAACGGATCCGGGAATTTATGAAGCTGGAATCACTAAGTCGGTGGAAGAATCTTTAAAGGAAGCTGGGGTAGAGGTCGTTATCTTTAACCAGGTGGAGCCAAACCCAGCCGTTAAAGTAGTAGGAATGGGAAGTAAAATGTATAACGATAATAATTGTGATGGTTTGGTAGCTGTTGGTGGAGGAAGTTCCATGGATACGGCAAAAGCCATTGGAGTAGAAGTGTCTCACGGCGAATCCGTATTGGAATATGAAGCCGCTGAAGGGAAAAAACCTCTTTCTAAAAGAATTCCACCACTAACAACGATTCCAACTACAGCAGGAACTGGATCAGAAGTAACTCAGTGGGCTGTCATTACAGATACAGAAAGAGAATTTAAGTTTAATACCGGTGGTCCGCTCATTGCGGCACATTTAACGATTATTGATCCTGAACTACATGTCTCCATGCCACCAAGAGTAACGGCAATGACAGGGATGGATGTTCTTTCTCATGCGGTTGAATGCTATACCATGCACTTTGCTCAGCCAGTAACCGATGCAGTGGCGTTACTAGCCATTGAATATACAGGTGCTTACTTGCGTCGAGCTTTTGCTAATGGAAACGATATTGAAGCCCGTTATGGCATGGCACAGGCAGCTATGTTAGCCGGTCTTTCCTATGGAAGTGAGTCGGCAGGAGCTGGTCACGCCATGGCTCAGACTTTGGGCGGTATCCTTCCAGTAGCTCATGGAGAGTGTGTTGCTACCATGATGGGGCCAGTAATGGAATATAACTGGAAAGCAGCACCGAAGAAATTTGCCCGTATTGCTCAAGCATTAGGCGTGGATACTCACGGATTATCAGAAGAAGAAGCCGCTAAAGCAGCTGTTCGGGAAGTGTATCAGTTAGCAGAAGATCTGGAAGTAAGAAATTTGGAAGAAATGGGAGTTTCCAAAGACATGATTCCAAGATTAGCGAAAGAAGCCATGAAAGATCCTCAAACCGTAGGGAATCCCAGAATTCTAAACGAAGAATCCTACAACTGGATTTACAAGCGTTGCTTTGATTTGGTACCTTGCACTCTTTAAGCGATCAAACTATTAGGAGAGCAAGCTTACGATATTAAGAAGATAAAGAAATAAGCAAAAAGGCCAGGCGATGAACCATTTGCCTGGTTTTTTTGTGTTGTTTATACGATGATAAAAACTCTCTTTATTTCATCAAACGCTTGTAATAGCCATCTAGCTGATAAAGCGGTGCCGCTGAATGATGACAGGTAACCCGGTCCTTCACTACCAAAGTAGTCATCGGGCTTTTAGAATGCATAGAAAACAATGCGTCGTGACCAACACAGAGTCCAATTAAAACATTAAAATCCGTTTGTTGTTCATTCAGAATAGAAGCCTGCAACACTGGGTTACACATAGCTTCGAAAGAACTTTCAGGGTGCACCCTATTTTCTGCCGGAATGCCGACAAGACTCTTATCGGCCGCTCCTACTTTGCAAAGTGCTCCAAAATGAGAAATCTTATGATGAGAAAGAAGTTTAGAAAAGGCTCTTGTTTCTTTGGATAAACCAACACAGGAAGCAATTCCTACCTTTTGATATTCCATTCGCTTGATAAACTCAATGGTTTCTTCAACTCTGGTAAGTTTTCCGTAAAACTGACCTTCGATTTCGGCAGCCGTATGCATCTTTTTCAGCAAAGAAGGGTTCTGGTAATAGGTCATCGTGTTGTTTTGGATATCTGATGATTGAAGCAAGCCAGTCACACATCCTTCCGGAAGTCCTTCAGAACCTTTTAAACAGGCTTTGGCAGTACATTGACAGCAACCACTTTCTTTAAGGGGATGATTCATTTTTGTCATAAAAGTCCTCCTTACAAAATAGACATCATTACAAGATTGACATCGTAGTTAAATGATGGATCCATTGCCTAGTATACAATAAAACCTTGGCACTGTCTAAGAAAGTGAGATAGAACCTATCAATCGGATTGCGGAAATAGATCAAAAAATTTTATTGGACATACGTTAAAAACTCTTTTAAGATGGTTAAGGGTTTTGATATCGAATCTTTATATAAAGGTATTGGAATCTAATAATGGATATAAAGAATGAAAAAACTTTCAAATACAAATGGAAAAGAAAAGAGGTAAGGGATGCAGCAAAGAGAACTGGAAGTGTTTCAAAACCTTCGTGGCGATAACATGATTCGGATAAAAGATATGAAAGAAGAAGGCAAGAAAGTAGTAGGGATTTACTGTGCTTTTTGTCCTTCGGAGTTGGTTTTAGCGGCAGACGCTATTCCTGTCAGTTTGTGCGGCACCAAGGAAGAACCGATTCCGGCAGCTGAAAAAGACTTGCCAAGGAACTTATGTCCGCTGATCAAATCTTCCTATGGCTTTGCAATAACGGATACCTGTCCCTTTTTCTATTACTCAGATGTTATTATTGGAGAAACCACCTGTGATGGAAAAAAGAAAATGTTTGAGCTGATGGAAAACTTAAAACCGGTACATGTCATGCAATTACCTCATCGAAAAAACAGCGATGCGTCCATGGCTTTATGGGTGGAGGAAATCCGGGAATTAAGAAAATATTTGGAGAAACAACTTCAGGTTAAGATTACAGACGACGCTATCTGGAAGGCGGTTGATCTTAGAAATCAGGAAAGAAGAGCAATCAAAGGAATTTGTGACCTGAATAAAATGGATCCGGCGCCTTTAACGGGCCTTGAGCTTCTTACGATTGTATGGGCAAAAGGTTTCAGTGCAGATAAGAATAGCTCCATTAAAATGTTAAATGAACTGAAGAGCAGCATCATGGGTGAAAAAAATGACCATCAGAAACTTCAACGGTATAAACCTCGTAGACCAAGAGTTTTGTTGACCGGCTGTCCAACAGGAATGGGAAGCGAAAAGGTGATCCGACTGGTTGAGGAACTGGGTGCTTCTGTAGTGGCATTGGAAAATTGTAGCAGCTATAAAACTTTAGATCTTTTGGTCAGTACAGAGAAAGAAGACCCGATTGAAGCTCTGGCTGAAAGTTACCTCAAGATCCCCTGCTCCTGTATGAGTCCCAATGAATATCGGTTTGAACTTATCGATTCAATGATTCAGGAGTTTTCTGCTGATATGGTGATTGATTTGACCTGGCAGGCATGCCATACCTATAATATTGAAGCTCATTATGTGGAAAAACTGGTCAAGGACAAAGGATTACCTTATCTGCATTTAGAAAGCGACTATTCGAATTCAGACTTGGAAATATTAAAAGTTCGAATAGAAGCAACGTTGGAAATGGTGAAGTGAAAGAGGAGTGTTAAAGGATGGAAAAGTTAAAAGCAGAAAAAATTTGCAAAACCTACCGGAACGGAAAAGAGATTAACAACGTACTAAAGGACATTGATATCACTATTAAAGAAGGTGAGTTTGTAAGTCTGTTAGGGCCTTCTGGATGTGGAAAAACAACGATGCTAACCATCATGGCAGGCTTTCAGGGAGCGGATTCCGGCTGCATAAAAGTGGAAGATACGGTTGTAACAAAACCAGGACCGGATCGTGCTTTTGTATTTCAGGGGTATGCTTTGTTTCCATGGAAAACGGTGAAGGACAACATTCTCTACCCAATGAAGCAACAGAAAGTGTCAAAAGAACAACAGGAAGAAAAGCTTCAGGCTCTATTGAAATTATCCAATTTAGAAGGAAAAGAAAATCTTTACCCTCATCAGCTCTCTGGAGGGATGAAGCAGCGTACGGCAGTAGCAAGAGCCTTAGCTTGTCAACCAAGTGTGCTTTTAATGGACGAACCCTTAGGAGCGCTTGATTATCAAATGCGACGCAAAATTCAGGAAGACTTGGAACGGATTTTTATGGAAGATAAGGTAACGGTGGTAATGGTCAGTCATGATATAGAAGAAGCTGTTTTTATGAGTGACCGAGTACTGCTGATGTCGACTAACCAAGGAGAAATCGTGGAAAATCTGGAAATTGATCTGGAAAGACCACGACGCCGTGAGCATAAAAAGTATAAAGAATACATTGATCACTTAACAGATCTTATTCAGGGAGCTGATGGCGAAGATAAGCGCAAAGAAGATTCTCAAAAACCAAAACTGGCCGTATAAGGCAGAGCCTAGAAAAGGAGTGGAAATAGTGGCAAAAGTGTTGGTGGAATTTATCAATACATGTCCAACCTGTGTTGGATATGAAGAAATGATTCGTAAAGCAGCCAAAGAAAAAGGCGATCAGGTAGAAGTAAAGATTTATTATGCTGGAAAAGATTATGATTATGTTCGTAAGTATGGAATGGTTACCAAAGGTACGATGATTATTAATGAAAAGAAAAAGTATGACCGCTTAAATCAAAAGACAATAGAAGATGCCATTAGTGATGCATTGAAGGCAGGCGAAGAGTAGTGTTGCCCTCATTTATAAAGGAAGTGTTGCTGGTTAGTATTGATTTATTGAATGGTGCTTCTGTATGGCTGGTTTTAAGCTTTCTGATTGCTGGTATGCTCCATCATTTCATGAGTCCAGCAAAGCTTCATCAAATGCTAGGCAATACAAAAATATCCTCTATTGTTCGAGCAACGGTTTCAGGGATGTTTTTACCCATATGCAGTTGTGGAGTAATTCCTTTAGGCATGAGTCTTTATTACTCTGGTGCCTATGTAGGGCCAACCATTGCCTTTAATATTGCTGCACCTATTATTAATCCAGCGTCTTTGATTCTTGCTTTTGGGTTATTGGGACCGGAAATTGCTGTTATTTATTTGATTGCTGGATTTACAGTGCCTATTATTGTAGGAGTTTTAGGGAATCGGTTGGCAGGGCCAGAACTATATTTGCCGGGGATGGAAACCTGTGGTGATGAAAGTCGGGTTTTGCTGGAAACAGAAGAAAAGGAACATTTTTTTCAAAAGCTTAAAGGTGGCATTCACTGGGGCTTTGCTGATATGGGTGCACAGGTCAGCAAATATGTGGTACCGGCGATGATTTTAGTAGCGCTTCTGTTTATGGCTGTGCCACCGTCGTTTATACAACAATATTTAGGAGCTCCCGGTGTAATTTCCATCGCTGGGATCGCTTTGTTAGCCTCCGTTATGTATGTTTGTGCAGTAGGGCATATTCCTTTTGTAGCGGCATTACTGGCAAGTGGTGCGTCACCAGGAGTAGCGTTAACATTCTTAATGGCTGGAACGGCTACAAACTTGCCAGAACTAATTAGCATGTACAAACTAATCGGGAAGCGTAGTGTGACCATTTATGCCGTAAGCTTATTTACCTGTGCTTTACTGGTAGGAAGCATTACCAATGCTCTGCTTTTACCGGGGTTTACACCGGTATTTGATTTGGCACGTAACCAGCAGACAATAGACTGGGCAGGCTACTTTATTTTTGCACCGCCCTTAGCTTTAAGGTATCTTGCCTCAGGAATCATCATATCCTTAGCGTTAAAGGTATATGGGGAAAAGATTACACGTTGGATACACCGAAGACAGGAGACGGCATGTCATGAAAATAGTTAAAACATGGTTTGCAGGTTTTCTAATCATTGTTCTGGTTGTAATGGCTGGCTGGAACTATTCCCAAAGAAAAGAGGTATCGATAGAGTATCTTGATCTTGCAACAACTCCGGCGATTGATCATTGGAGAAAACATTACGAAGAAAATGAGCTGATTCTCTGGGATCAAGAAGATTTAACGGATAATGGCAAGTTAGATACAGTAATTATTTTTAATGTGGGCCATCGAAAAAACAATGTGCTAGTGGTGATGGACATGGGCGATGAATTTGTTATGACGGAACCCATACCGGCACCTGTGGAAAATCAAGTGATCAAATTTCTTGACTTTGACAACGAACCGCCCAATGAGCTATACATCTCTGGTTCAAAAGGTCCACATGTGGGCCATGCGATTTATCGCATTGTTGATGATGAGTTAGTAGACCTATTCTCTATGGATATGTCTCTATGTTGCTAATGATGAGCTAATGCCTAAATGATGAGCTAATGCTTATGAGAAGAGAGTATTTTCTTAATGCATAGCTATCAGATATATTCTAAGAAAAAGATGGGGGACAGAAAATGAGTATGAGAAAGAGAAAAAGTTTGATAATGATGATTTGCCTATCCTTGTTGTTGGCAGCGTGCGGAGGAGGATCAGGAAGTGGAACGGATGACGGTGCCGCTAGTGGTGAAGTCATTGAAATTGGTTATTTTAATTGCGATATGATGGTGGCCTGTCCGGTGGCATACCATGCGGGTATTTACGAAAAATATGGACTGAACACGAATCTTACCATGACCAGTGATATTGGCGTATTAATGGCCGCTGGTCAGATGGATGTTGGTTATATGGGAAGCAATGCAGTAAACAATGCCTTGAATCAAGGTACGCCAATTAAAATGACGGCGTTTAACCACTTAGGAGGTTCCTATTACTTAGTAGGTTCTAATGAGATTGAAACCGCTCAGGATATGGTTGGAAAACGAATTAACATGGGTCCGGATGCTCACGAGGTAAATCCGGAATGGCGAATTATTGCTCATGATGCTGGTATTCCTTATGATCCAGCAGAGTACGAAGCTTATAGTATGTCTCAGAGAGATGCCTTTTTTGCTCTTGAAATTGGCGAATTGGACGGTGTTTTGGTTTGCGACCCTTTTATGTCTTTGGCAGAGCATCGAGGCATTGGTCATGAATTGGCTGTAAGTAGAATGCTTCCAGACGGAGATTGGGGATTTAAGACCTTATTGATTATGCATGATGATTTTATTCAAGAAAGACCTGAGGAAGCAGAAAAAATGCTACTGGCACATGTGGAAGCCATTCAGTACCTGTATACAAATCCAATAGAATCGGGAAAAATATTTGCAGAAGTATTTGATGTGCCGGAAGAAGTTGGATTCCGAACCATTTTTCAAAAAACCGTAGATGAAGGTCGCACTATGACTTGGGTTATCGATGATGAGCGAGTAGAACGGTATTACGATATGACACAAAATTATTTTGATATGTTAGAATGGCAAGACTTTACTCCTCAGGAGGAGTGGGTATACCATGACCTGCAAAACCAATTGGACTTACCGGACTTCGATGCTTTTATCACCGAAAAAGTTGATCCTTACTATCCGGTAGGCATGAGTTATGATGATTGGTTGGAGAAAGCCATGGAGTTATATGAATCATAATTCTTTCGTAGAAACAAGGACTGAAACCAATGACCTCACAGAAAAATGAATCTGTGAAAAATATTATAAAAAAGAGAATAGGAATCTTAATCCCTTTATTGATTAGCGGAATGATGTTATGGATGCACTTTCATTATGAAGCGGATATGCCAGACGGCAGCTTAATTCTAGGAGTGCCGGACGATGCCGGTGGGCTGGTGGTAGATTATCTGATCAATGAAAAGAATTTTCCTGTGAAACAGGAAGATGTGTATGGAATTCACACATTGAGAGATTGTTGCTCAAGCACGGCAGAATGGGCTTTGAGTGGAAATCGGATGCATATGGCCATTGTTTGTCCAGATGCGGCTCAGCGGCTCATTGAAAAAGATCCAAGATACCAAATCGTTGGTCCTGTATTGGCCAATTCGGATATGCTTGTAAAGCATCCTTCGAAGTCGGTGAAAAAAATAGGAATTACTCAAAATCGCTGGTATCAAAAGGAAATTATTGAAAAGCAGTTTGGGGAAGAAGTGGAAGTGGCAGCCATGCTACCGGCTGCCCTTCCCTATGCCTATGAAATGGGCGAAGTTCAAGGGATTGTTGTCGATATTACTCAAGGAATTTATCTGCCCGGAGAACATTTGCCTGGATATAAAAAATCAGAGCGTATTACCTACGTACTGATTGCACGAGATGGCATTATGGAGACTCAGGAAGCCCAGTTTTTTCTGGAGCTTTGGCAGGAAGCCATGGATGAACTTAAAGATATGGAAACATTACAAACGGCTATTGATCACTATATGAAAAAAGAAAAGACAGGAAAAGAAACGACAGGAAAGGAGGCGGAACAATGGATGAATTTAGGGATGAAGCTAATGAACCCGATGGAAAAGTAAAACAGGACATGTTTCCATCGATTATAGGTCGGTTTGATAAAGCTGGTGTCAAAGTAAATGGAACAAAACTCCACTGGTTAGGCAGCGTAGCTTTTTTATTTGTGATCTGGCAAGCAGCTTCCATGTATTATCAAAGCAACTTGTTGTTGCCATCACCCATGGTGACTATGATTGCTCTAGGCGATGCTATCACCGATCAGTCGGTCTTGCTCAATATGGCTATAACACTTCGTCGTGTGCTGTTAGGCTTTTTTTATGCCACTCTGATTGGATTACCTTTAGGTTTCCTGATGGGATACTCTGGAACCATTTTGAAAATATTCGATCCACTCATTAGTTCTATGAGACAAGTACCTATTATGGCATGGATTCCATTGGCAATTGTCTGGCTAGGTCTGGGTGACGGACCAACTATTTTCTTAATTGCAATGGCAGGGATCTTTCCACTGGTATTAAATACGATAAACGGAGTACAGAACATATCACCGGATTACTATAATGCGGCAAAAAGTATGGGCGCCGGCAAACTGAGCATCTTTACATCTGTAATTGTTCCCAGTTCAATGCCAGACATTCTAAATGGCATGCGGTTAGCGATTAGTGCCGGATGGATGTCTGTTATATGAGCGGAGTTCATTGCGACGAGTGCCGGGTTCGGCTACTCTATGGTTCAGGCACAGACAAGGATGCAGACAGATCGCTTAATTGCTCTGATGATTATGGCTGGTCTTGTTGGTTATATCATTGACCGCCTTATCATGCTACTTCAGCGTGCGTTAGTGAAGTGGAAATATGTCTAAAAATCAGAGCTGCATAAGGCGGAGAATGGTTCTTGAAGACCTGATGGAGAGAAAAAAAGGATCATAACCTAGATAGGAGATGTAACAAATGAGCATAAAATGGAAAGGCATATTGGCAATAATGCTATTAATAGCACTAGTTTTAACAGCTTGTGGAGGCAATGAAGGCGAAGAAACAGCGGAAGTGGTGGCAAATGAAACAGAGCAAGTGGAAGAAAGCGATGGGGAAGAAAAAGACCTGCCAACCCTAAATGTAGGATACATTTATAATGATCATAGCCTACCTATTATGGTGGCAGCACATAAAGCTGAGGAATTTAAGGAAAGAGGCGCTTACCTGGAAACTGTTATTGACAAAGAACGGTATCGGTTAATATCAGCAGAAGGAGAACCAGTGGCTAATCTTGAAATGATTGTGACCAATAGTGGTTCTGAAGCGGCCACTTTGTTTGCTCAGAATCAGTTGGATATATCCTTTTTCTCGATTACAGTTGTTATGTCGAATCGAGACCGGGATGTGCCGATTAAAGCGTTAGGGCCGATTCATACCGAAGGAAACTCGATGGTATTTCGAAAAGATATGGGTATTGGAAGTTGGGATGAATTTGAGCAATATGTGAAAGAGGCGGATGAGCCTGTTACACTAGGGTACTTGTCGCCTACCAGCTCAGTAACCATCATCACCAAAAGTGCTCTTGAAAAAAATGGTATCCACTATACAGAAGATCCGGATGATCGTGATGCGGATGTGCTTTTAGTAAACCTAAGAGCTACTTCCAATTACATGCCGGCACTAACAAGTGGTCAGGTAGATGGGTGGGTTGGACCGTCACCATTCCCAATGGTAGCAGAGTACGAAGAGGTAGGCATTAAAACAGCTGATACAAAAGATTATGCCCCTATCGGCCATTGGGTAGATTTTCCTTGTTGCTGTCTGGTGGCCAGTGAAAGTGCGATTGAAGCCTATCCGGAAGCGATGGCCGTTTTTGTAGAATTAATGGAGCATACGGCAGAATTTAGTAATGAAAATAGAGATGAAGCGGCTATTGTTGTAGCGGAATGGATAGGCATTCCGGAAGAAGCTGCAAAGATGTCAACGGTTCGTTATACGACAGTTCCAACAGAAGGTTGGATGCGAGGAACCGAAATTCTCTACCACTTCTTGGATGACAGCGATCATTTTGAAGGTGGCCTGGCAGGAATGGAGTTCGAAGAAGTGGAAGGAGAAATATTTGACTTTCGATATACTCAGTAGAGGGATAAAAGGGAAGAAAAGAAATCAAGAGAAGAAGAGAAATCTTCTTCTCTTACCAAGGAGATAAATATGAAATTAAGAACAGTAAGGCCATTAATTCTACCAGTGTTATTTTTAGTGGGATGGCAGTTATTAGCGGTTCGCATGGATAATATGGTTGTTTTGCCTCCGGTAGAAAGGGTCGGTGGAATCCTGCTAAATCCTACAGAACCACTGATTAGCCTGGGGTCTTTGGCAAATAATGTATTTACAAGTCTTTCCAGAGTGCTGATTGGATACTTTCTAGCGGCTTTTATTGCCGTACCGGTAGGCATTCTTATGGGGTATAAACCTCGATGCCATGATTTGTTTAGTAATTTTTTTGGTATTTTTCGACCGATACCCCCATTGGCTTGGGTTCCATTGGTATTAGCCTGGTTTGGAATTACTAGCTTAGCAAATTATATGCCGGTACAGTCTGGGTTTTTATACCTGCATTTCAGAAAAATACAGATTTCTATGGTGTTTATTATTTTTTTAGGAGCTTTTTTTCCCATGCTAACCAGCACGGTTTATGGTGTTCAAAGCGTTCCCAAAACCTTGGTAGAATCAGCTAAAACCTTAGGGGCAAAAGAAAAAGACTTGATCTTGAAGGTGATCATCCCTGCAGCTGCTCCGTCAATTATCAATGGAATGAGGACGGCGATGGGAGTTGCCTGGATGTGCCTTGTGGCAGCTGAAATGCTTCCGGGTAGTGTGGCAGGCGTAGGGTACATGATTTCTCATGCCTATTCCCTGGCAAGGACGGATATTGTGATAGCTGGGATGATTGCGATTGGTATGGTTGGCGCCTTACTAGACTATTTGTTTCGAAGTATTGAACGGTATAAATTTCGGTGGCTATACCGATCAGGTTCGTAACGTGATGGAAAGCTTGGAGAGGAGCAGAAAAAATGGAAGCATCTGTACTGAAAGCAGATAAAATACGGAAAAAATATATGAGTGAAAAAGGATTTTCGGTAACGGCTATTGAAGACTTTTCTTTATCCATATCGGAAAACGAGTTTGTCTCCATTCTTGGTCCATCAGGCTGTGGTAAATCTACTTTTCTCAGAATGGTAGCTGGTCTTGAAAATGGCAACGAAGGTTCGTTGACCTATAAAGACAAAATCATCAAAAAGCAACATCCGGAAATAGGGATGGTTTTTCAAGATTATTCACTATTGCCTTGGAGAACAGTGCTGGACAATGTTGTTCTAGGGCTTGAGTTTGAAGGTATAAATAAAAAAATGCGCTACGAAGAAGGACTGAAATACTTAAAAATTGTTGGGCTGGAAAATTTTTCTCAAGCCTATCCTTATGAATTGTCAGGTGGTATGCAACAACGGGTTGCGATGGTAAGGTCATTAGTAAAGAAACCCTCATTATTGTTAATGGATGAACCCTTTGGAGCTTTAGATGCACACACAAGAATGATTCTGCAAAAGGAATTGTTGGATATATGGGAGAAGGATAAAAAAACGATCCTGTTTGTAACCCACAGTGTAGATGAAGCCATTTATCTTTCCGATCGGGTGATTGTGATGAGCGGCTCACCGGGTACTGTTAAAGAAGTTATTCCGATTGAGTTGCCAAGACCGAGAGATCGGGGAGATGCTTCGTATGGAAAACTACTCAGCCTTCTTATCAGAATGCTGGGAGAAGAATATAATAAAGTGAAGCCTGCATAATATTGCTAATTCCCTCCCCTTTTATAGGAACCAGGTAATCTATTTCGATACCTGGTTCTTTTGTATCAAAATATATAGAAAATAAATGAAATATTTTTATAGAAGCAAAGAAAAAAAGGGTATTAATAAAAAATATACAAAAACAGCCTTAAACCGCCATTGATAGTGATAGAGATATCAAACGATTAATGATAAAAGCAACTAAGAATAAAAACGAAAGGAGCAGCACCCATGAATCGAAAACGAAAACCCACGGTGATGAGTGCCATTGACATTGGCTCCTACTCTCTTAAAATGAGAATTGTTGAAGTGGATGAAGAAGGAAATACCAGACTCTTAGATCGGGTTACTCACCCGGCAGCTTTAGGAAAAGATACGTTTTCAACAGGCAAAGTAAGTTACGAAACCGTAGAGCATATCTGTGAAATCCTAACAGGGTTTCAGCAATTAATGCAGGAATATGGCTCTCGTCATTATCGTGCCTTAGCCACCAGTGCTATTCGAGAAGCAGAAAACAGAGAGTATCTGATTGATCAGATACGATTGAAAACCGGGCTGAAAGTGGAAGTCATTAATAATGCCCAGGAACGATATTTAACCTATAAAGCAATCCGGGAAAACCTGCCAGATCATCAAGCCATTCGTGAAGAAGGGGTCCTAGTAGTGGAAGTGGGATCAGGGAGCATCGAAATGACCATCTATGATAGGGGTTCCATGCAACTAACCCATAACATCAAATTAGGGCATTTAAGGCTGAGGGAAGTGTTATCAGATCTGGAAAAACGAAGCCTTGATTTTCCACGGCTATTGGAGGAATATATCGAAAGTCACTTAGATGCTATCCAGCATATTCACCAAGACTATCCAATCCGCCATTTAGTAGTATTGGGAAGCGAGATGAAAGCAATCAACCGTCTCTGTAATGATCCAGATTCTCTGGAAAACAAAAATACGATTTCAATAGAAGCACTTGAAAAGCTGTTTAAGGAAGTGCAGGAAAAGCCGGCTGAATTTATGGCGGATACCTATCAAATATCTATGGACCTGGCCTCTATTCTTTTGCCCTCGCTGATGATCATGAAAAAGTTCTTTCAGATGACGGAAGCGACACAATACTATACCCCATTGGTATCACTGAGTGACGGAATCGTTTCTGACTTTATCGATCAGCGTTTTTATACAGAGAGGCTGAAAGAGTTTAATAAGGATATTCAGCAACAGGCAATGAATTTATTAAAAAAGTATCATGGTGATGAGAAACATGCCTTGGATGTGGAAGAAAAAGCGGTCCTGTTCTTTGACGCACTTAAAAAAACCCATGGGATGAAAGAACGGGAAAAATTCCTTCTTAAGTTGGCCTGTAAACTACATGATATCGGGAAATTTGTTAACCTGAACCAACATTATGAGCATTCCTATACCCTTATTAAAGCATCGCCTATTCTGAGCCTCTCTGAAGAAGAGTTAGAAATGGTTGCTAATGTTTCAAAATACCACAGCAGTCGGACACCTCGCAAAGACCATGATTCTTATCTTCGTCTAAAAGGAAAAGACCGGGTAACTACGGCTAAACTGACAGCCATCCTTCGGTTGGCAGACGCCATGGATCGGAGTCATCGCCAAAAAATTTACGATGTAAAGGTAAGGCAGCAAAACAAAGAAATGGTTATTTTAGGGATTGCTGATGTGGACACCTTATTGGAAGAATGGACATTTGAAATAAAATCTGAATTTTTTCAAGAAGTTTTTGGTATAAAACCTACACTTAAAGTGAAAAGGAGGCTAACGAATGGAACTTAGACCGTCCAAAGAGAATACAAAGCCCTCTGATCAATATGATAGCCATCATTTTATTAGTCGTGAGCTTAGCTGGCTGGAGTTTAATCATCGGGTAATGGAAGAAAGCAGGGATAAAAACAACCCCCTCTTTGAAAGATTGAAGTTTTTAGCTATTGTGACATCGAATTTGGATGAATTTTTCATGGTACGGGTAGCCTCCTTGAAAGACCAGGTGAATGCTGGGTACCAAAAACCAGACCCTGCCGGATTAACACCTAAACGACAGTTGAAGCATATTTCCCAACGGGTTCATCGGATGGTGAAAGATCAGTACAACACCTTTAATAAAAGCCTGAAGCCGCTCTTGCAAAAGGAAGGTTTTTATTTGTTGCGACGTGACCAAATTTCAGCCGAACAACATGGATTTCTGGAAGATTATTTTAAAAAAATGCTCTATCCGGTTTTGACACCAATGGCCGTAGATTCCAGTCGACCATTTCCTCTCATTTTGAACCGAAGCTTAAACATTGCGATGTTGGTGCAGGGAGAAGAAGCCACAACACCTACTTTTGCCACCGTTCAGGTACCGTCAGTCCTGCCACGGGTCATCGAACTTCCGCCAGGAGAATCAGGAAGAAGCTTTATAATGCTGGAAGAAATCATCATGCTTTTTGCAAACCGTCTTTTTTCCGGACATCAGGTACTGTCGGCGGCACCTTATAGGATTACCCGTAATGCGGATCTGACTATCGAAGAGGAAGAAGCGAAAGACTTATTAATGGAAATCGAAAAATCCATTAAACGAAGACGATGGGGTGCGGCAATTCGATTGGAAATAGATGCCGGGATGGAGGAGGCACTTCGGGACTTCTTGCAATCAGCGCTGGAAATACATAAAGGTGAAATATACCTTATTAAAGGCCCCTTAGACCTTAGCTTTCTAATGAAAATAAATAAAATAAAAGGCTTTGATCATTTATTGTTTGAACCGACAGAGCCTGTTATGCCCATTGAATTTACAGGAGAAGAAAGTATTTTTGACATTATTGCCAAAGGGGATCGTTTCCTCCATCATCCTTATGATAGTTTTCAGCCGGTAGTGCGGTTTGTGCAAGAAGCCGCCGCCGATCCAAAGGTATTAGCCATTAAACAGACCCTGTACCGGGTCAGTGGAGATTCGCCGATTATTCAAGCCTTGGCTGAAGCCGCTGAAGCCGGAAAGCAAGTGACGGTACTGGTAGAAGTAATGGCACGCTTTGATGAAGAAAACAACATCCTTTGGGCAAAGAAACTAGAACAGGCTGGATGTCACGTCATTTATGGGTTGGTTGGATTAAAAACTCATTCGAAAATTATTTTGGTCGTTCGTAAAGAAGAAGATCGGATTAAAAGGTACTTACATCTTGGGACGGGCAATTATAATGACAATACAGCAAAACTTTATACGGATATGGGACTGTTAACTTGTAATGAATATTACGGAGCAGAAGCTTCAGCTTTTTTTAACATGTTAACAGGGTATTCGCAACCACCGGATTTGTATAAATTGACGGTAGCACCCTTAAACCTGCGACAAACCTTTGCTCGATATATTCGGCGGGAAGCAGAACATGCCCGTCAAGGTAAAAAAGCAGCAATTATTGCCCAGATGAACTCTCTTGTGGATCCTCATATTATTACAGAGCTTTACGATGCTTCTCAGGCTGGTGTTAAAGTAAAGCTTCTGGTAAGAGGAATTTGTTGTTTGCGGCCCGGAGTAGAAGGGGTCAGTGAAAATATTGAAGTGCGAAGCATTGTGGGAAGGTTTTTAGAACATCCAAGAATTTATCGGTTTTACAATGACGGCGAAAAAAATATTTATCTGTCCAGTGCTGACTGGATGACCCGGAATCTGGATCGGCGGGTAGAGTTAATGTTTGAAATAGAAAATAAATCACTGAAAAATAACCTTGAAAAAATCTTAGAAATTATTTTTTCAGACACGCAAAAAACGAGAATACTCGGCGCTGATGGGCTTTATAAAAGAGTTGACCGTCGGGGAAAAATAAAACTCAATGCTCAGGAATACTTTTGTGGCCGCGCAGTAGAAAAGAACAAACAGGCCAGAAAAAAAGAAGAAAATAAAGAGATAGGCGAACCAATTACTTCCAGTGAGGACATTGCAAAGTAGTATAGATAAACAGAATGAAAAAACGAAAACGAATAGATATAATTAATTTTCAATAAGTGGATCCCTGTGCTATGAGAGTGAGAGTCACTATGTTGGAAATAGTTGTACAGTCGGCATCTATGGTCTTTGCTTGGTAAGGGATGTTGTTTATGTGCATAGGTTTGGCATTGGGCGCTATACCGAGTCTTGGCACATCCGTTGGGATAAGGGTGCTACTTCCGTTGACTTTTGGCGTGGAATCCGTAGGAGCAATGATTTTTCTAATTGGTTTGTATAAAGGCTCTTTGTTAGGTGGTTCCATTTCAGATATTTTATTAAACACGCCTGGTACAGCTGGTGCAGTTGTTACGTATTGATGGATACCTGATGCATCAAAAGAGGCAAGGAAAAAGCTTCTCGAAAAGAATGTCTTAAGGCGAAACCAATAAAGACATGTATCGAGAAGCTTTTTCGTGGTAAAATAGTAAGCAAACGAGAAATGAGATAAAAAACAGATGATCAAAGTGACCGAAAGGACATAAAACCATGAATAAAAAAATTGCGGTGATTGACTTAGGTTCTAACTCTATCCGAATGCTGTTGATGAAAGTGTATGAAGATGGCTCCTATAAGATGTTAGACCAGGTAAAAGATATGGTGCGGCTTAGTGAAGGAATGGGGGAAGAAAGAACTCTAAAACCCCTTCCAATCAAACGGACCATGAAAACCCTGAAATTATTTCGGAGACTACTTCAGGTGCATCAGACAGATTATGTTATTCCTGTTGCGACGGCGGCTGTTCGGTCAGCGGTAAATCAAAAAATGTTTTTGGAAAAAGTAGAAGCTGAAACCGGTTTTCAGTTTCGGGTCATTACCGGAGAAGAAGAAGCTTATTATGGATATATGGGTGTTATTAATACCTTACCCGTAGAGCGAGGCATTACCATTGATATTGGAGGTGCCAGCACGGAGATTGGCTGGATTGAAAAGGGCCAGTTGAAAGAATCTGTTTCTTTGGATTTTGGAGCCGTTACCTTAACAGAAAAATATATTGGCCGGGAAAATATTTCAGAGGAAAAGGTGCAGGAAGTAGAAGCTTGCGTTGAAAAAGAACTGGAAAAGCTGGAATGGCTCACAGCGCTGAAACATTATCCGGTGGTGGGGCTAGGCGGTACGATTCGGACTTTAGCCAAGATGGATAAACATAAGATTGGATATCCTTTGGAAAGTTTGCATAACTATCAAATGACCTTTGCAGAAGTGGAAGATGCTTATGGGAAGGTAACGACAGGAACGGTGCCGGAAATAAGAAAGCTGCCTGGTATTAATAAAGATCGGGCGGATATTATTGCAGCAGGGTTGGCTCCGGTTCATGCCATTATGAAAAAACTCAAAACCGATAAATTGGTGATCAGTGGTCATGGGGTTCGGGAAGGTGTGTTTTTCGAACAATACTTAAAAGAGATCCAATACCCCAAACCGGTATTGGAGGACGTTTTATTTCATTCTGCCGATAATATTATTAAAAATTTTGGAATGAACGAAAAACATTGTCATCGGGTTAAAAAATTGGCCTTGGCTCTTTTTGATCAGACTATGGAACTGCATAAAATGGGAGAGAAAGAACGGAAGTTGTTGGCTGTTGCGGCCCTGTTTCATGATCTGGGAATGAGCATCGACTACTATAATCATCATAAGCACGGTTTCTATCTGGCGCTGAATGTGCGGGTGAATGGACTGAGAAATTATGAACGAGTGATGGTTGCTTTTCTGGTAGGATCTCATCGGGAAAGCAACCTGAAAGAAGACTGGAAGCAGTTTGATATGCTGGTGAAGGAAGAAGATATGGAGAAAGTAGAAAAACTGAGCCTGTTTTTGAAAATAGCCGAGAAATTAGATCGCAGCGAATATGGAAGCGTGGAAGATCTGGCCTGCTATGTGACAAAGGAAGATGTGCAAATTATGGTAAAAGCAGAAGATCAACCAGAATTAGAAGTTACCAGTGCGATGACCTATCAGAAAGAGTTCAAAAAAATGTATCACCGAAAACTAATTATTGTATAGCTTGCAATGATGAATGATTAAAGATGAATTGAAAGTCAAAAGAATAGAAATCTGTAACCACAAAGGACATAAAGGGGCGCGAAGAAAATCAACTCCGCCCCCTCTGTTCCTAAGGAGGACTACAATTTGTACTCCGTCAGCGTCCCACAGTAAGAACATTTATATCGAATTTTCCCATTAGGCACCAGCGTAAATTCAGGTACAGCACAATCATCTACCCCGGTGATACACCGGGGATTTTTGCATTGAAAAAGCCCTGTGACAACCTGCGGTAAACCTGCCAGCTTTTTATCGATAATTTCTTCGTTTTCAATGTAATTGACAGTGATTCCTGGATCGATCAATCCTAAAATTCGAAGATCTACCGTTAGATCATCCTGGATTTTAATAATGTCCTTAGAACCTCTTTTACGACTTTTAACGTGCATAAGAAGCACAGCTTGAGCCTGATGACGGTCCAGGCGCAGCTTTTCAAAAATCCTAAGTCCTTTTCCTGCCGGAATATGATCAATAACAATTCCATTTTTAATGGCGGTTACTTCTAGCATGGTAACTTCACCCCCAACACAGCACATATTAATGCCATCCGTATATAAACACCCATTTTCGCTTGATCGAAGTACCTGGCACGAGGGTCTTCATCTACATCATACTGAATCTCGTTAACCCTTGGCAGTGGATGCAGTACCAGTAAAGAATCTTTAGCAGGAGCCAGTTTTTCTCTGGAAAGAATAAAGCTGTCTTTTAACTTTACATACTCTTCTTCATTGAAAAAACGTTCCTTTTGAATACGTGTCATATACAAAAGGTCAATTTCTGTAATGCAATCTTCCAGTTGACTGGTTTCAGTTACCTTTACTTCGTACTCTTCTAACAGTTCTTCTTTTAAGTGGTAAGGAATCCGAAGTTCTGGTGGCGAAATCAGAAAAAATTCCATACCCGGAAAACGACTTAGAGTTTTGATTAAGGAATGGACTGTGCGGCCAAAGAGAAGATCGCCGCAAAAGGCAACTTTAAGGTTTTCGATCTTGCCCAGATATTTCTTTAAGGTAAGAAGGTCGGTCAGGGTTTGGGTAGGATGTTGATGACCACCATCTCCTCCATTAATCACCGGTGCTGTTGAGTATTCTGCCGCCAGTCTTGGTGCACCTTCTCTTGGATGCCTCATCACTAAAACGTCAGCGTAATCATCTAATACCCGGATGGTATCAGCTAAGCTTTCACCTTTAGAAGCACTACTGGTAGCGGCATCAGAAAAACCCAGTACTCGTCCGCCAAGTCTAAGCATTGCGGATTCAAAGCTTAGCCTGGTGCGAGTGCTGGGTTCATAAAATAAAGTGCCTAGGATTTTACCATGACAAGCATCAGCAAAAATAGCAGGATTTTCATACATCTTAAGGCCTAGGTCTAGCAATTCAGTTAATTCAGTTACGCTTAAATCACGGGGATCAATCAGGTGTCTTCCTTCTAGATTCAAAAGAATGCCTCCTTTGTGTCCCTTTTCCGGCAAACAAAAAGCCTTTTCGTTCCGAGGGAACAAAAAGGCAGACAGGTCGTAATGTCTATTGCGGAATGCCTTTCTAGCCTCACGGGACCAGATTAAAGGGATAAACAATTATTTTTATTAGAATATCATGGGAGAGAAGAAAGGTCAAGTCCTAATGATAGGATTTAAGACAAGAAAAGATGTCTATTTTTTAACAAACAGGAAAAATCTATAGAGAGTCTGGTAAGATACTTATTAATGAGTGATACAAAGTGTTTTGGCAGGAATACCAAATAATATGGAGGTGGCAAGAGATGAAGGAAGTAAAAGCGTTTTTAGCAAAAAAACAGGTTGTTTTTTCCTTGAAACGATATGGAATAGAAGCATTAGGAGCGATGGCGCTTGGTTTGTTTGCATCATTGATTGTTGGTTTAATTCTTAACGTACTTGGTGAACAATTAGGTATTATGATTCTGGAAGAAATGGGTAGCCTTGCTATGAGCATGGCAGGACCGGCTATTGGCGTTGCTGTTGCCTATGGTTTGAAAGCACCGCCGTTGGTACTGTTTACGTCAGCCGTAACAGGGATGGCTGGTTATGAGATGGGTGGCCCAGCGGGTTGTTTTGTGGCAGCGGTTGTTGGAGCGGAATTTGGAAAATTGATTGCTGGAGAAACTCGAGTAGATATTGTGGTAACACCAGTTACTACCATGATTACAGGTGTATTAAGCGGTATGTTTATAGGACCTGTGATCGGAGGGTTGATGGTGCAGTTAGGAGCCCTTATCATGGCGATTACGGAAATTCATCCCTTACCCATGGGTGCTTTCGTAGCCGTAATTGTGGGGATGACATTAACGCTTCCTATTTCCAGTGCGGCTCTTTGTATTATGTTAGAACTTAGTGGTATGGCAGCCGGTGCAGCAACCGTAGGATGCTGTTGTCAGATGATCGGTTTTGCTGTTTCTGGCTATAAGGATAACGGGATGGGGGGCTTAATATCTCAGGGACTAGGAACATCTATGCTACAGATTCCCAACATTGTACGCAATCCCCTTATATGGATGCCGCCTACTTTTGCTTCAGCTATCATTGGTCCCTTTTCGACCACGGTTTTTCGCATGGAAAATGTGCCTACCGGCGCTGGCATGGGAACCAGCGGACTGGTCGGGCAATTCGGAACCGTGGAAGCCATGGGTATGAGTGGTGATGTGCTGATGAAAATAGGTCTTCTTCATTTTTTTCTTCCGGCGGTGGTGACTTATACCATCTACAAAATCATGTGGCAAAAGGGATGGATTAAGGATGGTGATATGAAACTGGAGCAAAAATAAGAGGAATCTTGGTATAGGAGGATTTGATAAAGCGGACACCATTAAGAGTGTGAACAATTTTCGGAAAATGATGAAATGATTCAAACAAAAAAGAACAAAAACAGAAATTCGTATAATAAAAAGAACATTGATGCGATAAAAATTGTCAGAATAAAAATATTGCTTGATATTTTTGAATATTTCAAGTAAAATTGTAAGTGAGACGTGTTTAACATATGATATACATCAGTGCTGAGGAATAGAGAAAAGAGGGGTTCATAGGGATTGTAGAGCGATGTATTCTCTGTTAAGGATCTGTTTGTGGCACAGATAATAAGGTGTATATCTGAATGAATACGTTCGTGGGGTAACCATAATAAAGGGAGGAATGTAAATGAGAAAGACATTAGCACTGTTATTAGCAATGATGATGGTTTTTAGTCTTGTTGGATGTGGTGGTTCCGAGCCAGCGGCAGAACCGGCGGAGGATGGCGGGGAAACGGCTGATGCAGTAGAAGAAACGTCTTCTAATTACAAAATTGGTATTATGACAGGGACAGTTTCGCAAGGGGAAGAAGAATTCCGAGCAGCTGAAAACATGAGAGATAAATATGGTGATATGATTGTTTTATCGACCTACCCAGATCGGTTTATGCAGGAACAGGAAACGACCATCACTAATATGATGGCAATGGCTTCAGATCCTGATGTAAAAGCCATTGTAATGGTACAGGCTGTTCCGGGAGCGGCGGCAGCCATTGCTCGGGTAAGAGAAATCAGAGATGATATTCTGATTGTCTTAGGGGTACCTGGTGAAGATCCGGATGTTATTGCGGACTATGGGGATGTTATCATTCAGACCAATGACTTAGCAAGAGGCCCTCAAATTGCGCAACAAGCTCAGGAAATGGGCGCTGAAGTGCTGGTGCACTATTCTTTCCCAAGGCATATGTCTTACGAAATGCTGGCTTCCAGACGTGATTTGATGAAAGAAGAAGCGGAAAGAATTGGCTTAACTTTTATTGAAGAAGATGCTCCGGATCCAACCGGTGATGCTGGTGTTCCGGGAACGCAACAGTTTATTATGGAAGATGTGCCAAGAAAAATTGAAGAATTTGGAAAAAACACAGCTTTCTTTGGAAGTAACTGTGCGATGATGGAGCCAATGATCCGTCAGACCGTTGAGCATGGTGCCTTATATCCAGTGCAATGCTGTCCATCTCCTTACCACGCACTACCGGCAGCCCTTGGTATTTCAGTATCAGAAGAGCAAGCGGGAGATTTGGATTATATCATTACTGAAATAGGCAACAAATGTGCCGAAGCGGATATGCAAGGACGTGTAGGAACTTGGTCGGTACCAGTGAATATGATGTACGTAGAAGCTGGCGTTGAGTATGCTATTGAATATCTGGAAGGCAATACAGATGGTAAAGCGGATGCGGCTGTGTTAACTTCTATTATGAGCGAAATTGCTGGTGGCGATATCGAATTGTCTAATTATGAGGGATACGATCATTTCTTCTTATACTTAGGAGCACCAATTATTTTCTAAATGAAAAAATGAGAGAATGGTATACAAAAACTGTGTGCAAGGTTGTTTACCTTGCACACTTTTATATGATCAAAACTCGTTTAATAGGGAGGTACGCTCTTTGAGAAATTCGGAATACGTTCTTGAAATGAAAGGCATTGGAAAAGAGTATTATGGCACACGGGTTTTGGAAAATATTAACATTGAGCTAAAACCTGGCGAAATCCATGCCGTACTGGGTGAAAATGGAGCAGGGAAATCCACCTTAATGAATATTTTGTTTGGAATGTCAGTAATTCATAGCACTGGTGGTTTTGAAGGGCACGTGCTGGTAGATGGGGAAAAAGTGAATATCAAATCGCCTGTGGAAGCTATGCATAAAGGCATAGGGATGGTTCATCAGGAATTTATGTTGATTCCGGGATATTCTATTACAGAGAACATCAAGTTGAACCGAGAAATAACTAATCCCAGTATCGTGAGCCGTTTTATGAGTAAGCGCCTGGAAGTATTAAACTTTGATGCGATGAATAAGGATGCTCGTATAGCTCTTGATAAACTGGGTCTTAACGTTGAAGAGTGGGTTCGAATTGCAGGGTTGCCGGTAGGCTACATGCAGTTTGTAGAGATTGCCAGAGAGATTGACAAAAAAAACCTAAAAGTCCTGGTTTTTGACGAACCTACAGCTGTATTGACAGAAAATGAAGCACAGAGACTACTAGAGTCCATGCAGCTTATCGCTTCGGAAGGAATTGCTATTTTATTTATTACTCACCGCCTGGACGAGGTAAAGCAGATTTCAGATCGCATCACAGTATTGAGAGATGGGAAACATGTAGTTACGAAGGATACAAAAGATAGCGATGTGATGGAAATGGCTAACTTGATGGTAGGCCGTGAGATCAAAATGGATCAGAATGTGGTGGAAAGTCAAGGAGAGAAAAAGGTTAAGATGTCACTTCGAAATGTCTATGTCGATATGCCGGGAGAAGAAATCAAAGGAGTAGACCTGGATATTTATGAAGGAGAAATTCTTGGGATAGGTGGTCTTGCCGGGCAGGGGAAAATTGGTCTGGCCAATGGAATCATGGGACTTTACCAGACAGAGGGAGAAATCATACTAGATGGGAAACCAATAAAGCTCACTGATCCCTGGGAATCTTTGGAGCGGGGGCTTGCCTTTGTATCGGAAGATCGGAGAGGCATTGGCTTGTTGTTGGATACGTCTATTGAAATGAACATTGTTGTGACAGCTATGAAAATTCAACAACAGTTTTTGAATCAGTTTGGGCCATTTTCACAAAAAAATAGCAAAGCGATTCGTGAACATGCCTTAAAAATGATTGAAGAGCTGGATGTTCGTTGTACAGGACCGGAACAGCCGGTAAAGCGGCTGAGTGGAGGTAATCAGCAAAAGGTATGCATTGCGAGAGCCCTTACGCTTAATCCAAAGGTTCTCTTTGTTTCAGAGCCTACTCGTGGAATTGATGTAGGTGCAAAGAAATTAGTGTTAGACACATTGAAAAAGCTTAACCAGGAACATGGAATGACCATTATCATGACTTCTAGTGAGTTAGCGGAACTTCGTCTTATTTCTCACCGAATTGCTATTGTGAATGAAGGAAAAGTGGAAGGAACTCTTCCGCCAAATGCTGCTGATGTTGATTTTGGACTGATGATGGCAGGAGAATATCATAAGGTGAAAAAGCAAGGAGGTGGAAGTTGATGAGTAACGTAAAAAAGTTTATTGACAGATTTGGGCTGCCAAGGGTCATCATTATAGCCTTTTTGATTTTTCTATGTATCTCGGCGATTATGCTGGATATACCCATTACGGACCTGATATCCGATGCATTGGTTCGTACAGGTATGAATGGTGTACTAGTGCTGGCAATGGTTCCTGGCATTTTGGCTGGCATTGGATTAAACTTTGGAATTCCTATTGGTATTGTTTGCGGACTGCTAGGTGGACTGATCGCCATCGAAATGGATTTGGTCGGGTTTACGGCATTCTTTGTAGCTGTTTTTATTTCCATTCCTTTATCCATTGTGGCGGGAGTGCTTTATGGACTGTTGTTAAACCGGGTAAAAGGTTCGGAAATGACCATTGCTACTTATGCCGGTTTTTCAATTGTTTCTTTAATGAGTATTGCCTGGCTGATACTTCCCTTCAAAAGTGAGGACATGCGCTGGCCTATTGGCACAGGTCTTAGAACAACCATTACACTTCAGGGCCGTTACGAAAGAATCTTAAACAATTGGGCTTCTTTTGATATCTTTGGTATTACCATTCCCACAGGATTACTGCTCTTTTTCGGTGCCTGCTGTTTTCTGATGTGGCTATTTTTGAGGAGTCAGACCGGCATTTCGATGAAAGCCGTTGGTGATAATCCGAGATTTGCCCTAGCATCTGGAATTCATGAAAACAAAATGCGTATTGTGGGAACTGTTTTATCAACCGTGTTAGGGGCTGTAGGCATTGTTGTTTATGGCCAGAGTTTTGGGTTTATTCAACTCTATCAAGCACCAATGTTTATGGGCTTTGCGGCAACGGCGGCTGTTTTGATCGGTGGAGCTTCTATTAAAAAAGCGAATATTTCCAATGTTATTATTGGAACCTTTTTGTTTCAGTCTTTGTTAGTCGTTTCACTTCCCGTAGCGAACAAAGTGATGTCACTAGGCAGCTTAGCTGAAATCACTCGAATTATCGTCAGTAACGGCATCATCCTCTATGCTCTGACTCAAATAGGAGGTGGCGAGTAATGGAAAATCAAAAAATCGTGACACCACCAGAACAGAGTGGGCCACAGAAAGTGAAGCAATTTATTGTAGGAAATATGGTGACGATTCTATTTGTGATTATCTGCTGGATTGGCTTTTATTATTCAGGGCTCACCTTTTCTTTTCTTTTGGATGATGTGATTACCCGTATGGTTCGAAACAGTTTCTTAGTATTGGCGCTGTTACTGCCGGTTATGGCCGGGATGGGATTGAACTTTGCGATTGTTTTAGGGGCAATGTGTGCCCAAGCGGCTGTTATTATGGTAACCCACTGGGAAATTCCAGGAATGAAGGGTATTTTTATTACCGTACTGTTAACAACCCCATTAGCGATTTTATTAGGATACCTAACGGGAAAATTGTTTAATCGGACGAAAGGTCAGGAAATGATTACCGGCTTGATCTTAGGCTTTTTCTCGAATGGAATTTACCAATTTATCTTTCTCTTATTACTAGGATCGGTGATTCCTTTTGAGAATGAAACGCTGGTGCTCAGCTCTGGTGTTGGTCTCCGAACAACCGTTGACTTAGCTGGCGGTTTACGGTATGCCATTGATGATGTATGGTATTTGCCCTTTACCGTTACAGCAATTATGGCGGGGATAGCGGCAATAGGTCATGGAATTTACCGGTATCTCAAAGGAATACCAGGATCTGCTCAGGTAGCGGGGGCAAAAAAATACCTCTTATCGGCCGCTGTAGGAGCTTTGTTAATTGGGTGGAGTTTTTATATCCGAAGCACTGTTTCTTACATTAACTTTATCAAAGTACCTGTTTTGACGGTAGTATTGATTGCGTTACTTTGTTTATTTACTTCTTATTTTGTGCGAACGAAGCTGGGACAAGATTTCCGGACTGTTGGGCAGGATAGGCATATTGCACAGGTTTCCGGAATTCACTCAGATAATACACGCTTATTGGCCATGATTCTTTCCACCACATTGGCCTCCTGGGGGCATATTATCTTTTTACAGAATTTAGGAACCTTCAGTACCTATGGAAGTCATGAGCAGATAGGGCTTTACTCTGTTGCAGCCTTGCTAATCGGTGGTGCTTCTGTTACCAATGCAAAAATCAGCCATGCATTGTTGGGAACTTTCTTGTTCCACACTCTTTTTATTGTATCGCCGCTGGCTGGTCGGAATCTATTTGGGGATGCTCAGTTAGGGGAGTATTTCCGGGTATTTGTGGCCTATGGCGTTATCGGACTCTCCTTAGTAATGCATGCTTGGAAAAAACAGTTGCAAACAAAAAAGCGACTTAGTTAAAGGGGTTGCTCTAAAGGTTATATGTGAAGCCTATAAAAGAGACTTCTCTCAATGAATGAGAGAAGTCTCTTTCTTATAGTACAGATCGTTGAAAGTTTTTTATCAGATAGGCATCTTTTATCGAGTGGCCATCTTTACATCCAGCTCGGTGACATTAATACCAACCATGGCTTCGCCCAGTTTCGTAGAGTGTTTTGCCAGTACAGCCGCATCCTTATAAGAAGCTACGGCATTAACAATAGCGGCTGCTCGTTTTTCCGGATCACCAGATTTAAAGATGCCAGAACCGACAAAAACACCATCGGCTCCCAACTGCATCATTAAGGCGGCGTCGGCGGGAGTGGCTACCCCTCCTGCTGCAAAATTAACAACGGGTAATTTGCCATTTTGATGAACGGCTTTTAATAATTCGTAAGAGACTTGCATGGTTTTGGCCATATCGTACAATTCATCGGGGCTTAAGTGAGTAACCATCTTAATCTCCTGCTGAATTTTACGCATATGCTGCACTGCTTGAGAAACATCACCCGTTCCGGCTTCTCCTTTGGTACGGATCATGGAAGCACCTTCGGCAATTCGTCTGAGAGCTTCTCCTAAGCTGCGAGCACCGCATACAAATGGGGCTTCAAAGCTGTTTTTATCGATATGAAACTGGTGATCGGCAGGCGTTAATACTTCGCTTTCATCGATCATATCAATATGAATGGCTTCTAATATTTGCGCTTCAACAAAATGACCAATGCGAACTTTTGCCATAACGGGAAGTGAAACAACGGCTTGGATTTCCTGAATCATTGCTGGATCGCTCATTCGGGAAACGCCACCGGTTACTCGGATGTCAGCAGGAATCCGTTCTAAGGCCATGACAGCGCAAGCGCCGGCTTTTTCAGCAATTCTTGCCTGTTCCCGGTTGGTAACATCCATAATGACGCCACCTTTTAATGTTTCGGCTAGTTGTTTATTAAATTCTTTTGAATTTCTCATTGTATCGAACTCCCTTCAGTAATTGTCTCTGCGCTTTTAAGTTTAATGCATTTCTGATACTTTAGTAAGTATCAGAAAAAAATGTTTTGATGGTATCAGAAAAGGTTTTTTTAGGCTTACTTTGACAAAAGCCTTTATTTGAATTAGGCTATAGGCTAAAGGGAAAGAACTAGTGAGTAGTTGACGGAGGAGTTTTGAGAATGAAGGGGAACTGGGCTTCGCTGAAGCTGGATGCTTCGCTGGAAAAACCATTGTATCAACAATTGTATGAATATCTGAGACAGCATATTTTGGAAGGGAAAATGCAGGCAGACTCAAAACTGCCTTCAAAGCGAAAGTTTGCTACTCAGTTGGGAATTAGTCAAAATACGATTCAAACAGCTTACGGACAGCTTTTAGAAGAAGGGTATATATATGCCGTTGAAAAAAGTGGTTTTTATGTTGAAAAAATTGAGCATTTGGTTCACTGGAAGATGGAATCTTCGGCAATGCCTGAGGGTAAAAAACAAATTCAGCCACAAATGATCGATTTTTCCTACTATGGAGTAGATCGGGAAGTCAATCCTTTTACGGCCTTTAAGAAACTCAGCAAGCTGGCCATAGAAGAAAATGGGGAAGCCTTTTTGAACCGGGTGGAAGCCAAAGGATACCTGGGGCTTAGAAAGGCAATTGCTACGTATCTTCGCTTTTCGCGAGGTATTAACGCAACGGCGGAACAAATCGTGGTTAGTTCAGGGACAGAGTTTTTATTCCAGATACTATTTCAAATCTTACCGGAGAAAAGCATGTATGGTATGGAAAACCCAGGTCCTGAAAGACTGCCAAATCTGTTTCAAAATCATAGGATACAATTCTGCCCCTTACAAGTGGATAGAGAAGGCATCGATACAAAAGAATTAGAAGGTTCCGGAGTGAATATTCTTTGCATTACTCCATCTCACCAATTTCCTACCGGTGTGATTATGCCAATTAAAAGACGGTCCGCTTTGTTGAGCTGGGCCGCTCAACAAGAAGGTCGGTATATTATTGAAGATGATTACGATAGCGAGTTTAAGTATAAGGGAATGACCATACCGGCGTTACAAGGTTTAGACATGAATGAAAAGGTGATCTATATGGGATCCTTTTCAAAATCGATGTCACCGGCTTTGCGGATTAGTTATATGATTTTACCAGAACATTTGTTGAAGGAATATCATGAAAAATTAGCTTATTTGGTTTGTCCGGTACCGCTGTTGGATCAAAAGATAATGGAACAATTTATGGAATTAGGGTATTTTGAAAAACATTTAAATCGAATGAGAACAAAATACAAAAAAAAACGTAGTGTGTTAATGAAAGGGCTGGAAAGCTTAGGCGATAAAATCACCTTGCTGGGTGCTGATGCAGGGCTGCATCTTGTCTTGGCTGTTCACAACGGAATGACAGAAAAAGAGTTGATGGAAAAGGCGGCAGAGCTTCGGGTGAAAGTGTATGGAATGAGCCAATATGATATGGGAGAAAAGAAAAGCAGTGCAGCTTCTTCGCCCAAAATATTGATTGGATTTGCATCTTTATCGGAAGGAGAAATTGAAAGAGGGATTGAAAGCCTTAAACAAGCCTGGTTTTCGAAGAGGAAAGAAGAGGGAAAAGGAAGGCTAAAAATAAACTAATAGGACTAGTTACCCAAGGAGAAGAAAATGATATAATAAGCTGTCGTTTTTAAATTCGACAAAAAAGAACATTTTGTCTGAAAAGCCCTGGGAAAGCTCCTGAATAAAGGAAAGGAGGTGAAAAATTGAAAGCGCTGGAACTGAAAAAAGTGAGTTATTCCTATGATGGAAAACACTCGATTATTGATCAAATCAGTTTTGGTGTTTGTTGTGGGGAGGTGGTTAGTCTGATGGGCTTGAATGGCGCCGGGAAGACAACGCTTCTTGAGATCATTGCGACATTGAAAAAACCGGAAAAAGGACAACGTCTCTATTTTGATAATGAAACAATGCCTATTTCACAAATAAGAAAACGAATAGGTTATGTAGCTCAAGAGGTTGCGCTTTACGACCATTTTAGTATTGAAGAAAACCTTGATCTCTTTGGGAAATTATATCAGCTTCCAAAAGAAGAAATGAAGGAACAAAGGCAAAAACTTTATCAATGGTTAAAGCTGGATGGTCAGGAGAATGTTAAAATCAAACATTGTTCCGGTGGTATGAAACGAAAAGCTCATTTGGCGGCGGCTTTATTGCATCGACCAAAGTTGCTGATCTTAGACGAACCGACAGCTGGAATTGATGCGCCGACAGCAATGCAAATCATTGAATTCTTACGGGGTTTATCTAAAGAGGGTGTTGCCATTCTGTGTGTTGCTCATTCTTTTGAAGAAGTGTTAGCTTTAGGAGGAAGGGTTATTTGGCTTAAAAATGGTCGTAAACATCAGGAAATTAATTTAGAAGATGTTTCCACTAATGGAAAAGAACAATTAAAAACCATGTTTGCAGATTGTATATAGAACAGGAGAGAAAAATAATGAAAATGAAGAATATAAAACTGATCAGTATGATTCTTTGTATGATGATGTTTGTTGTGACGGTGGGTTGTAGTTCGCCGGCGGATGAAACACCCAGAGAAGCTCTAGAGAAAGCTTTTGAAAAAGAGTTGGATGTCGTGTCCAGTGAAACAGAGCTTGATCTTAACCTTTCTTTTTCCGTTGATGATGTCGCCGGCATAGATCCAGATGCGGCAATGATGTTGGGAGCAATGGAAGATCTAAGGCTTAATATGAGAATACAAAGTGATCTAGATGCGGCGAAAATGGCCATGAAAGCGAGAGCTTATGCAGCCGGAATGAATGTTGACTTTGAATTAATCATGACAGAAGAAATGATTGTTGCTCAGATACCAATGTTAGGGATGGCTTTGCAGGAGCCAATGTTAAGGGATGGTTACATTGTTCTTCGACTGGATGAATTGATGGATGATCTGAGCATGTTAACGGGAGAAGACTTTGGAGAAGTGGAAGATGAGTTAAGCCAAGCCATGTCCTTTTTCCCGGATCATGAAGAAATGGAAGAAGTGACACGTGTAGCACTTGATCTGTTATTAGGTGCTTTTGATGATGACAGCATGGAAAATCTTGGGAAACAAGAGATAAGTATTGATGGGGAAGAGGTTTCGCTGACTCATATTGCCATTAGTATTGGTGAAAAAGAAATCATTGCTTTGGCCAATGCGATGGTAGATCTTTATGAAACAGAAGAAATGAGAGACTTTATGTACGGAATGGTTGGCGAGCTTGAATCTATGAGCCGTGAAGAGTTTGAGGAAGAAATGGATTATGTTACTCAGGAAATGCGGGAAGATATCGACATGTTTATAGAAGAAGCAATGCCACTGATGGATCAGGAAGCTTCCGAAACAACTTTAAGCTTTTATTTAGATAGCGACTATCAGATTCTGCGAACTGAAGTAGATAGCATGATCGTGATGGAGCCGGAGGAAGACGTAAACCTAAGCATGAATATTCAATTCAAGGTAGATGCCATTAGCATTAATGAGCCGTTAGATATTGAAATACCTGAACTGACAGAAGAAAATTCAATTGACTTAATGCAATTATTTTTTCAAATGATGTTTGCATTTTAATCGGGAGCGCTTGCGATGAGTAACGTAATTGACCTTTCCTTGTTCCACCTAAAACAAAAAATGAAACAACCGAGATGGTGGTTTGCTGCTGTGATTCTTCCCATTGTGATGATGTTTTTACTGGGAGCTGGTTTTGCTGGTTTTTTTGAAGACGGTGTGTGGTTGGATCCTTTTGAAGTTGTTCTGGTGAATGAAGACGAGCATACGATTATGCAGATCACAGAACAACAGCTTCTGGAAGATGAAGCGTTGGCAAGGTTGGTAACGATAACCTTAGCAGAGACGGAAGAGGAAGGCTATGCGCTGATGGAAGAGCGGCAGGCGGCGGCGTTGGTATTGGTTCCGGAAGGAATGATTCAAACCTTAGAAGCTGGAGGCAATAAAGAATTACATTTAGTCTTGGATCCATCGCAGCCTTTTGAAGGTCAGTTAGTAAAAACCATTATGGAGCACTCAATGAAAAGTGTGTCCGGTGGGCAGTCGGCGGTTTATGCGGTCTGGAACTATTACGAAAAAATCGGATTGACCCGCGAACAGCGAGAAGAAAAAATAATGCCGGTGATGCAGGAAATCACTTTTCGGGCATATCGGATACGAAACCAATTGCTAGAACCTCTCGTGCTGGAAGACATGAGGGGTTTTAGCCCTATTCAATATTATGGGACAGCGATGTTGGTACTGTTTTTACTTTTTCTGGCTATTTCAGAAAGTCGGGAATGGTTACGGGAAAGATCTGCAGGCATCACACAACGGATACTAATGAGTGGAATTCCGATCCATCATTATTTAGGAATTCAGTTTTTGCGGGTGTTTTTTATCGCCATCCTTCAAAGCTCTTTATTATCAGCTCTTTTATGGTTTTTGTTAGAAACAGAACCATCGATGCTTCTTTGGTATGTCCTATTGTTTGTTGGGTTTCTTTTCTTACTTAGCAGTGCCAGCTTGTTGTTGGGAGTAGTTATTCAACAGGAGGAGACCTATCAGACCAGTTTGACAGGATTACTGCTAATCAGTGCCTTGGTCGGAGGAGGACTCATTCCTCTACATTATTTGCCGGATTTTATTAAACCACTTTCCTGGATAACGCCACATTACTGGATGTTAACAGCGAGCTTTCATATGCAACTAGGGATGGTTGCTCAGGTGTTGCAGATTACAGCTGGTTTTTTTCTTGCTGGCATAGGAATGATTGTTTTGGCTAACGGAATCTTTCGCAAAAATCAGGAGGTGAATACTTCATGAAGATAAAACTAATGCAAGCCATTGGAAGCAGGTTGTTTTATCAACCTGGTTTTTTTGTGATGATTCTGGTACTGCCAATTTTACTGTCCCTTGTCATGGGTGCTGTCTACCAACCGCAGGAAGAAGGAGCTATTCCAATTGCCTGGGTTGATGAAGACGGTAGCGAGGCATCTGTATTTCTGACAGGATTAATGCGGGAAGAATCCATGGTAAGATTGGTGGAAACAGACCGTGAAACGGCGATTGACCTGGTGCGAGGGTATCAGGTGGAAGGTGCTTATATTTTGCCAGAAGCCTTTGAAGAAACCATGCGCAAAGAACAGATTCCACAGATCGAAATGCTACGCTCCGCCAGTTCCTTAGGGGCTGATGCTGTAGGTGAGCTGATAGCCTCTGGTGTTATTCGTATGGCCAGTCATCATCGGGCGGCAGGGGTGATTTTGCGTGAGTACGAAGCACAGCATCAGCCTATCGATGACCAGGAAGCGTTGCGGAAAGAAATATTAGAGCATGCAGAATCCTACTGGGAAGATGGCCCGCCTATTCCTTTGCAAGTGAGGGAAGAAGAGAAAGGGACTGGCCGCATGGAAGATACTCCCCGAGGCATACTGGCAGCTCCTTATGGGGCGCTGGTAGCGATGATGACTTTTTTTGCCGCCAGCCTTCCGATGGTTATTCAATATGAAAAGAAAGCTGGTACATGGCAACGGATCATGATGGTGACAGGAACTGAAAAAGTTGCCTATCAGGCAACGCTTCACCTGTATACACTGATACAAGCTTTTATGGCCTTTGTTACACTTTTTGTATTGGATGTGTTTTTTAACCTTTCTTATTGGGGCAAGGCAGGGATATCCTTACTTATTTTTGCTGGTTATGGGTATTTTGTTTCGGCATTGTTCCTTTTTTCAGAACGAATGAAAATTACTTCAAAGCTGGGAGAGAGTGTTACTTTTGGCGTGCTGCTGATTTGTCTGGTAAGTGGATGTTTTTGGACAACCGCTATTTATCCTAGGGCGATCCAATCCTTTGTTTTGATTTTACCCCCTGCAATGGCCATGAGGATTCTGGAACAAGGATTTATCCAAAATTATCTGTGGGTAGCAGTAGGAATTCTTTTTTGGGTAATCCTTGGAATCTTCTTATCTAAAAAAACCTTAAAAACAGGGCAATAGTTCTGTTGACATTGAATTTAGCGGGTATATAATTGATACAATGTGGACTTGAACCTCCCTTGGTATCATCTTGAATTTTATTCAGGATGATACCAGGGGAGTTTTTTGATACATAAAACAATAATGGCTAGAGAACAGAATGCTTTACCTATAGATGCTTATTAAGAAAATCTTGTTTTTCGACAACGAGGACACCGGCTAGTAATAGTAATGCAATCAAGTTTGGGGCGATCATAAGACCATTGAGTGTGTCTGAAAAATTCCAGACAGCTTGTAATTCATAGTTGGCACCAATGTATAAAAAGAGCAAAAAGAGAATTCGGTAAGGAATCACTATTCTCTTTCCGAATAAATATTCCCAACTTTTTTCACCATAATAGCACCAGGTAAGCATGGTGGTATAAGCAAAAAATACAATGGAGACCAATATGATATATCCACCTGGTCCTGGCAAACTATGATGAAAAGCGGCGGCTGTTAATTCTGCGCCAGTAAGACCAGAGTCGAGGACTCCTGTTGTCAGGATAACCAAGGCGGTCATAGTACAAACAATCATAGTATCAACAAACACTTCCCATAACCCCCAAAGTCCTTGTCCGACAGGAACATTTTTTGCCTGAGCATGAACGATGGAAGATCCGCCCAGTCCGGCTTCGTTGGAAAATACACCTCGAGCAACACCGAAGCGGATAGTCTGAGAAACGGCAACGCCGACTCCGCCTGCGCCAGCGGCATAAGGGTTAAAAGCGTAATAGAAGATGCTTTGAAAAGCCTGTGGAATAGCTGAGTAATTTAAGAGCAGAATAGCGAAAGAACCTGAAAGGTATAAAACAGACATTGCTGGAACTACCATTTCTGCCGTTCGTGCAATTCTTACAATCCCTCCGAGAGTAACTAGGCCCACCATTCCCATAATAATAAGTCCGGAAATTTTAGGAGAAACACCAAATTCTTCCATTGCTACAGCCACTGTATTGGATTGCACCATATTGCCTATACCGAAGGCGGCTAATCCGGCGAATAGCGCATATAAAACCGCTAACCATTTGAAATGAGCTCCAATCCCGTTTTCGATATACTGCATTACTCCGCCGGAATAAGAACCGTCAGAGTTGATATTCCTAAACTTTACTCCTAAAGTAGCTTCGCCAAACTTGGTTGCCATACCGAGAAGAGCAGACACCCACATCCAGAAAACAGCTCCAGGTCCACCTAAGACAATGGCGGTTGCAACACCGGCGATATTTCCCACTCCGATAGTTGCGGCCATGGCGGAAGTTAATGATTGGAAGGAAGTGATGGAGCCGCTGTTATCACCGTCGAGATTTTTTTGAAACATTTTGCCGAAGGTGTTTCGCCATGCAAAACCCATATGAGTAAACTGAAGAAACCCTAAGCGAAGGGTTAAATAAAAACCAGTTCCGAGCATTAAAATTAAAAAAGGTGTTCCCCAAACTAACTTACCGATAAAAGAGCTGGCTTCTAAAGAAAAATGAATAATCATATCAATCGTTTCCATACGTTACACTCCTTTAATAAAGCATATTTTCGAAATTATCACTATCATACCAACAATTTTGAAAAATGTCACAATTGAAGGGGCTGAGGTGGTCCTAGACATTTTGGATGGCTATGAAGCTTCCTGTTTCAATAAATATATATTTAATAACTGAGTTTATCAAGCTGAGAACTCTGAGAGTCCTAGAAAACCACTAAGTCTTAGTGCCTAAAAAAAAACAAAAAGGCCAAAATACAGCAAAAATAGTGAATAAACATGACGAGAACCTCCTATTATTAATCGCTTCCTTGCTTTATCACAGCAGAGCACTGAAAGTTCTGAAAAGAAATACTATAGAAAGGGAAATTCATTTTAATTCAAAAAAATACATCAAATCATAGGACATAAGTCCTTGCTGTGTTTAAAAGTCCAAAAACACGACAAAAATTGTGAACAAAAATGACAAAAATTGTCCAGACGAATGAGGAAAAGTTTGATATTATTTTTCTAGTCGACGGCCATAGTGTTTATTTAGAATAGAAGAATGCCTATGGTTGTTGAAGAAGTAGATGATAAAGTTGCAGATTATGCGAAAGGAGGTGTAAAAGGATGAATTGGTTATTAAAAGAGGAATCAGGTCAAGGGATGGTAGAGTATGGATTGATTTTAGTACTTGTGTCAGTGGTAGCGATAGGAATGCTGACAAACGTTGGGGATCAGCTGCAGAAACAGTTTGAAGATATTTGGAAAACATTAGGCGGAACTCCTTAAAAGGGAAAAATGTTTTCTGTTACGAATTTCCATGATTATCTTGACTGATGAGTAATTTGAGATGAAGTTGCAGATTATGCGAAAGGAGGTG